>JAEUKY010000051.1 GCA_016794005.1 Rhodospirillales bacterium
CACTTCGACCGTCGAATGGTCGACGTTCATCACGGGCACGGCCGCGTGGCGGGCCTTGGTCGTCGCGGCACCGCGGCCCATCTTCTGGAAGACGGTCGATGCGCCCTGGACGTTCTTCTTCGAGCGCACGCTGGTGCGCAGCTTCGAGCCCATCCGCTGGAAGGCGAGATGGACGTCGTTCTCGTACTGTTTGACGAATGCTCTGTCGATGTCGGGCATGGGTCCCTCTGTTTGAAGAGTCGGGTTCGGGGACCCGCAAGCGAGGGTTGCCGGTGCCGCGCCCCGGAGGACGCGGAACACCGACCCCGTTTCGCGGGGGATGGTCGGGCGGTGCCGCGGGGGCCGAAGGCCGGTTGTCCCGTTGGCGCTGGAAGGGGGCGTTCCGTTCTCCCGCGAAGGCGGGGCGGAACGATTCGTAATATAATCCTAGGTTGTTTTCATGTCAAGCGGCTTCCTTCACGATTCGCGATCGGGATAGAGCCGCTTGAAACCTTCGCTGACCGCGCGCACGACGGCCGGATCGTGGTCGCGCCAGTAGCGCCTGTCGGACATCAGCTTGCGAAGCCCTTCTTCGTCGAGCGGCTGGGACGCCCCGCCGAAGCCGCGCAGGTCCGGCTCGCCCGACGACATCATGCGATGCAGCGCGCGGATCCCTTCGGGCGACGCGGCAAGCGCCTCGTAGACATGGCCCGGCAGGTTCTGCGAACCCCAGCGCGCGATCTGCGGGGCAAGGGCCGCCCATTTCTCGGCCCCGCCGAACTCGGCCGCCAGCCGCTCGCGCGCGATCTCGGCGCGGTAGCCTTCGGCATAGTCCTGCACCATCGGCACGAGACGCTCGACCGCGAGGTCGTAGACGAGCTGGGCCTGCTGCGGCGTGAAGCCGGCCGCGTGCAGGCGGCGGTTCACGTCCGCGTCGGGCGCCACCAGATCGTCCTTCGGCACGATGCGGTAGGCGTCGGGCGCTTCGGGCACGCCCATCGCCTTGCGCCAGCTCTGCTCCCACTCGGGCGATTTCGGGCCCGGGATCATGGCGGAGAGCTTGCGCTCGAGTTCCGAATAGGATTTCGACAGCGCTTCGACGCGCACCTGGCCGCCGTCGGCGTCCCAGAATTTCTCGGGCACGTGGTCGGGGCGCGCGGGCGGCGGCGTGGCGGGATTGTTCGCGATCGTCTCGGTCATGGTGTTTCCTTTCACGGGGTTTGCTGGCCCGACAGGGCCTGGACGAGGAGCTGGGCGGGCGAGGCCATCGGCGGGCGCACGAGATCGGCCGGCACGCTGAGCGCGCGCGCCATCCAGCGCGCGGCGGCACCGGCATCGACGACGGCCATCGCCTCCGGCCCCAGCGTGGCGGCCTGCGTGATCCACAGCATGGCATTGCGCACGTCGGCCTGCGCCTGCACGAGTGCGAGCGGCGACTTGTACTGGAGCTCGACCGTGCGCCCGTCGATCAGCACGGGCGGGATCTCCCCGCGCCGGCGCAGGATCGCGACGGCGCGCGCGATCAGCGGCGTGAGCAGTTCGGCCTGCAGACGGCCATAGGTGGCGCCCAGGATGCGCGACATTTCGGCCGAACGTTCCAGCACCTCGGTCGCCGTCATGGTCGGGCTGTCGACCTGGCCCAGCCGGTCGGCCAGAAGTGCGTGCCTGATGCGCGCGCGCAGATCGTCGAGCACGAGGTTCGACACGTCGAACCGTCCCGGCGCTTCGAGCGGCGTGAGGCCGGCCGAGCCGACCGCCTTCGGGATGATCGTGCCCGGCTGCAGGCGGATGTTCGCGGGGTTGAGCACGCCGTCGTCGTCGGCCTGCCAGATGCCGGTGACCGCGATCGACGCGTTCTTCAGCACGAGTTCGACCACCTTGTTGGCGGTCTTGATGTCGGGCAGCGCCTTCATCACCGGTGAACGCCCGTAGACCTCGCCCGGCGCCTTGAGCCAGCGGAAGGCGAGGAACGGCGGCTGTTCGAAGCGCCCCTGCGCCAGCACGACGGGGCCGGAGGCATCCGTGCCGTCTTCCAGCAGCGCCATGTAGCGGTAGCCCGGCGGTTCGGCGCGCAGCGTCTCGACGACCGCATAACGCCGCTCGGCCCCGCCGCGCGGATCGGCCTTGCGGATGGAATCGGGCAGCGACGCGTCGGGAAAGCGCGCGACGAGCCGCTCGGCGGAAAGCTCGCTCGTGCGGAAGACGATGTCGAACGCCCCCTCCGCGGATTCGTCCAGCGCCAGCCTGCCCAGCGGGACGGCCGCGAAACGGAACACGGAATCGGCACCCGCCGGCGCTTCCTCGAACTGCAGCATCGCCGTGCCCGCGACGACGAGGTCGAGGAAGCACTGGTGGATCTCCATGGCGAAGTTCGAGCGGTCGAAATGCGCCTGCAGGATCGCGGCGGCCTTCTCCAGCACCTCGCCGACGGCGGCGCGCTGCGGCTCGGGCACCTCGCCGCCCGGCTGCAGGCCGAACCAGCGCGACCACGGCGGGACGAGCTGCGACATCAGCGAGGCGGCGAGCTGTTCGGCCGCGTCGCCGGCGGTGGCGTCGAACAGCCGGTCGCCGCGCCGCTCGATGCCGCCGGCACCCGACGGCGTGCGCTGGGGCAACGCGAACTCGTAGCAGTCCTGCCAGACGCCTTCCCACGCGCCGCGCGCGTTGCGCGCGCGCCGGTAGCGGGCGAGCGTTTCGCGCGCGGCGGTTTCGATGTCGGGGACCGCCATCGTCATTCCCCCAGCCGCGTGGCGAGCATGTTCGGCGCCGACGAGGCCGTCAGCACGCCGCGATCGCCCGTGGCGACGAGGCCCGCGCGGCCGCGCCGGCGGCGGATCATCGCCTTGATGCGCGCCTCGCGCGCTTCCTTGTCCGGGTCGACCGGCTCGGGCAGCGGCGGAGGCGGCGGCGGTGCGGGAATCGACGGGGCCGAGAAAAAACCACCCATGGGACATCTCCAGCTTCGGGAAGTGGCAATCAAACCTATTTCTGGCCCCGAGCCGCCCCGATGGCAGCCCTTCCGGGACCTGTCCGGCTCGTTTCAGGAGCCTGTTTAATGAATTATTCCTATTTAGGGTAATTGTCAATCAGGATTTTCGTCGCCCCAGCCAGATGCCGGTAGAGCTGCCAGGGCGTGAGCATCGACCAGGCGTGGATGCCCAGCACGCGCTTGACCGATTCCACGCAGCTGAACGGCAGCGGCGGGGCGATCCGGCGCGGCGCGGCAGCGATGCGCGCGGGCACGATCCGGTGGCCGGACGCCCGCAGGGCGGCGACCAGGCCCGCCTCGTTCCCGGCCGGCCATATGCCCAGCAAAGTCTGGTGCGAGAGCGTTTCCTGCAGGATCCAGAAATCGCCCGCGCGCACCCAGACGGCGCAATGGCGGAAGCCGCGCTTGAGGCCGCGCAGCCACGCGATCTCGGTGCGGTCGCGGAATACGACGAGAGCGGCCGCCCCGGCGGTCGCGATGGCGCCGGCCCCGCCCCCTCCGCCCCCGTCGATCGCCCCGTCGAACCGCCGCATGGCACCATCGGAAATTGAAAGAACAAACATAAAACATGACCTCCGGATCGCGCAATCCATACAAATATAAGGAAATTTTCATTCATCAAATGAACAGGGCATACATACCTAATGCAATCCGTCAAAGCTTGAGTAAAAATTCACACATGATTCTCCGTCACGCAGATGTTTGGCAGGCCATCGATCAGCTCGCAGGCGATCATGGCTTCTCGCCGTCGGGCCTCGCGCGCCGCGCCGGGCTCGACCCCACCACCTTCAACAAGTCGAAGCGCGTGTCGCGCGACGGCCGGCCGCGCTGGCCGTCGACCGAAAGCATCTCGAAGATCCTCGAAGCGACCGGCGCCACGATGTCGGAGTTCGTCGGCTATATCGGCACCGTGCCGAGCGTGGCCGGCGCCATGCGCCGCGTGCCCGTGATCGGCTACGCGCAGGCCGGCGAGAAGGGCTTCTTCGACGACGCCGGCTATCCGACCGGCTCGGGCTGGGACGAGCTGCTGTTCCCCGAACTGGCCGACACGCACGCCTACGCGCTGATGGTGTCGGGCGACAGCATGGAGCCGGTCTACCGCGACGGCGACACCATCGTCGTCTCGCCGCAGGCGTCCTTGCGCCGCGGCGACCGCTGCGTGGTCAAGACCACGGCGGGCGAAGTGATGGCAAAGCAGCTGATCCGCAAGGGCCAGCGCAAGCTGGAGCTCACCTCGCTCAACGCCGCGCACGGCGAACGCGTCCTCGAAGTGTCGGACGTCGTCTTCTGCCACCGCATTTTGTGGGTGAGCCAGTAAGGCTCTAGGCCTTCGACGCCATCTCGCCCGACAGCACGCGCGCGATGAGTGCTCGCGTCGGCGCGATCCCGTAGAGTGCTATGAACGAGCCCATGCGCGGGCCCTGGCTCGCGCCGAACATCGTCTCGTACATCGCCTGGAACCACGCCTTCAGTTCGGGGAACGGGTGGCGCTTGCCCACCGCGTAGACCTCGTTCTGGATGTCTTCGGCGCTCGCGTCGGCCGGCAGCTTCGCCAGGCACGCGTCGAGATCGGCGAGTGCGGCCTTCTCCATGTCGCCGGGCGCGCGGAACCTGCGCGTCGGCTCGACGTAATCGCGGAAATACGCGATCGCGTGGCCGACCAGCCGGTCGAGCATCGGGTTCGTCGCGGGGCTCGCCTTGGGCGCGTAGCGGCTGATGAAGCCCCACAGCACGTCCTTCTCCAGCGAGTTCGCCACGCCCACGAGATTGAGCAGCATGCTGAACGGCACGCCGTTGGCTTCCGGCGCCGGCGGCCCGTTGCGGCCGTGGATGTGGAAGGCCGGGTTGTCGAGCTTCTGCTGAACGTTCTGCGCGGGATAGCGCTCGACGAACGACAGATAGTCGTCCACGTGACGCGGGATCACGTCGAAATGCAGGCGCTTGGCAGCCTTGGGCTGCTGGTACATGAACAGCGACAGGCTCTCGGGCGTGCCGTACTTCAGCCACTCCTCGATCGTCAGGCCGTTGCCGCGCGACTTCGAGATCTTCTCGCCGTTCTCGTCGAGGAACAGCTCGTAGGTGAAGCCCTCGGGCGGCCTGCTGCCGATGGCGCGCACGACCTTGGACGACTGCTTGACCGAATCGATCAGGTCCTTGCCCGACATCTCGTAGTCGACCTCGAGTGCGGCCCAGCGCATCGCCCAGTCGATCTTCCATTGCAGCTTGCACGCACCGCCGGTGACCGGCGTCTCGACGAGGCTGCCGTCCTCGTCGCGGTAGACGATCGTGCCGGCGTCGGGCTTCGTCTCCACCGTGGGTACCTGCAGCACGCGGCCGGTCTTGGCGCACACGGGCATGAAGGGCGAATAGGTCTGGCGCCGCTCCTCGCCCAGCGTGGGCAGCATGATGTCCATGATCGCGCGGTAGGCGCGCAGCACCTTCAGCAGCGTCGCGTCGAACGTGCCCGCCTTGTAGAGCGCCGTCGACGACTTGAACTCGTACTCGAAGCCGAACCGGTCGAGGAATTCGCGCAGCATCGCGTTGTTGTGCGCGCCGAAGCTGTCGAACTTGCCGAACGGGTCCGGCACGGAAGTCAGCGGCTTGCCGATATGCTTCGCCAGCATCTCGCCGTTGGGGACGTTCTCGGGAACCTTGCGCAGGCCGTCCATGTCGTCGGAGAAGGCGAACAGCCGGGTCGGCACGTCCGACAGCATCTGGAAGGCCTTGCGCACCATCGTCGTGCGCGCGACCTCGCCGAACGTGCCGATATGCGGCAGGCCCGACGGGCCGTAGCCCGTCTCGAACAGCACGTAGCCCTTGGCCGGGGTCTTCTCGCCGGTGCGCGCGACGAGACGGCGCGCCTCCTCGAACGGCCACGCGCGGCCTTTCATCGCGTCCGCGCGGGTCGGCGGGGCGGAAGAAAGGGGGGTGGGCGAATCGGTCATGGCGCTCTCGGGAAAAACGTCGAAACGGCCCGCGAAACTAGGGCCCATGCGCCGGTGCGTCAACGCCCGCCGAGGCCCTATGATGGGCCATGGGCGATTCGCCGCCATCGACCGTCGTTCCCTTTCGCGGCAGCAATCCGCGTTCGGCACAGGTGCGCGTCCCCGCCGCCCCGGTGATCGCCGCGGGCGTGGCGCAGGCCGCGTGGCTGACGGCGGACGGCGAGATCGAGGAGATCCGCCTTTCGGAAGCAGCGCGCCGTGCGATGGCCGAAGCGCCGATCGCGGTGCATGCACCGGCGACCGCGCGCCGGCTGGGGCTCGACCGGCTCGCCTGCTACGACGCGCTGGAACTGTTCGCGTTCGTGCGGCCCGCGCGTTTCTGCCTGCCCACCGCGCGCGGCCTTGCCGAGGCGGTGGGCCTGCCCGTGCCGCACGGGCTGCCGGCCGAAGTGCAGGCCGTGCACGAAGCCGTGCGCCTCCTGCTGGCCGAACTCGCCGAGCCGCTGGTCGCGCGCAATCCCGACATCGTGGGTGCGGCACGCGCGATGGCGCGCGGCGGCTGGCGCTGGGCCGATGCCGTGCTCGCCGCGTTGGGCGACACGCCGGGTGCGTTCGAGACCGACCGCTCGGTGCAGGGTCTCGAAGCGTGGCGGCGGATCGAGGAATGGAGCGAGACGGCACCCGAGCCGCCGCCCGGCAACCTGCCGGTCGATCCCGGCGAGGCGCGCCGACGCCTTGCCGACATGCTGGGGGCCGACAGCGAGGCGCGGCCCGAGCAGGCCGACTACGCCTCCGCCGTTTCGCGCGCGTTCGCACCGCGCGACGAGGCCGAAGTCCCGCGCCTGGTCGTCGCCGAAGCCGGAACGGGCGTGGGCAAGACGCTGGGCTATCTCGCCCCGGCCACGCTGTGGGCCGAGAAGAACCAGGGGGCGGTGTGGATCAGCACCTACACCAAGAATCTCCAGCACCAGATCGACCGCGAACTGGACCGGCTGCACGACGAACCGGCGACGAAGGCGCGCAAGGTCGTGATCCGCAAGGGGCGCGAGAATTACCTGTGCCTGCTCAATCTGGAAGATGCCGTGCGCGGCATCGCGACTCGCCCGCAGGATGCGCCCGCCCTGGGGCTGATGGCGCGCTGGGCGGCGGCCAGCCGCGACGGCGACATGGTCGGCGGCGATTTCCCGGCATGGCTCCCCGATCTGGTCGGCAAGGCGCGCACGCGCGGGCTCGCCGACCGGCGCGGCGAATGCATCTATTCGGCCTGTCCGCATTACGCGCGCTGCCCGATCGAGAAATCCGTGCGCCGCGCGCGCAAGGCCGAGATCGTCGTCGCCAACCACGCGCTGGTGATGATGCAGGCCGCGTTGGGGGCCGCCGCCGTCGATCTTTCCGCAGGCTCCGCACAGTCGACGCTGCCCACACGCTACGTGTTCGACGAAGGGCATCACGTGTTCGATGCCGCCGATTCCGCGTTCGGTGGCGCGTTGACGGGGCAGGAGACGGTCGAACTGCGCCGCTGGATCGTGGGTGCCGAAGGCGGCAGCCGCAGCCGCGTGCGCGGCCTGAAGGCACGCGCGGGCGAGCTGGTCGCCGATATCGACGGCGGGCCGGATCTGCTGGAAAAGGCCGTCGCCGCCGCGCGTGCGCTACCCGGCGAAGGCTGGCTGCAGCGCCTTGCGGGCGAAACCAACGGCCCGACCGAAGCCTTCCTCGCGGTCGTGCGAAAGCAGGTGCTGGCGCGCGCCTCGACCGATGCCGGCGACGGCTATTCGCTGGAGACCGACTGCCGCCCGCCGCTCGACGGGCTGATCGATGCGGCCGAGAAGCTGGATGCCGCGCTGGCGCGCATCGCCGAGCCGATGGTGGCACTCGCCAAGCTGCTGGCCGAGCGGCTCGACGACGAGGCGGCCGATCTCGACACCGCGACGCGCGCGCGCATCGAGGCGGTGGCGCGCGGCATCGCACGACGTGCCGGCAACGAGCTGGCGGGCTGGCGCGGCATGCTGAAGGCGCTGTCCGGCGACACGCCGCCGGATTTCGTCGACTGGATGGCGCTGGAGCGCATCGACGGGCGCGACGCCGACGTGGGCGTCCACCGGCGCTGGATCGACCCGACCGTGCCCTTCGCCGCCGCCGTGCTGCGACCGGCGCACGGAGCGCTCGTCACGTCGGCCACGCTCACCGACGCGACCGGCGACGTCGAGGCCGACTGGGCGGCGGCCGCCGCGCGCACCGGGGCCGTCCACATGCCCGAATGGACGCGTGCACAAGTGCCCTCGCCATTCGACTATGCGAAGAACACGCGCGTCTTCGTCGTGACCGACCTCGCGCGCGACGAACCCGACCGCGTGGCCGCCGCCTATCGCGAGTTCTTCCTGGCGTCGAAGGGCGGCGCGCTGGGGCTGTTCACGGCCATCGGCCGGCTGCGCGCGATCCACGGGCGCATCGGGGCGGCACTGGAGCGCGCGGGCCTGCCGCTCTACGCCCAGCACGTGGACCGGCTCGACGTGTCGACGCTGGTCGACATCTTCCGCGCCGAGGAGGATTCGTGCCTGCTGGGCACCGATGCCGTGCGCGACGGCGTGGACGTGCCCGGCCGTTCGCTGCGCCTGATCGTGTTCGACCGCGTGCCGTGGCCGCGCCCGGACATCCTGCACAAGGCGCGGCGCACGCAGTTCGGCAAGGCCGCCTACGACGACCGGCTCGTGCGGCTGCGCATCAAGCAGGCCTATGGCCGGCTGGTGCGCCGGGCCGACGACACCGGCGTTTTCGTGATGCTCGATTCGCGCTTCCCCTCCCGCCTCGCCAAGGCGTTCCCCGAGGGCGTGACGATCGAGCGCGTCGGTCTTGCCGAAGCCGTCGCGCGCACGCGCGAATTCTTCAGCGCGGACGGATCCCCTCGAACAGGATCATGATCGTCGAGATCACGACCGGCGACAGCACGGTCGAGATCAGGATCGTGGCCGACGCGCGCTCGACGAACTGCTTGTACTGCTGGGCCAGCACGAAGCACAAAGCCGCCGTCGGCAACGAAGCGAGGATGACGGCCGAGCCGCGCCAGAACGCGTCGAGCCCGAAATAGCCGGCGAGCCACCACGTGGCGAGCGGCTGGACGATGAGCTTCACGTAGACGAGCCAGCCCACTTCGGCGAGCTTCTTTCCGCCCACCAGCGTGCCCAGCGAGCGCGTGGAGAGGAACAGCCCGATGGCGAAAAGCGCCGCGGGCCCGGCGGCCGCACCCAGCAGCTCGCAGAAATTCGCCATCGGCTTGGGCATCGGCAGGCCCGAGAGGTTGAAGGCGAGGCCCGAGAGCGGTGCGACGATCAGCGGGCTGGTCGCCAGCCCCTTCAGCACCTTCACCAGCGCGCGCAGCGCCCCGCCCTGCCCCGCGAGATCCGCCTCGACGATGACGACGGTCGCCGCGACGAGCAGCAGCGTGTAGCTGACGGTCGAGATGACGGCGGGCAG
>JAEUKY010000110.1 GCA_016794005.1 Rhodospirillales bacterium
GACCTGCGCCGCGACGTGCGCTTCCACGACGGCACGCCCTTCGGCGCCGACGACGTGATCGCCACGCTGCTGCGGGTACCCACCGTGCCCAACAGCCCGGCGAGCTTCTCGACCTTCACGCGCTCGATCGTCCAGACGACCAGGATCGACGACCACAAGCTGCGCTTCCGCACGCGCGAGCCCAATCCCACGCTGCCGCAGGAACTGGCGCGCGTCTTCATCGTCAAGCGCGACCATGCCGGGGGCACGACGGCTGAGTTCAATTCCGGCAAGCTCGCGATCGGGACCGGCCCCTACCGCCATGTCGAATGGTCGAACGGCGAGCGGCTCGTCGTCGCGCGCAACGACGCCTACTGGGGCCCGAAGCCCGCCTGGTCGAAGGTGACCGAGCGCGTCATCGCGTCGGACGCGGCGCGCGTGGCGGCGCTGCTGTCGGGTGCCGTCGACGCGATCGACCTGCCGCCCATCGCCGACCAGCCGCGCATCAAGGGCGACAAACGGTTCGCACTGGCCAGCGGCCCGGCGGCCGTCGTCCACTACATCGCGATGGACAGCGTGCGCGACACCTCGCCCTTCGCGACGTCGGCATCCGGCAATCCGCTGCGCGACCGGCGCGTGCGCAAGGCGCTGTCCCACGCCATCGACCGCAACGCGATCTGCACGCGCCTGATGGAGGGCACCTGCGTGCCCGCCAGCCAGTTCCTGCCGGCGAGCTTTGCAGGCACAAGCCAGAAGCTGAAGCCCGACGCGTTCGACGCCAACCGCGCGCGCGCCCTGCTGAAGGAAGCGGATATCGCGGGCATGAAGATCACGCTGCATGCCACCAACGACCGCTATCCCAAGGACCGCGACATCGCGCAGGCCGTGGCGCAGATGTGGACGCGTGCGGGCGTGGAAACCGCGATCGAGGGCGTGCCGGGCTCGGTCTTCTTCACGCAGGCGAGCCGGCAGGCCTATTCCGCCTTCATCGCGCAGTACGGCACCGACGAGGCGCTGCAGCCGCTGCGCGCCCTCGTCGCCACGTTCGACGCGGACAAGGGCTTCGGCTCGGCCAACCGCACGCGCTTTTCCAATCTCGCGATCGACGCCCTGCTGTCGCGCGCGGCGACCACGATGGACCTGAAACTGCGCGCCGAGCGGCTGGCCGAAACGGTCGAGGCGGCGATGGCCGACCAGGCCGTCATCCCGGTCTTCTATCCGACGTTCGATTTCGCGGCGAAGGCGAACCTCGTCGTCACGCCGCGGCCCGAACGGCGCTTCAACGCGATGATGATCGCACCGAGGCGGGGGGCGCCTTGACCGACCTGCCGCCCCATCCCGCGATCGCGCGCGTGCGCGCCTTCCTCGACGACATCGAGGCGACGGACGTCGACAGGGCGCGCACCCACGTGGCGCGCAACGCGCGCTTCGTGTTCCCGGGCGGCACCACGACGTCGTCGCTGGACGACATCGTGCGCTTCCTCGGCGAGCGCTACCGCACCGTGACGAAGAGCTACGAGCGCTTCGACCGCATCGAGATGGACGGCGACGACATCGTCTTCTGCACCGGCACGCTGACCGGGGCGTGGGAAGACGGCGTGCCGTTCGAAGGCGTGCGCTTCGTCGACCGCTTCGTGCTGCGCGCCGACCGCATCATCCTGCAGGAGGTGTGGAACGACGCGGGCGAGGCGCGCGCGCGCCGGCCCACCGCACCGGCCAGCGGCGGCGACCGGGCGTTGCTCGCCATGGCGTCGGAGATCGAGCGCCTGCGCGACCGGCTGGGCAAGCTCGAACGCCTGCTCGCCGCCAAGGGCGTGCTGAGCCAGGTCGAGATCGAGGCGCACGGCATCGACGACGACGAGCGCATCCCGGACGAGGACCCGCTCGGCCAGATGGGCGATTTCCTGGGAGCCGACGAAGAGGACCTGCGGTCCCGCTAGTTCAGAACAGGCCCGCGACGATCCACAGCGCGAAGCCGACCAGCAGCGCGCCCGCCCCCCGGTTGATCGCGACCATCGCCGAGGGGCCGAGCTTCTCGCGCACCGCGACGACAAGCGTGGACAGTATTATCCACCACAGCAGCGAGCCCGCGAACACGCCGCCGACGAGGGCGACGCCCGCGTCCGCCGAGCCGCCCGTGTCGCCGAGGCCGAGTGCCAGGAACAGTGCCGCGAAGGTCGCGATCGTGGCGGGGTTGGCGAGCGTGAGCGCGAACGTCGCGGCGAAGGTGCCGATCAGCGTGCGCGCGTCGACCTTGGCTTCCTGCTGCGCGGGGCCGGCTTTCCATGTCGACCAGCCGAGCCACAGCAGGAACGCGGCACCCGCGATGCGGAACCATGCGTTGCCCGCGATCACGTCGCCCAGCAGTGCCGCGAAGCCGAACGCCGCGAGGCCGGCATAGGCCGCATCGGCGAGTGCCGTGCCCAGCCCGCCCGCGAGACCTGCGAAGAAGCCGTAGGCGATCGTGCGCCTTATGCACAGCACGCCGATCGGCCCGACCGGGGCGGCGATCGAAAGGCCCAGCAGCACGCCCTTCAGGGCGAAGGTCCAAGTTTCCGTCATCGGTTCCGACTCGCTTCCATCGCCCGATGATCGGGGACGGGAGCCGCCCCCGTCAAACGCCCGTACCGCCCGGCTGCCGGCAAGGCTAAGCTTGCCGCCATGGACATGCCGGACTGGATGGGCGGGCAGGGGTGGGTCGTGGCCGTGATCGCGGTCGTGGCGGTCTATCTGTTCGCCATGGCCCGCATGGCCGACCGGGAGCCCCGCGAGACCCCGCCCAAGCCCGATTCGCTGGCCGGCTACGACGTGGAATGGTGCGGGACCTGCTCGGTCTGGGTGCCCGCCAAGACCCCCTGGTGCGGCCTCAAAGGCTGCGCCCGGCCGCACCGTTCGCTTTAGATTTCCGTCGTTGCCGCAGGGGGGTGCGGCGGTTATGTTGCGCCGCCACAAACCCACCCCGGAGCGAGTCGGCGTACGCAATGGCAGTCCTCAGCTTCCAGGACCTGATCCTGAAACTGCACGCCTACTGGTCGAAGCAGGGCTGCCTGATCCTGCAGCCCTACGACATGGAGATGGGGGCGGGCACGTTCCATCCCGCGACGACGCTGCGCGCCCTCGGCCCTAAGCCGTGGAAGGCGGCCTACGTGCAGCCCTCGCGCCGCCCGTCGGACGGCCGCTACGGCGAGAACCCGAACCGCCTCCAGCACTATTACCAGTATCAGGTGATCCTGAAGCCGTCCCCCGCCGACAGCCAGGACCTCTATCTGGGCAGCCTGCGCGAGATCGGCCTCGATCCCAAGCTGCACGACATCCGCTTCGTCGAGGACGATTGGGAAAGCCCGACGCTGGGCGCCTGGGGCCTCGGCTGGGAAGTGTGGTGCGACGGGATGGAAGTCACCCAGTACACCTATTTCCAGCAGGTCGGCGGCATCGAGTGCGATCCGGTGGCGGTCGAATTCACCTACGGGCTCGAGCGGCTGGCGATGTACATCCAGGGCGTCGAGAACGTCTACGACCTCGCTTTCAACGCCGACGGCGTGAAGTACGGCGAGGTGTTCCTGCGCGCGGAGCGCGAATTCTCGGCGCACAATTTCGAGTTCGCCGACACG
>JAEUKY010000357.1 GCA_016794005.1 Rhodospirillales bacterium
TCGCGCAGCGTGCCGCCGGTTTCGCGCACCTTCGATGCGGCCGCCTCGACCGCATCGTGCGCCGCCGCGCGCCCGAGCGCCGGAACGAGGGCGACGGCCGCCGCATCGGCGAAGACGAGCCCGCGCGTCGCGTCGATGTTGCGCGCCATCGCCGCCGGATCGACGGCGAGGCCTTCGGCCAGCAGGCGAGCCTGCGCGCACGCACCCGACGCGAGACCGAAGAGCGTGGCCAGCGCATGCCATTCGGCGTGCCAGGCGCCCGCCGGCCGCTCGTGCGCGGCGACGAGGCCGGTGGCGAGCGACGCCGCATGGCCCTGTGCCGCCTGCGCGTTGGCGAGGATGACCGTCGCGGCGACGGGATTGCGCTTGTGCGGCATGGCGGACGAACCGCCGCGACCGGGAATGTAAGGCTCGGCCACCTCGCCGATTTCGGTCGAGGCGAGATTCGCGACGTCGGAGCCCATCTTGGCGAGTGCCGCGCAGAGCAACGCAAGCCACTGGCCGATCGCCGCGACCGGTGCGCGCCGCGCGTGCCAGGCGACCACCGGACGCGCGAGACCGAGATCCGCGGCATAGGCATCGAGCACGGCGTCGGCCTTGTCGCCGAGGGCGGCGAGCGTGCCGACCGGTCCGCCGAGCTGCGCCTGGCAGGACTTCGCACGGAGACCGGGCAGGCCGGCGGCGACCTCGGCGATCCCGGCGGCCCAGACGGCGACCTTGAAACCGAACGTGACCGGGGCCGCATGCTGACCGTAGGTGCGCCCGATGCAGGGCGTTCCTGCATGCATCTCGCCAAGCTTCGCGAGCGAGACGAGAATGGAAGAGATTTCGTGCGCCAGAAGGGCGAGACCCGCCTTCGCCTGCAGCGCCGTCGCCGTATCCGCGATGTCCTGCGTCGTGGCGCCGAAATGGACTTTCGCACCCAGATCCTTCGGAAGCTTCGCCTGCAACGCCTTGACGAACGGGATCGTCAGCACGCCCGAAAGAGCCGTGCCGCGGCCAAGCTCGTCGAGATCGAACGCGTCGGGCCCCACCGCCTCGATCGCCGGGGCGAGACCTGCGGGCACAAGTCCGTGCGACGCCTGCGCGCGCGCAAGGGCCGCTTCCGCGCGCAGCATGGCGCCGATCGTCGCGCGGTCGTCGAAGACCGCCGCCATCGCCGGCGTGGCGAACAGCCCGCCGTGGAGCCTGGAATCGAGTGCCGAGAAGGTCATGGCGGGCGCAAGCTTAGCTGCAACCGCCGCCCGAGGGATAGCGTCAGGCCCGCGGGACGAGCGAAACGCCGATCCGCGTCAGGCCGAGCCACGCGTCGGACCCGGGCGGCTTGGGTTCCGACACGTTCTTGTCGACGACGAACAGCTCGCCCACGGCCGTCTTGACCGTGTACTCCATGTGCGTGCCGAGATAGGCGGCTTTGGCGATCTTGCCGGCCAGCGCCGGCCCGCCGGTGGGTGCGAGCGTCAGGGCCAGCGCCTCCGGCCGGATCGCGACCTTCGCGGGGCCGGGCGTGAGGCTGCGCGCGGGCAATTGAAGCAGGACCTCGCCGACACGCGCGGTCGCGATACCGTCGGAAACCTTCTCGACCGTCGCCTCGACGATGTTCGAATCGCCCATGAAGTCGGCCACGAACAGGCTGACCGGGGATTCGTAGAGTTCGCGCGGGCTGCCCGCCTGCGCGATCTTCGCGTTCGACATCACGATGACGCGGTCGGACACGGCGAGCGCTTCCTGCTGGTCGTGCGTGACGTAGACGACCGTGAGATTCAAGTCGCGCTGCAGGTCGCGGATGTCTTCGCGCACGCGGCGGCGCAGCTTGGCGTCGAGGTTCGACAGCGGCTCGTCGAACAGCAGCACCTGCGGCTCGAGCGTCAGCGCGCGCGCCACGGCCACGCGCTGCTGCTGGCCGCCCGACAGCTCCGACGGAAGCCGTTCGTCGTAGCCCTTGAGGCCGACGAGCTCGAGCTTCTCGCGCGCCATGTCGCGCGCCTTCTCCTTGGGCTGGCCCTGCACCGTCGGCCCGTAGGCGACGTTGTCGATGACGTTCATGTGCGGGAACAGCGCGTAGGACTGGAACACCATCGAAACGTCGCGGTCGGCCGCCGACAGGCGCGTGACGTCGGCCCCGCCGATCAGGATCTGGCCCTCGGTCGCGATCTCGAGCCCGGCGACCAGGCGCAGCGTCGTCGTCTTGCCG
>JAEUKY010000145.1 GCA_016794005.1 Rhodospirillales bacterium
GCGCACGTTCCTGAAATCCGCCGCGGCCGGTGCCGCTTTTTCGGGCCTCGCCGCCCCGGCCGTGTTCGCGCAGGCGGCACAAGTGCCCGTCCGCTTCACGCTGAACCTGCCGCGCAACGGCACGAACTCGCCCTTCATCCACGCGATGGAGAAGGGCTACTACCAGCAGGAAGGCATCCGGATCGTCTCGATGGATCCGGCCGCGGGGGCCGACGCCATGCAGCGCGTGGCGTCCGACACCTACGATCTGGGCTTCGGCGACCTGCCCGCACTGGCGGAGTTCTACCTGAAGAATCCCGACGCCACGCCGATGGCGGTCTTCAACGTCTACCGCTCGACGCCGGCCGCGATCGTGTCGTGGAAATCCTCGAAGATCGAGAAGCCGGCCGACCTCGTCGGCCGCACGGTCGGCGGCCCGCTCACCGACAACGCGTTCCGCCTGTTCCCCGTCTTCTTCCGCGCCAACGGGCTCGACCCCGCAGGCGTGAAGTTCAACAACGTCGACCTGCGCCTGCGCGAGGCGGTGTTCATGCGCAAGGAAGTCGACGCGGTGACGGGCTTCGATTCGACCGTGTGGCTCAACCTGCGCGGCCTCGGCGTGAAATTCGAGGACATCTCGATCATGCTCTATTCCAAGCACGGGCTCGACCTCTACTCGAACACCGTGATCGTCAGCCGCAAGTTCCTGCGCGAGAACGAGGCCGCGATCCCCGGCTTCCTTCGCGCGACGATGAAGGGCTGGCGCGATGCGGCCGCCGATCCGGCCGCAGTCACCGAATCGCTGTTCAAGGCCGACGGCCTCATCAACAAGGACATCGAGCGCGACCGCCTGAAATGGATACTCGAGAATCAGGTGATGGGGACGGAAACGGCGAAGTCCGGCCTCGGCCAGATCGAGATTCCGCGCCTGCAGAAATCGATCGAACTGCTCGCCAAGGGTATGAACCTGTCCGGAATCGTGGCGCCCGACAAGATCTGGACCGACAAGTACCTGCCGCCGCTCGACCAGCGGAAGATCTAGACCGGTTCGAGCCTGCGTGGCGGGCCTTCGGGCGGGACGGCGCGGATCGCGTCGCCCGCCCGCACCTCGCCGCCTTCGCGCACGACGGCCATGATGCCGGCCTTGCGCACCAGGGCACCCGCCGCATCGCGATCGAGCACGGCCTGCATCAGCCCGGGCCGGAAATCGTCGAGCTGTTTGCACGGATTGCGCAGGCCCGTCACTTCGAGGCGCACGCGGTCGCCGATCTCCAGCACCGTCCCCGTCGGCAGGCCCAGCAGGTCGAGCCCGCGCGTGGCGATGTTCTCGCCGATGTCGCCGGGGGCGATGTCGAAGCCGCGCACCCGCAGCTCGTCGAACAGTTCGGCATGGACGAGATGGACCTGCCGCAGGTTCGGCTTCGTGGGGTCGCGCGCCACGCGGCTGCGGTGCCTGACCGTGACGCCGCGATGCGCGTCGCCCTCGACCCCTTCGCCCGCGACCAGCCGGATCGACGGGCGGACCTCCTTCGAGAACATATGTGCGGTGCGGCAAGCGACGGCGATCACGCGGCAATCCATCGGGCGATCATAGCCGCAAAGTTGGCGGAATCGGCGTTCTTCGCTACACTTGCGCAAACAAGGCCGAAATCGGCCGTTTCAGGGGAGTGACGCTGCCGTGGAGCCCGCCGCCAAGACCGCCGAGCCGCCGATCACGCCGGCGCAGTTTCTCCGCCTCGCCTTCACCCAGCGCTATATCGTCTACACGCTGAGCATCGTCGCCACGGCCGTGTTCGCGGTCGCGAGCCTTCGCGACACGTGGTTCCTGGTGCCGTTCGCGGTTGCCGCTGTCCTGACGATCGTCGGCACGCGCGACATCCTGCAGACCCAGCGCAGCCTGCTGCGCAACTATCCGATCGCGGCGCATATCCGCTTCCTGCTGGAAGAGATCCGCCCCGAGATCCGCCAGTACTTCCTCGAGAGCGACCTCGACGGCATGCCGTTCAACCGCAACAAGCGGTCGATCGTCTACCAGCGCGCCAAGTCCGATCTCGACAAGCGTCCGTTCGGCACGATGAGCGACGTCTACGCGACGGGCTTCGAATGGATGAACCATTCGCTTGCACCCAAGCACCATTCGGGCGAGCCGTTCCGCATCACGGTCGGCGGGCCCGACTGCCGGCAGCCCTATTCGGCCTCGGTCTTCAACATCTCGGCGATGAGCTTCGGCTCCCTGTCGGCGAACGCGATCCGCGCCCTCAACCGCGGTGCGGCGATGGGCGGGTTCGCGCACGATACCGGCGAAGGCGGTTTCAGCCAGTATCATCAGGAGTTCGGCGGCGACATCGTCTGGGAAATCGGCAGCGGCTATTTCGGCTGCCGCAACCCCGACGGCAGCTTCTCGGCCGAGCGCTTCGCCGAGCAGGCGAAGGCGCCGCAGGTCAAGATGATCGAGATCAAGCTGAGCCAGGGTGCGAAACCCGGGCACGGCGGCGTGCTGCCGGGCGCCAAGGTCTCGGACGAGATCGCCGCCGCGCGCGGCGTGCCGCAGGGCGTGGACTGCATTTCGCCGGCGAGCCATCCGGCGTTCTCCACGCCGCTGGGCCTCGTCGGCTTCATCAAGCAGCTGCGCGAGCTTTCCGGCGGCAAGCCGGTCGGCTTCAAGCTGTGCATCGGCCATCCGACCGAGTTCCTGGGCATCTGCAAGGCGATGCTGCAGACGGGCATCTATCCCGATTTCATCGTCGTCGACGGCTCGGAAGGCGGTACGGGTGCCGCACCGCTCGAATTCCTCGACCATATCGGCACGCCGCTGCGCGACGGCCTCGTGTTCGTGCACAACGCGCTGGTGGGGCTGGGTATCCGCGAGCGCATCAAGATCGGCGCCGGCGGCAAGATCACGTCGGCCTTCGACATGGCGCGCGTGATGGCGCTGGGGGCCGACTGGTGCAACGCCGCGCGCGGCTTCATGTTCGCCGTCGGCTGCATCCAGTCGCTGAGCTGCCACACCGACACGTGTCCGACCGGCGTGGCCACGCAGGACAAGGCGCGCCAGCGCGCGCTCGTCGTGCCCGACAAGGCCCAGCGCGTGGCGCAGTTCCACAAATCGACCGTGACGGCGCTCGGCGAGGTGATCGCGGCGGCGGGTCTCTCGCATCCGAGCGAGCTTCGCCCGCACCACATCTCGCGCCGCCTCGGCCCCGAGCAGTGCGCGACCTTCGCCGAGATCTACCGCTTCACGAAGCCGGGCGAGATTCTCGACGGCACGGACCATCCGTCCTTCGCGAAAAGCTGGTCCGCCGCGCGCGCCGACGCGTTCTGAGCGCTACTGGTTGAGCACGACCTCGCCGAGGCGCGACAGGTCGTAGCCGCCGAGCCGTTCGGCGTGCCGCAGGCACTCGGGCCCGCGCGCGAAGGCGAGCAGACGCTGGACCGGCCGCTCGAAATAGTCGCGCCGGCGCATGGCAAGGTCGAAACGCTCGCGGAACAGCGGGACGAAATCGATGCCGAGCTGGCCGGCCGACGCGGCGACGCCGAAGCCCGCGTCCGCGCGCCCCTCGCGCACGGCGGCGGCGATCTCGGTCTCGTTGAGGGCCGGCGGATCGTGCGTCTCGAGCGCGTCGAGCCGGATGCCGGCCTCGGCGAGCAGGTGCAGGAACAGCACGTGGCTGCCCGCCTGGGGCTGGCGCAGCACGATCCGCGCCTTGCGCCGCTTCAGGTCGGCGAGCTTGCGCAGCCGCATCGGGTTGCCCTTGGCGACCAGGAGCCCCTGCTGGCGCCACGCCCAGCCGATCGCGACGATGTCCTGCCCGGGCATCGCGGCGGCGAGGGCCGGCACGTTGAATTCGCCGCTGTCCGGATCGACGATGTGGACGGCCGCGACCATCGCGGCGCGGTCGCGCAACGCGTCGAGCCCGTCGAGCGAGCCGTGCGCCATGGTCGCGAGGCCCGAGCGCGATCGGCGCAGCGCCCAGTCGAGCAGCGGATCGTGGCTGCCGGCGAGGATCGGCGGCGGCGGCGGCGCGCTCACGCCGGAATCGCCGAACTCGGTGTTCTTCAGGATCCATGCGTCGACCAGCGCGCGCGGGAACAGCCATTTGCCGCCGATCCGCGCGCACGGGATGCGCCGCGTGCGCACGAGTTCGTAGATCGTGCGCTCCTTGAGCCGCAGATAGGCCGCGACTTCGGCGGTGGTGAGGACGGTTCCGGGCATGGTCGGAACGACTATGCATTTTCCTGCATAAGCCTGCAAACGCCGCGGCGGCGGGCGATTGACGGGGCCGGGGGGCTGCCCGACCATCCGCCCGCATGCAGACCTTCGCCGAAGCATTCGCCGCCGCCGCCGGCCTGCTGGCCGACGGCGACCTGCGCCTGTTCGCGATCGTGCTGCTGTCGCTCGAAGTCAGCCTTTCCGCCACGCTGATCGCCGCCCTGATCGGGCTGCCGCTGGGCGCTTTCGTCGCGCTGGCGCGCTTCCCGGGACGGCGCACGTGCGTCGTGGGGCTCAACGCGATGATGGGCCTGCCGCCGGTCGTGGTCGGGCTCGTCGTCTACCTGCTGCTGTCGCGCGCCGGGCCGCTGGGCGGCTTCGGGCTGCTGTTCACGCCGGGCGCCATGGTCTTCGCGCAGACGATCCTGATCGCCCCCATCCTCGCCGCCCTCGCCCGCCAGGTCGTCGAGGACGCGTGGGCCGAACACGGCGAACAGCTTCGCTCGCTGGGCGCAAGCCTGCCGCAGTCGGTGGCCACGCTGCTGTGGGATTCGCGCTTCGCGCTGGTCACGGTCGTCCTCGCCGGATTCGGGCGCGCCAGCGCCGAGGTGGGTGCCGTGATGATCGTCGGCGGCAACATCGACGGCGTGACGCGCACGATGACCACGACGATCGCGCTGGAGACGAGCAAGGGCGACCTGCCGCTCGCGCTGGGTCTCGGCATCGTGCTGATCGCGACGGTGCTGGCGGTCAACGCGGCGGCCGCGTGGCTCAAGGAAACGACCGCGCGGCGGTACGGCTGACGATGGCGCCGCTTCTCCCCCTCGCGCTCGACAGGGTGACGCTGGAAATCGGCGGCACGCGGATCGTCTCGGATTTCACGCTGAAGCTCGGGGCCGGCACGCGCACCGTGATCGTCGGACCCAACGGGGCGGGCAAGAGCATGCTGCTGCGCCTGTGCCACGGCCTGATCGCGCCGACGGGCGGCACGATCGCCTGGGCCGGCGATCCGGCAGGCCGGCAGGCGATGGTCTTCCAGCGTCCGGCGATGCTGCGCCGCTCGGTGCTGGCGAACGTCGCCTACGGGCTCAAGCTGCGCGGCGTGGGGCGCGACGAACGCGAACGCCGCGCGCGCGACACGCTGGCGCGCGTCGGCCTTGCGGACATCGCGGCGCGCCCGGCGCGCGTGCTGTCCGGCGGCGAACAGCAGCGCGTGGCGCTGGCGCGCGCATGGGCGCTGGCACCCGAGATCCTGTTCCTCGACGAGCCGACCGCCAGCCTCGATCCGCCGGCGGCGCAGGCCGTGGAGTCGATCGTGCTGGCGATGGCCGCCGAAGGCACGAAGGTCGTCATGACCACCCACAATCTCGGACAGGCGCGCCGCATCGGCGACGAGATCGTGTTCGTCCACAAGGGCCGCATTGCCGAGCGCGCGGCGGCCGACGCCTTCTTCCGCGCGCCGGCCACGCCGGAAGCGGCCGCCTTCCTCAAAGGAGAGCTGCCATGGTGATCCTTCGCCGGATTCTGCTTGGCGCAATGCTGCTCGGAGCGCTTCCCGCGCACGCGCAGGAACGCTTCATCATCGTCGCGTCGACGACGTCGACCGACCAGTCGGGCCTGTTCGGCCATCTGCTGCCGGCCTTCAGGCGCGCCTCGGGCATCGAGGTGCGCGTCGTCGCGCTGGGTACGGGCCAGGCGCTGGACGTGGGAAGGCGCGGCGACGCCGACGTCGTGTTCGTCCACGACAAGGTGGCCGAGGAGAAGTTCGTCGCCGAAGGCTTCGGCGTCGCGCGCACGCAGGTCATGTACAACGACTTCGTCGTGATCGGCCCGAAGGCGGATCCTGCGAAGGCCGCCGGCCTCAAGGACATCCTCGAGGCGTTCCGCCGCATCCAGGCCACGCAGTCGCCGTTCGTCTCGCGCGGCGACAAGTCGGGCACGCATGCGGCCGAGCTGCGCTACTGGCAGGACGCCAAGGTCGATCTCGCCGCGACGAAGGGTACCTGGTACCGCGACGTGGG
>JAEUKY010000187.1 GCA_016794005.1 Rhodospirillales bacterium
GATCGCGTTCTCGCGCGTCGCGACGGCGAGCGAAACGGTCAGGAACATGCCGGGCTTGAGGCTGAAATCTGCATTGTCGAAGGTGCCGTTAAGGCGTGCCGCACGCGTTGCCGGATCGATGCGCGTATCGATCGCCGTGACTTCGCCGTTGAACTCGCGGCCGAGGAAGGCTGGCGTCATCGCGACGACGGCGAGGCCGGGGCGCAGCCTGCCGAGATACTGCTCGGGAACCGAGAACTCGACCTTGATTGTCCGCACGTCGTCGAGGGTGGTGATCGCGGTGCCGGGCTGCACGAGGGCTCCGAGGCTGACCTGGCGCAGGCCGACGCGGCCCTCGAATGGGGCCGTGATGCGGAAATCGTCGAAACGCGCGTCGGCGGCACGCAGGCGCGATTCGTTCTGACGGATGCGGCCCTCGGCCGCACGCAGCTGGCTTTCGAGCTGGTCGACGCGGGCTTCGGGCGCGTTGCCCGACGCGCGCAGCGCGCGCGTCCGGTCGAGCTGCTGGCGGATCTCGTCGGCGACAGCGCGAGCCTGCTGGATCTCGGCACGGACGGCTTCGGTGTCGGCCGCTCGCTCCCGGCTTTCCAACTCGACGAGGACGGCGCCGGCGCGGACGGTCTGGCCTTCCTGGAAATTTATCCGGGCGATGTTGCCGGTCTGCTTGGCCGCGACGACGACGGACTCGTTTGCGCGCGCCGTGCCAACGGCTTCGACACGTTCGATCACGCGCATCGGGCGAGGGTTCGCGACTTCGACGACGGGAGCCGGTGCGGCCGGCCGTGCGGCATCGGCACTGCCGGCGCCTGTCTTGGACTGGTAGAAATACCAACCGCCACCGCCGATGCCGACGAGTACCGCCATGACTGCAAGCTGACCGATCACGCGCATCTGCGTTGAAACTCCGCCTTCGCCGTCTGTTCCCCGGTCGACCTGGATTAGCAACATCCAAGCCAAGCCGTACCGTTTCGGCTTGTCGATAAGACAATCCGGTTAACCGGAGAATTTAGGGCCCGCATGCCCCCAAAGGAAGCACTTGATCTGTTACAGGCTGTAATCTACCCCCATTTCCGACACTTGGGCACCGTTGCCCCGGGGGCTTCCAAGTCGGCGGCGATCATGGGAGAACTTGGTTTACGGCCCCGTTCCCACCCCGCGACGCTCCGAAATGTCCGATTCCGTCTATCGACGACGCTTTCCGGCCGGGCGGCTGCTCTTCAACGAAGGGCACGCAGCGGACGCGGCATACATAATCGAGACCGGCGCCGTGGAGATCTTCGTTGAATTCGCCGGCGAGCGGACCCGTCTCGCAGTCTTGGGGCCGGGCGAGATTTTCGGGGAGATGGCGCTCGTCGACGACGCACCCCGCTCGGCCTCCGCGTTCGTCCTCGAGGACTGCGAGGTTATTGTCGTGGAGCGTGGCCAGATCAAGCGCGAGCTCGATCAGGCCACGCCCATGATGCAGATCCTGCTGCGTACGCTGATCCATCGGCTGCGCGTCGCGACCTCGACCTTGCCGCAGATGCAGACGCCGATATCGACGGACGAGGCCGCCCGCGTGATCGCCCGCATCAAGAGCGAGCACGAGGTGCGCCGGGCGATCGACGGAGGCGAACTCGTGCCGTTCCTCCAGCCGATCGTGCGCCTCGACGACGGCGTGACCGTCGGATTCGAGGCGCTGGTCCGCTGGCACCACCCGCAGCAAGGGCTGCTGGGACCGGAGGCGCTTCTGGGTTCGGCCGAGCGGGCCGGCCTTCTTGAGGCACTCGACCTGATGGTCATGCGCGAGTCCGCCCGCATGCTTGCGGCGCTGAACCGGCGTCTGGCGCTGGCCGGGCGGCGGCCGGTGTTCCTGTCGGCGAATTTCGGCGCGGCGCACTTCGCCGACGACCGACTGGCCGACGTTCTCGCCGAGATTCTCGCCGATGCGAACCTTCCTGCCGAACGGCTGAAGGTCGAGATCACGGAAACCACGCTGATCGTCAATCGCGACGCGAACGCCGCGCTCGCGCGCATCAAGGCGATGGGCGCCTCGATCAGCCTCGACGATTTCGGAACCGGCTACTCCGGCCTTTCCTATCTTTCCCAGTTCCCGATCGACTATCTCAAGATCGACAAGAGCTTCGTCGCCACGATGCTCGACGATCGCAAGACTGGCGAGATCATCCGTTCCGTCGTCCAACTCGCAGCCCAGCTCGAGATCGACGCGATCGCCGAGGGCGTGGAAACGGCGGCCCAGGCCGAATTCCTGCGCAACGCCGGCTGCGTCTACGGCCAGGGTTTCCTTTATGGTACGGCCCAGCCTGCCGAGCAGGCCTGCGCCGCCCTGTTCGATCGAGCGTGAGCGACAGACCGACATGACGACACAGCTGATCACCCATCCGGCCTGCCTCGATCACGATCCGGGCGCCTACCATCCGGAAAACCCGCGCCGGCTCGAGGCCGTGCTCGCCGGCCTCGCCGACGACAGGTTCAAGGGGCTCGAGCGCGTCGTGGCACCGCGTGCGTCGGACGACGCGCTTTGTCTTGTCCATCCGCGCGCCTATGTCGAGGCGGTGCTCGGCTCGATCCCGCCGATGGGCCGTCACCAGATCGATGGCGACACGATCGTGTCGCCCGGGTCGGAGGACGCCGCCCTGCGCGCGGCGGGTGCCGTCGTCGCCGGCGTGGACGCCGTTTGCGAGGGGCGCGCGCGCAACGCGTTCGCGGCCGTCCGGCCGCCGGGACACCACGCCGAGGCCGCGCAGGCAATGGGTTTCTGCATCTTCAACAACGTCGCGGTCGGGGCATTGCATGCGCGCGCGCGCCACGGGCTGCGCCGCATCGCCGTGATCGATTTCGACGTTCATCACGGCAACGGCACGCAGCACATGTTCGAGCGCGACCCGGATCTGTTCTACGCGTCCTCCCACGAATGGCCGCTTTATCCCGGCACGGGGGCGGCGGGTGAACGCGGGATCGGCAACATCGTCAACGCGCCGCTCGCCGGCGGCTCGGACGGACACGCCTTCCGTGCCGCGTTCGAAGCGAAGATCCTGCCGGCCCTCGACGCGTTCGCGCCCGAGCTGATCCTGATCTCCGCCGGTTTCGACGCGCACGAACTCGACCCGCTGGCGAGCCTGCGCCTCGACGAGACGGATTTCGCATGGGTCACCCGCGCGCTGATGGACGTCGCCCGTCGCCATTCGCGCGAGCGCATCGTATCGGCACTCGAGGGCGGCTACGACCTTGAAGCCCTGGCGGCATCCGCCGCCGCCCATGTCGCGGCTCTGACGGAACGCTAGGAATCGAGCCGGATCAACGATTTGTGCAGACCCCGGCGCGCTCTCTGCTAGAGTGGCCGGCGGAGAGTGGGGTCCATGGCCGACGGTCGCAAGAACATCACGCTCGCCCTGCAGGGCGGCGGGGCGCATGGCGCCTTTACGTGGGGCGTGCTCGACCGCCTGCTCGAGGACGACCGTCTCGTCGTCGAAGGGATCTCGGGCACGTCGGCCGGCGCCATGAACGGGGCCGTCGTCGTCGCTGGCATGGCTGAAGGCGGCGCACCCGCCGCGCGCGCGCTGCTGGCACGCTTCTGGGAGCACGTCGCCGAGACCGGCCGCTATTCGATCTTCCAGCCCTCGGTCTTCGACCGGATGTTCGGCAACTCGGCCAATCTCGACTTCTCGCCCTTCTACCAGGGCTTCGACATGATGACCCGTCTGCTGTCACCCTATCAGCTCAATCCGAGCGGCGACAATCCGCTGCGCAAGGCGCTTGTCGAGATGATCGACTTCGAGAAGGTGCGCGAAGGGGCAGGCGTCAAGCTTTTCGTCTCCACGACCAACGTACGTACGGGCAAGATCCGCGTCTTCCGCAACCACGAGCTCACGCCCGACGTGCTGCTCGCGTCGGCCTGCCTGCCGCAGCTCTTCCAGGCGGTCGAGGTCGACGGCGAGCATTACTGGGACGGCGGGTTCATGGGCAACCCGGCGATGTTCCCCCTTATCTACAACTGCCGCGCCTCCGACATCGTGCTGATCGAGATCAACCCGATCCGCATCGAAGAACTGCCGACGACGGCGCGCGGCATCGCCGACCGCATGAACTCGATCAGCTTCAACGCGACGATGATGCGCGAGATGCGCACGATCGCGTTCGTCACGCGCCTGCTTGACCGGCACAGGCTGACCGCCCGGTCGGGCCTGCGGCGCATGTTCTTCCATATGGTCCAGGCCGAAGAGGAGATGGCCGCTTTCGGCGTGTCGTCCAAATACAATCTGGACTGGGACTTCCTGTGTACCCTGCGCAAGCTCGGGCGCGAGAAGGCCGACGAGTGGCTGAAGGCCAATTTCGACATGCTCGGCCAGGACTCGTCCGTCGACCTCGAGAAACTGTTCTTCTGATGATCCACACCGACCGCACCGTCGTCCCCCACGCCGTCAGCGAGCAGAGTCTCGCCACGCTGGAGCCGTCCGCAACCGTCGTCGAGGCGGCGCGCATGATGGCGTATCTGCGCATCGGCGCGCTGATGGTGGTGGAAGGCGAGCGTCTTGTCGGCATCTTCTCGGAGCGCGACGCACTGACCCGCGTGGTCGCCAAGGAGAAGGACCCGGCGACCACGCTGGTCTCGGAGGTGATGACGCCCGATCCCGTCACGATCGTGCCCGAGACGACCGTCCAGCGTGCGCTCGACATCATGGCCGAGAAGGGCTTCCGCCACCTACCTGTGGTCGAAGAGGACAGGATCGTCGCCATCGTGTCGATCCGCGACCTTTACCGCTCGGTGAAGGACCAGATGGAAACCGATATCCTGCTGCTCGCCGAAACGCTGCTTCAGGGCTGAACTCCGAACGGAGAAGACGGATGTCCGAGAATTTGGAATACGACTACGACCTGCTGGTTCTGGGGTCCGGACCCGCCGGGCAGCGCGCCGCGATCCAGGGCGCCAAGCTCGGCAAGCGGGTCGCCGTCGTCGAGCACAAGGCGGTCGTCGGCGGGGCCTGCACCAACACCGGCACGATCCCGTCCAAGACGCTGCGCGAGGCGGTGATGCATCTGTCGGGCTTCCGCGAGCGCAACGTCTACGGTGCTTCGTATCAGGTGAAGCAGAACATCACGATGGAGGACCTTCTCCACCGCACGTCGGCCGTCATCCAGGCCGAACTCGACGTCGTACGCCACCAGATGCAGCGCAACGGCGTCGAACTGATCGTCGCCAACGCGAAATTCACCGGACCGGAGACCGTCTCGCTCGCCGGCGTCGACGGCCGCAGCAAGCGCGACGTCCGCGCGCGGCGGATCGTCATCGCGACCGGAACGGTCGCCACGCGGTCGGGCAAGATCCCGTTCGACGGCCAGAACATCATCATCAGCGACGACATCCTCGGCCTCAAGAAGCTGCCCAAGTCGCTGTGCGTGATCGGGGCGGGCGTAATCGGCTGCGAATACGCGACGATCTTCTCGATCCTCGGCGTGCGCGTGACGGTGGTCGACAAGCGCGAGCGTCTGCTCGATTTCGTCGATCACGAGATCATCGACACGCTGGTCTACCAGATGCGCAAATACCGCGTGACGCTGCGCCTTGGCGAAGAGGTCGAAGGGCTAGAGTACACGGAGAACGCCGAAACCGGCGCGCGTGTCCACGTCAAGCTCAAGTCGGGCAAGCATATCCACACCGAGAAGGCGCTCTATTCGATCGGCCGGACCGGGGCGACCGATACGCTCGACCTTGCTGCGGCCGGCCTTTCGGCCGACGACCGTGGCCGCATCACGGTCGACGAGCAGTATCGTACGTCGGTCCCGCACATCTTCGCGGCCGGCGACGTGATCGGATTTCCGTCGCTCGCGTCGACCTCGATGGAGCAGGGGCGAGTGGCCTCGTGCCACGCCTTCGGCGTCGAGGCGAAGGCGGTGCCGGAACTGTTCCCCTACGGCATCTACACGATCCCCGAGATCTCGACCTGCGGCAAGTCCGAGGAGGAATTGACCCAGGCCGGCGTTCCCTACGAGGTCGGCAAGGCGCGCTACCAGGAGATCGCGCGAGGGGCCATCATCGGCGACAAGACCGGCCTGCTGAAGCTCCTGTTCCACGTCGATACGCGCAAGCTGCTCGGCGTGCACATCATCGGCGAGGGGGCGACGGAGCTCATCCATATCGGCCAGGCGGTTCTCGCCTTCGAGGGCACGGTCGATTATTTCGTGCGCACCGTCTTCAACTACCCGACGCTCGCCGAATGCTACAAGACGGCCGCGTTCGACGGGATCAACCGGCTGTCCTGATTGGATAATCCGGCCGACCCGGCGGCGCGGCGCGCGCGTTGCGAAGGGCGGGGCGGCGGCCTATAACTCGGGGCGAACAGCCGCCGAGAGTTTCCGCCCATGCCCAGCGCCCCGACGATCCCCGCCGACATCGCCAAGCTCTCGTTCGAGGACGCCCTCAAGGAACTCGAGGAGATCGTCCGCACGCTCGAACAGGGCAAGGGCAAGCTCGACGAATCCGTCACCGCCTACGAGCGCGGGGCGGCCCTCAAGAAGCACTGCGAAGCGAAGCTCGCCGAGGCCGCGAGCCGCATCGAGCGCATCCAGATCGCCGGCGGCGAGGCGCGCACGGCGCCCTTCGACGCGACCTGACGCGTGCCGGGATGAACGAACCGATCGAAGCGGCGCTCGCGGCGAATGCCGCGCGGATCGAGACGGCCCTCGAAGCGCTGCTGCCCAATGGTGAAGGCTACGAGGCCGGCCTTCACGAGGCGATGCGCTATGCGTGCCTCGGCGGCGGCAAGCGCGTGCGCCCGTTCCTGGTCATGGAGACGTCCGGCCTGTTCGGCGTCGACGAGGCTTGTGCGCTGCGCGTGGCCTGCGCGATCGAGCTCGTCCACTGCTACAGCCTCGTCCACGACGATCTGCCGGCGATGGATGACGACGACATGCGCCGCGGCCGACTGACCGTCCACAAGGCGTTCGACGAGGCGACGGCGATCCTCGCGGGCGACGCGCTGCTGACCCGCGCCTTCGAGGTGCTGTCCCAGCCGCTCACGCACGGCGATGCCGGCGTGCGCGCCGATCTGGTGCTTGCGCTTGCGCTGGCCTCGGGCGCGGAAGGCATGTGCGGCGGCCAGATGATGGATCTCGCCGCCGAGGGCGAACGGCTCGACATCGGCGCCATCACGCGCCTGCAGCGTCTGAAGACGGGTGCCATCATCGGCTTCGCCGCGCAGTCCGGCGCCATCCTCGGCAAGGCGCCCGCGCACATGCGCCACACGCTGGTCGCGTTCGCGCACGACCTGGGGCTCGCGTTCCAGATCGCCGACGACCTGATCGACGTCGAGGGCAACGCCGCCGCCGCCGGCAAGGCGACCGGCAAGGACGAGGCGCGCGGCAAGGCGACGTTCGTGTCGATTCTCGGCGTCGACCGCGCGCGTGCGCAGGCCCAGCTGCTGGCCGATCAGGCCGCCCGCCATCTCGATCTTTTCGATGCCAAGGCCGACCGCCTGCGCGCGCTGACGCGCTGGGCCGTGCGGCGGCAGAGCTGACGACGCGATGGGCACGACCGGCCACAATTCCGGCGCCACGCCGCATCTCGACCGTGCGGCCGATCTCGACGTGCTGCGCCGGATGGGAACCGAGGAGCTGCGCCGCGTGGCCGAAGAGCTGCGTCGCGAGACGATCGCGGCGGTGTCGGGAACGGGCGGACATCTCGGGGCTGGGCTGGGCGTGGTCGAACTCACGGTCGCCCTCCACCACGTGTTCCGCACGCCGCACGACCGACTGATCTGGGACGTCGGCCATCAGGCCTATCCGCACAAGATCCTGACCGGCCGGCGCGACCGCATCCGCACGCTGCGCCAGGGCGGCGGGCTTTCCGGCTTCACGCGCCGCAGCGAGAGCGAGTTCGACCCGTTCGGGGCCGCGCACTCGTCGACGTCGATTTCGGCGGCCCTCGGCATGGCGGTCGCGCGCGATCTCGCCGGCGAGCGTCGCCACGCCATCGCGGTGATCGGCGACGGCTCGATGTCGGCCGGCATGGCCTATGAAGCGATGAACAATGCGGGTGCGACGCGCACGCGCCTGATCGTCATCCTCAACGACAACGACATGTCGATCGCCCCGCCGACGGGCGCCATGAGCGCCTATCTCTCGCGCCTGATCTCGTCGAAGCCATATCTGGGCCTGCGCAGCCTCGCGCGCGAGGTGGCGAGCCACCTGCCGCGTCCGTTCTTCGAGGCGGCCGAGCGCGCCGAGGAATTCGCGCGCGGCATCGTCTCGGGCGGCACGCTGTTCGAGGAGATGGGATTCTACTATGTCGGTCCGATCGACGGGCACAATCTCGACCATCTGCTGCCGATCCTTCGCAACGTGCGCGATTCGCGCGACGAGCGGCCGGTGCTAGTCCATGTCGTCACGCAGAAGGGCCGGGGCCATCCGTTCGGTGCGGAAGCCGCCGATCGCTACCATGCGGTCAACACGTTCGACCTCGTCGTCAATCCGTCGGGTGCCCTGCAGGCCAAGCCCCGCAGCGCCAAGCCGGCCGCCCCCAGCTACACGAAGGTCTTCGCCGACGCGCTGATCGCGGAGGCCGAAGCCGATCCGAAGATCGTCGCCGTCACCGCCGCGATGCCGACCGGAACCGGCCTCGACGCGTTCGCCCGGCGTTTTCCCAAGCGCTGCTTCGACGTGGGCATTGCCGAACAGCACGCGGTGACGTTTGCGGCCGGCATGGCGGCTGAGGGGCTGAAGCCCTTCTGCGCGATCTATTCGACGTTCCTGCAGCGCGGCTACGACCAGATCGTTCACGACGTGATGCTGCAGAAGCTGCCGGTGCGTTTCGCCATCGACCGCGCGGGGCTGGTCGGTGCCGACGGCGCCACGCATGCCGGTGCCTACGACCTCGCCTATCTGGGTTGCCTGCCGGACATGGTGATCATGGCAGCGGCCGACGAGGCGGAGCTTGCCCACATGGTCGCGACCGCCGCCGCCTACGATGCCGGCCCGTCCGCCTTCCGCTATCCGCGCGGCGAAGGCGTGGGGGTGACGCTGCCCGTGCGCGGCACGCCGCTGTCGATCGGCAAGGGCCGGATCGTGCGCGAAGGAACGACGGTCGCCCTCGTAAGTCTCGGTATGCGGCTTGGCGAATGCCGGAAGGCGGCCGACGAGCTTGCGGTGCGGGGTCTGTCCGCGACCATCGCCGACATGCGGTTCCTGAAGCCGCTCGATACCGACCTGCTGCTGCGTCTTGCCCGTTCGCACGAGGTGATCGTCACGGTCGAGGAAGGCTCAATCGGCGGATTCGGTTCGCACGTGTTGCATGCACTGGCGCATGCCGGCCTGCTCGATGGCGGGCTCAAGGTCCGACCGCTTGTCCTGCCCGACCGCCCCATCGACCACGATACGCAGGCCCGCCAATACGCCGACGCGGGGCTCGACGCCGCGGCCATCGTGGCGACGGTCCTTTCCGCCCTCGGGCGCGCCGAAGAAGCCGGCCGGCCGGCCTCGGCTTGAGCCGCCGGCGTCTCGACCAGCTGCTCGTCGATCGCGGCCTCGCCGAGAGCCGCGCCAAGGCGCAGGCCCTCGTGATCGCCGGGCTCGTCTATTCGGGCGAGAAACGGCTCGACAAGCCGGGCACGTCCTATCCCGAGGAAACGCCCATCGAGGTGCGCGGCCAACCGCATCCGTGGGTCAGCCGCGGCGGAGTCAAGCTGGCGCACGGGCTCGCCCATTTCGCGATCGATCCGGCGGGGGCGGTCGCGATCGACGTGGGATCGTCGACCGGCGGCTTCACCGACGTATTGCTGTCGCGCGGGGCGGCGAAGGTTTACGCCGTCGATGTCGGGCACGGACAACTCGCCTGGAAGCTGCGCAACGATCCGCGCGTCGTCGTCCTCGAGCGCACGAACGCGCGCCACCTAACGGCAGCCGAGATTCCGGACGCCGCCGATATGGTCGTGTGCGACGCGAGCTTCATCGGCCTCGAAACCGTGCTGCCGGCAGCACTTGCACTTGCGAAGCCGGGGGCTTTCCTTGTGGCGCTGATCAAGCCGCAGTTCGAGGTCGGCCCCGCGCGCGTGGGCAAGGGCGGCGTGGTGCGCGATCCGGCCCTGCACGACGAGGTATGCGCGCGCATCGCAGGATGGCTGCCGACGCTGGGCTGGACCGTGCTGGGCATCGAACCCAGCCCGATCCTGGGGCCGGAGGGCAACCGCGAGTTCCTCGTCGCGGCCCGCAGGACCTAGGCGAGCACGCCCACCATGGCGCCCATGAAGCATGTCGCAAGCGTGCCGGCGACGAGCGAGCGCATGCCCAGATCGACGATCTCGCGCCGCCGGTCCGGCGCCATCGTGGCGAGCCCGCCGATCATGATGCCGAGCGAACCGAAATTCGCGAAGCCGCACAGCGCATAGACGAGGATCAGCCGCGAGCGGCCGGAGAGCGCGTCGTCCGGCAGGCTCGCGAGCTGGATATAGCCGATGAATTCGTTGAGCACGGTCTTGGCGCCCATCAGCGCGCCGGCCGTTGGCGCTTCGGCCCACGGGATGCCCATCAGCCAGCACACCGGCGCCATGACCCAGCCCAGCATGCGCTCAAGCGTGAGGGCGGCTCCGAAGATCGGCGGCAGCAGGCCGAGGGTCGCGTTGGCGAGGGCGACGAGTGCGATCAGCACGATCAGCAGTGCCACGATGTTGAGCAGCAGTTCGAGCCCGGCGACCGTGCCCTTGACGATCGCGTCCATCGTGCCCTGCGCCACCGGTTCGAGGGGGCCGAGTTCGCCCTGCGTGCGCGCGTCCGCCGCGTCGGGCACCATGATGCGCCCGATCAGGATCGTGACGGGGGCCGACAGCAGCGAGGCGATCAGGATGTGGCCGAACGCGTCGGGGACCGCGCGGCCGACCACGGTGGCATAGAGGATCATCATCGTGCCGGCGATCGACGCCATGCCGCCGACCATGACGACGAAAAGCTCGCCGCGGGTCAGCCGCGCGAGATAGGGACGGATGAACAGCGGCGCTTCGACCATGCCGACGAACACGTTGGCGGCCGTCGACAGGCCGACCGCACCGCCCACGCCCAGCGCGCGCTTCAGCACGGCCGAAATCGCGCGCACGACCAGCGGAAGCACGCCCCAGTGGAACAGCAGCGTGGTCAGCGCGCTCATCACCAGCACCAGCGGCAGGGCCTGCAGGGCCAGCACGAACGCGCCGCCGGGGCTGCGTTCTTCGAACGGCAGCGCGCCGCCGCCCAGATAGCCGAACACGAACGACGTGCCCGCGCGCGTCGCGTCGGCGATCGCTTGGACGGGCGCGTTGAGCAGGCCGAACGCGTCGGCGACATACGGCACCTTCAGGAACACGACCGCGCATGCGAAGCTCGCCGCGAATCCGGCTGCGGCGTGGCGCCACGATACCAGCCGGCGGTTCTCGGACATGGCCCAGGCGATCGCCAGCAGGCCGAACATCCCGACGAAGGCCTGGAGCCGTTCCATCAGCCGCCCGGCGGCCAGTGGCGGCGCATCGCCGCGAAAATCGACTTCGTGGCGGTATCGAGCGCCGCGCCGTGGATCGAGAGGGCGGCGCGCGGACCCGCACGCCGGACGATCGGGTCGCCGAGCCAGCGCGTGCCCAGCTTCATGCGCGCGTAGGTCTCCAGGTCGACGACGATGTCGATCCGGCCGCCGCCGAGCGCGCGCAGGCCGGTCGTCGTCGCGATCTCCTCGATCCGCGTCCATGCGACCGGCCCGTCGATCACGCCCGGCAGGGACAGGCCGGCGCGCTCGACGACCAGCTTGGGGCTGTCGTCGCGGAACTGCTGGCCGGCCTGCACGCCGTAGACCGCGACGAGAACGAGCAGGAACATCGGGCCGAGCAGGTCGCCGCCTTCCTTCCACGCGGCCCAGACCGACGCGACCGCCAGCCCGAAGCAGAGAGAGCCGAACAGGAGGTTGAGACCGGTCATCCGCCGGCTGCGGCGGACGACGAGAAGCGGCAGCGCGGCGTCGCCCAGTGCGGCACTTGCCAGTGCGGCGGCATCGCGCCTGTCGACGGGTGGGCGGGAACCGGCCACAGCCGGCTTCAGCCGCACTGCGCGCGGTGGCGCAGCATGTGGTCGGCCAGTACGCAGGCCATCATCGCCTCGCCGACCGGAACGGCACGCAAGCCCACGCACGGATCGTGGCGGCCTTTGGTGACGATCTCGGCGTCCGCGCCGTCGATGTCGATCGTGCGGCGCGGCGACAGGATCGAGCTGGTCGGCTTGACCGCGAAACGCACGACCACGGGCTGGCCCGACGAGATCCCGCCGAGGATGCCGCCCGCATGGTTCGACAGGAAGGTCGGGCCGTCGTTGCCCGCACGCATCTCGTCGGCGTTCTGTTCGCCGGTCAACTCGGCCGCGGCGAAGCCGTCGCCGATTTCCACGCCCTTCACGGCGTTGATGCCCATCATCGCGGCGGCGAGGTCGGAATCGAGCTTGCCGTAGACGGGGGCGCCCCAGCCCGCCGGCACGCCTTCGGCGACGATCTCGACGACGGCACCGATGGACGAGCCGGACTTGCGCGTGGCGTCGAGCAGCGTCTCCCATTCGCCCGCCGCGACCGGGTCGGGGCACCAGAACGGGTTTTCGCCGACCTGCGCCCAGTCCCAGCGCTTGCGGTCGATGCGGCTGGCGCCGATCTGCACGACCGCACCGCGGATCGTCACGCCGGCACCCAGGATCTTGCGCGCGACGGCCCCGGCGGCCACGCGGCTCGCGGTCTCGCGCGCCGAGGAGCGCCCGCCGCCGCGATAGTCGCGGATGCCGTACTTCGCCCAATAGGTATAGTCGGCATGTCCGGGACGGAACGTGCGCGCGATTTCCGAATAGTCCTTCGAGCGCTGGTCCTCGTTGCGGATCATCAGCGAAACGGGCGTGCCGGTCGTCAGCCCCTCGAAGGTGCCCGACAGGATCTCGACGCGGTCGGGTTCGCGGCGCTGGGTCACGAAGCGCGACTGGCCGGGCTTGCGCTTGTCGAGATGCGTCTGGATGTCGGCCTCGGCCAGCGCCAGGCGCGGCGGCACGCCGTCGACCACCACGCCGATGGCGGGTCCGTGGCTCTCCCCCCACGTCGTGAAGCGGAAGAGCGAACCGAAGGAGTTGGCGCTCATCCGCCCTTGTTCTTGAAGCCGGCGAGCAGTTCGGCGATCTCGCCCGCCGATTCGGTCGCCATCATGCCGACCACGTGGTAGCCGTTGTCGACATGCAGCGTCTCGCCCGTGACGCCGGCGCCCAGGTCCGACAGCAGGTAGAGGCCCGAATTGCCGACCTCGTCGATCGTGACCGAGCGGCGCATCGGCGCGTTGAGCTCGTTCCACTTCAGGATATAGCGGAAGTCGCCGATGCCGGATGCCGCCAGCGTCTTGATCGGCCCGGCCGAGATCGCATTGACGCGCACGTTCCTAGGGCCGAGATCGGACGCGAGATAGCGGACCGACGCCTCGAGGGCGGCCTTGGCCACGCCCATGACGTTGTAGTGCGGCGTCACGCGCTCGGCGCCGATATAGGTGAGCGTCAGCAACGAGCCGCCGTTCGGCATCAGCGGAATCGCGCGACGGCACACGTCGGTGAACGAGAAGCACGAGATGTCCATCGTGTTGAGGAAGTTCTCGCGCGTCGTGTCGACGTAGTGGCCCTTGAGCTGATCCTTGTCGGAATAGGCGATCGCGTGGACGACGAAATCGAGCGTGCCCCATTCCTTCGCGATCTCGGCGAAGGCCGCGTCGAGCGAGGCGGCGTTCGTCACGTCGGCCGAGATGACCTTGGCGGCACCGAGCTGTTCGGCGAGCGGGCGCACGCGCTTCTCGAGCGCCTCGCCCTGGTAGGTGAACGCGAGCTGTGCGCCCTGTGCGGCGACCGCCTTGGCGATACCCCAGGCGATCGAGCGGTCGTTGGCGACACCCATCACCAGCCCGCGCTTGCCCGCCATCAGACCATGCGATTGATTCATCTTGGGAAAGTCCGTGTGTGCGTTCGCGAAATCGCGGGCATCCTACACGAACCGTCCGGACGTTCAACGAAGAAGCCCCGCCACTCGGGGTTGACCGGGGGCGGGGCCGTGCCCTGAAAGCGGCTCAGGACCGATTAGTTGACGATTTTCCAGCTTCCGTCGGCCTGGCGGCAGGCGGTTCCGTAGGCTTCCTCAGTCTTTCCGCCAACATTTACGGTCGAACGGTATTCCCGGCAGGTACTGCCGGTCTGGTCGCGACCCTCGCGAGTCGGGGTCACGGTGCCGGAGTTGCCCGAGTCGGGGTTGCTCCAGGTGATCTGCTGGCCGATGGGGGCGGTCTCGGCGCGCTGGGTTGCGCGCTGGACCTGCGCCTGATCGGCCTTGTCGAGCGACTTGCCGACTTCGCGGCCGAGGAAGGCGCCCGCCAGCGTGCCGATCGCCGTGCCGACGAGCTGGCCGTTGCCGCCGCCGAACTGCGAACCGATCACGGCACCACCGATGCCGCCGAGCACGGTGCCGACATTTTCCTTCGCTCCGCCTTCCTGGCAGGCGGCCAGCGACAGCGCGAGGGCGCCGACGGTCAAAATCCTGAGAGCGCGCATCTTTTGACTCCCTGCAAGCGATTCGCACGGGCCGGACGGAAATCCGTCCGCCCGGAACACAACGTCCGTCCCGGCCGTCTATTCCACAAGGGGACTTGGACCCGGCCCGTCCGCAGGTCTATCTAGGACTCATGAACGACGTTGCCAAGCCCGTCCCCGAACTCGATCCGTCCGTCGATCCGCTCGCCCGGTTCGGGGAGTGGCTGGCCGAGGCAACGGAAAGCGAGCCCAACGATCCCAACGCCGTGGCGCTTGCCAGCGTCGGTCCCGACGGCATGCCGTCGCTGCGCATGGTGCTGCTGAAGGGCTTCGATTCGCGCGGCTTCGTCTTCTACACGAATCTCGGCAGCCGCAAGGGAAGCGAGCTGCTCGCGCACCCGAAGGCGGCTTTGCTGTTCCACTGGAAATCGCTGCGCCGGCAGGTCCGCGTCCAGGGGCCGGTCGAGAGCGTGACCGACGCCGAAGCCGACGAGTACTTCGCCACGCGCCCGCGCGGCAGCCAGATCGGTGCCTGGGCTTCGATCCAGTCGCGCCCGCTTGCGGGCCGGTTCGAGCTGGAGAAGCGCGTGGCCGAGTTCGCGATCAGGTACGCGATCGGCGACGTGCCGCGCCCGCCGCACTGGTCGGGCTTCCGCGTCGTCCCGCAGAGGATCGAGTTCTGGCACGACCGGCCCTTCCGCCTGCACGAGCGGATCGTCCACGAGCGCGCCGACGCCGGCTGGTCGTCGACGCGCCTCTATCCCTGAGACGGACATGGCGAACGCCGAAATCCAGATCGATCCCGGTACTCGCGCACGTCTCCTGCGCGGGGCGACCTATGCGGCCGTCGCCGTGGCGATGGCGCTGATCTCGGCCAAGGTCGTCGCCTGGGCGCTGACCGACTCCGTCTCGGTGCTGTCGAGCCTGCTCGACTCGCTCCTCGACGTCGCGGCATCGATCGTCAATCTCGTCGCGGTCCGCCACGCGCTCGTACCTGCCGACGACGAGCACCGCTTCGGCCACGGCAAGGCGGAGGCCATCGCCGGCCTTGTCCAGTCGGCCTTCATCGCGGGCTCGGCGCTTCTGCTTTTTTCCGAAGCGGCCCATCGCCTCTGGAATCCGGTGCCGGTCGACAACGGCGGCATCGGCATCGCCGTCATGATCCTGTCGATGGCGCTGACGTTCGTGCTGGTCCAGTACCAGCGCCACGTCGTCCGACGGACCGGATCCGTCGCGGTCGGGGCCGACAGACTCCACTACATGTCGGATTTCCTCCTCAATGGCGGCGTGGCGCTATCGCTGGTCGCGTCGATCTGGTTCGACACGCGCATCGTCGATCCGGTCTGCGGCCTCGCCATCGGGGCATGGATCCTGAGAGGGGCCTGGCGGATCGGCCGCGACTCGCTCGACCACCTGATGGACCGCGAACTGCCGGACGAGACGCGCGCGCGGATCGTCGCGATCGCGCGCGCGGTCCCCGACATCAAGGACGTCCACGACCTGCGCACGCGGGCGAACGGGTCGAGCATCCACGTGCAGCTCCATCTCGACATGGACGGCACGTTGACGCTGAACCGCGCGCACGCGGCCGCCGACGCGGTCGAGGCGGCGATCGAGGCCGCGTTCCCGGGAGCGGACGTGATCGTCCACATGGACCCGGAGAACGTCGTCGAGCACGTCCGCGTGCCGCTGGCCTGATGGCGGACGATCAGGCCGAAACGCTGGCGTTCCTGTCGGACCCGGCCACCTACGGCAATCCGCCGGGCGGCGTGCGGCGCATCGACACGCACATATCGGCCGTCTTCCTGGCCGGCGACCGCGCCTACAAGCTGAAGCGCGCGGTCGCCTTCCCCTATCTCGACTTCTCCACGACCGCCCGACGGTGCGATGCGTGCGACGCCGAGCTTGCGGTCAACCGGCGCACGGCGCCCGATCTCTATCTGGAAACGCGTCCGATCGTCCGGCATGCGGGACGCCTTGTCTTCGGGGCACCCGGCGAAGCGGGAATCGACCGTGTCGTCGTGATGCGCCGCTTCGCAGACGATGGCCTGTGGGACGCGCGTGTGGCCGCCGATCGCATCGGTCAGTCCGATGTGGTGAAGCTTGCCGACGCGATCGCCGCGTTCCACGAGGCGGCCGAGCCGGTGCCGGCCCATGGCGGCGTGGCCGACCTTAACTGGACGGCGGACGGGAACGCAGCCGATCTCGTCCGATTTTTTCCGCAGGCGGATGTCGAAACGCTCGACCGCGACACGCGGGCGGCGATCGAGCGCAATGCCGGGCTCGTCGCGCGCCGCGCCGCCGGCGGGTCGGTCCGCCGATGCCACGGCGATCTGCATCTCAGGAACATCACCACCGTCGACGGCCTTCCGCTGCCGTTCGACGCGATCGAGTTCGACGACCGCATTTCGTGCATCGACACGCTGTTCGATCTCGCGTTCCTGCTCGTCGACTGGCTGCGCGTCGGCCGGGCGGATCTCGCTTGTCTGACGCTGTCGCGCTATCTGGGCCGGCGCTGCGACGAGACGGGGCTAGCACTGCTGCCGCTGTTCTTGAGCCTCCGCGCCGCGATCAAGGCGAAGACGCGCGCGGCCGCGGGTGCAGCGGGCGAAGCGGCCGCATGCTTCGCGATGGCCGACCGCTTCCTGCATCCGCCGCCGGCACGCCTGATCGCGATCGGCGGGCTGTCGGGTACGGGCAAGTCCGCCCTGTCGCTGGCGCTGGCGGTCGAAATCGGTGCGGCACCGGGCGCTGTGGTGCTGCGTTCCGACGTCGAGCGCAAACGCCTTGCGGGCCTTTCGCCGGAAACGCCGCTGCCGCGTTCGGCCTATACGAAGGAAGCAAGCCGCGAGGTCTATGCGAGCCTCCATGCGCGGGCGGGTGCCGCACTCGCCGCCGGGCACGCGGTGCTGCTCGACGCTGTCTACGCCGATCCGGCCGAGCGTGCGGCCGCCGCGCGCGTGGCGGCGGCGGGTATCGCGTTCGACGGTATCTGGCTCGACTGTCCGGAAGAAATCCGGCTTGCGCGTGTCGCCAAGCGTGTCGGCGACGCGTCCGACGCCGATGGCGATATCGTGCGCGAACAGAGCGCCCGCGCCGGCATTGTGGTCGATTGGCAGGCAATCGACGCGAGCCGCATGCCAAGCGACACGCTAGATGCGGCGCGCGCATGGCTTTTCCGGGCTTGACCCAAGTCAAAGCGCGCGTTCGGCAATTGGCATAGAGTTTTTTCAGAAGTTCAATATCGTGGTTCTGTGCAGCGGCAAATTCGGCCGCGACGAATCGAACGGAGGTTGCGATGAGCTACAAGGTCATGCTTGCCCCCCTGTCGGGCGCCCCCTCGGATCTGCGCACGCTTGCCGCCGCGACGGCCGTCGTTCGCAAGTTCGGCGGCCATGTCGAGGCGCTGCATGCGGCAGGCGACCCGCGCGATTCGATCCCGTTCGTCGGCGAAGGTGCTTCTGGGGCTCTCGTCGAGCAGATCGTCACCGCTGCCGAGAAGGATCTCAAGCGCCGGAGCGAGACCGCGCGCGCGCACTACCAGGAATGGGCGAAGGGGGCGGGCGTGGACAGCACGCTTGCCGAACCGGCCGGCTCGGAAGAGGACGCGATCGCCCGGCACGGGCGCTTCGCCGATCTCATCGTGCTGCCCCGGCCGGCCGACGACGAGGCGATCGCCTCGACCGTCGCGTTCGAGACGGCATTGCTCGAGACCGGCCGTCCGGTCCTGATCGCACCGCCCTCCGGCGAGATCGGCTTCGACAAGCCGGTCGCTTTCGCCTGGAACGGCAGCCGCGAGGCGGCCCGGGCTCTTGCCGCGGGCCTGCCGTTCCTGAAGGGCGCGCCGCGCGTCGTTTGCATCGTCGCCGGCAAGAACGTCGCCGAGAACGACACGAAGCCGCTGGAAGCCTACATGGCCCGCCATGCCATCAAGATCGAGCTGGCGCGCGCCGACGTGCCGACGATCCAGGCCGGCCCGCACGTGCTGGCCGAAGCGCGCCGCGTGGGCTGCGGCCTTCTGGTGATGGGTGCCTATACGCACAGCCGCCTTCGCCAGCTCGTGTTCGGCGGCGTGACCCGCTACATGCTGCAGAACGCCGACCTGCCGGTCCTGATGGCGCACTGACGCCCGCAGCGCCGGCACCGGGGGAGGGTGCCGTGCTTACATGGGTCGATTGCCTGTCGCTGTCGGAGCTGACGGCCGACGAGGTCCGCGCGATCGCCGAACACGAGCATATCGGCGAGATGGCGGCCCTCGAACTCGGCAACTGGCTGATCCGCCAGCCCGACGGCTGCCGGTTCCTGAAGCGCATCATCCTCGACGACATCGACCGCGCGCGGGCGCACGGCGACGTCGCCCGGGCCGCGAAGCTCAAGCTTGTCATGCAGCATTTCTGCAAGACGCACCCCGACAACCCCGACGCGGACGCGCCGGGGACGACACACTGAGGAAGACAGCGACATGCCGCTCAAGCACATCCGTCTCGAACTCGCGCGCACGAAGGACCACCCGAACGGCGATCCGCGCTGCGGCTACGAATTCGCCGCCCCGCTCGACGCCACCGGCCATCTCGATGCCGAAGGCTGGAAAGCCGACAAGGCGCTGTGCAGCGTGCGCCGTTTCTGGCACGGAGCCGACGACGAAAAGGGCCTGCTCTTGCATTCGCGCGGCCGCTGGGTGTTCTCCTACGCCAAGGGCGACGTCGACGACGAGCCGATCTTCAAGTTCGACCGGCACGCCTTCGTGCCCGGCGAATACGTGACGATCACCGAACACGACGGCCAGGCGCGGCCCTTCAAGGTCGTCTCGGTCCGCTAGCCTCGCCGCCGGCCGGGGGCTAGACTGCGCCCGGCATGCAGACGCCACGCACACTCGTCCTGACAGGCGCCTCGCGCGGCATCGGGCACGCGACGGTCAAGCGCTTCGCCGAACAGGGCTGGCGCCTCATCACCTGTTCGCGCGAAGACATCCCCAAGGAATGCCGCGTTGACCCGAACTGGGCGTTCCACATGCCGTGCGACCTGTCGGTTCCGGCCGAACGGGCCCGGTTCGTCGACGAGGTCAACGCCCGGATCGGCGACGGACCGCTCGACGCCCTCGTCAACAACGCCGGCGTTTCGCCCAAGACGCCCTACAAGGAACGCCTTGGAATCCTGCATGGCGAGATCGACGGCTGGCATCGCGTTTTCGAGCTGAATTTCTACGCCCCGCTCGAACTGGCGCGCGGCTTCGCGGGCGCCCTCGCGCGCGCCAAGGGTGCCATCGTCAACGTCACGTCGATCGCCGGGCACCGCACGCATCCGTTCGCGGGCTCGGCCTATTCGACGTCGAAGGCGGCCCTTTCGGGCCTGACGCGGGAAATGGCGGTCGAGTTCGCGCCCCTCGGCGTGCGCGTCAACGCGGTCGCACCGGGCGAAATCGCGACCGAGATGATCTCGCCGGATTACGAGCCGCTGATCACGCGCATCCCGATGCACCGGATGGGCACGACGGCGGAGGTCGCCGCCGTGATCCACCGCCTGTGCGATCCGGATTTCGGCTACGTCACTGGCAGCGAGATCTTCGTCACCGGCGGGCAGCAGCTTCTATAGGGATTCCAGTTTCGCGCGGTACCAGTCCCGCCAGCGTTCGGCCTCGGCGATGTCCTGGGCGAGCCAGTCGCCGAGCATGCCCTCGGTCCCGCGCGCGGCGAGGTCGGCGAGCCGGGCAAGCTCGGCTTCCGACATCTCCACGAGCTGTTCGAGCTGGGCGGCGCGGTCTTGGGCGTCGAGCAGGTCGAGGAAGCGCAGCTTCAGCGCCACGACCATCTTCGACAGGTCGGTCATCGGGGCTCGCACCGGGCTGCGCAGCAGGTCGACCAGCGTCTCGCGGCCCTTCGCCGTCAGCGCCAGTTCGGTGTCGGCGGTCAGGCTCTGGCCGGGGCCGGCGCGCCTGCCGCGCGGCTCGATCATGCCTTCGTAGCGCAGCTGTTCGATCGAAAGCCCCAGCACGTCGAGCGAGGGCCCCATCAGGCGCGACACGAAGCCGCGCACGGCGGCGGACAGCGCGCCGAGGCTCTTCTCGCCGCGCGCGAGCTCGCCCAGCGCCGTCAGGCGCACCGCCTCGGTCGGGATCAGCGACTGGTCGCGGAAGCGCGGCATCTCAGACGTAGTCTTTGAGCCGGTCCATGGGGAAGCGCGACACCTCGGCCAGCAGGTCGGCGAGGCGGCGTGCCGCGAAATCGACGACCTTGCGCCCGCGCTCGGCGTCCGAATCGCCAGCGTTGCCGACGGCACCCGACGGATGCAGGTCCTGCGTCTGCCAGGCAAGGGCGCTCTTGCCGGTGTAGGCAAGGAGCTTGAACTCCTTCGCGAGGTCGAGCTGGCCCGGCCGGAAATCGGCGATCTTGTCGCGGCGGACCTGGTCGGGGGCCAGATGCAGCATCATCGAGGTTTCCACGCCGCCAGCGTGGATGCCGAACTTCTCTTCCTGGGCGGGCCAAAGCCCCTCTGGCATCCCGTAGGCCCACCACGACGCGGCGACCGCGGCCATCTTCAGGCGCACGCGCAGGTCGCGCGTGACGATGTCCATGATCTGCGGCTGCCCGCCGTGGCTGTTGAACAGCACGATCTTGCGGATGCCGGCACGATGGACGCATTCGCCGATCTCGGTCCACACGCGGATCAGCGTCTCGGCCGAGAAGGAGAGGGTGCCCGGGAAGGCGAGATGCTCGTTGGACTTGCCGATGTCGGTCTGCGGCAGGATCAGGACGGGCAGGTCGTCGGCGAACATCTCGCTCGCTCGCGCCACGATGCCGCGTGCGAGCGTGGCGTCGACCGCGACGGGCAGATGCGGCCCGTGCTGCTCGACCGCCGCGACCGGCAGCAGGGCGACCGTGCGCTCGGGGTCGAGCCCGCGGAAATCCTCGGTGGTCATGTCGAGCCACCGGCGCCAGGTTTTGGCCATCGTCTCGTCGCTCCCGTCGTCACCCGATCCGGTTATATAGTCGAGCCTTCGGCCCATTGCTAGGACGCCCCATGAAACGCCATTTGCCGCCCGAACTTGCCGCCCCGCTCGCGCGCTACGTCCATGCGGTCGAGATCGACACGCCGGGGCGCATGCTGTTCGCCTCGGGCCAGCTCGCCGTTGCGAAGGACGGGGGCGTGCCGGCGGGCATCGACGCGCAGTGCGACCTGATCTTCGCCAACCTCGACGCGATCCTTGCCGCCGGCGGCATGGACCGGGGCGACGTGGTGCGGGTCAACGCCTTCGTGATCGACCGCGCCGACCTGAAGCCCTACATGGCCGCGCGCGACAGGTGGTTCGCGGGATTCGAGCCGCCGGCATCGACGCTGATGCTGGTATCGGGCTTCACGCGGCCCGAATTCAAGGTCGAGATCGAGATCGTCGCGGCGCGCGAGAAGGCGCGCTGAGCCTCAGAGGTTCTGGGCGTTCGCCTGGCTCGACAGCGAGGCGTCCATGCGCTTGAGCATCTCTTCGATCTGCTCGAACTGCAGGCGATTCTTGATCGCCTGCACCATGTAGCGCTCGTGGATGTTGACCGTGTGCAGCACGGCCATCGAGCAGTAGCCGAGAACCCAGTAGCGCCGGTAGACGCCGGCCAGGAAGTTGCGGAACGGTTTGGGATCGCCGCCGTTGAGGAACTTGCCGTGGCAGTCGGTGTATTCGCCGAAGATGCCGTTCACGTTGGCGATCAGGTTGCGCAGCTTGCGCACGACCGCCTGGCGGAACATGTCCTGCTGTTCCTTGAAATGCTTGAACTCGCGGATGTCGAGCGGCGTGGCGTCCGGTCCGTTCAGCCAGCGCAGCACCGTTGCCACCGACTGGAGATTCTTGTTGAACGTGTGCTCGTAGAACGTGACGCCCTTCCAGCCCTCGAAGATCTGCTGAGCCTGGTCGCCGGAAATGCCGAAGGCCGACACGAACAGCTTGGCTTCCGGCATCGTGGGATCCCACAGGGCCTGCAGGAAGCGCTGCGAACGCTCGTTGACGTCGGCGGCACTCTTGAGGCCGAGGGCGCGCGCGACGATCGGGTTCACCTTCTCGGCGATCAGCGACTTGATGCCGTTTTCTTCCTCCTCCGAGATCGCGAAATAGGCCGGGTGGATCTCGGTCAGGTATTTCTGCAGCGCGCTCTTGAGCAGGAACGGATCGAGCGACGGGATCGAATCGATCGTGCGCAGGATCTCGACGTCGCGCAGGAACGAGGCGTTGCCCTCCTCGAAATCGACGCCGACATGGTGCTTGAGCAGCTTCTCGAACTCGCGCTGGCGCAGATAGATGCCGTAGCCGCCCGCCGGGATCTCGTTGGCGTCGTGCGGCACGTAGATCGCGGTCTCGATGGGCCGTTCGGCCTTGGGTGGCTCGGCCGCGGGTGCGGCCGGTGCGGCCGGCTTGGCCGCGGCACCGGGCTTGCCGGCCGGGGCGGGCGGTGGTGCGTCGGCGATCTGCTGCTCGAAATTCGGGTACTTGAAGATGATCGTCTTGTTCAGGCTCGGCTGCTTGAACATCTGGCGATCCTTCGCCAGCGCCGACACCTTGATCAGATTGAGCGCTACCGCAGAGCCGCCATGGACGATCTGGTCCAAGATCGGCGAAAGGGATTTCTTCTTCTTTTGCTGCTCGCTCAAAGGGATCGTCCGTCGCAAAATTGTAGGGCCAACCTATTGGACAGGGCCCGATTGTGCAACGGTGAGATTTCCGGTGGGAAACTTAGCGGGAGCCCGCCGATTCGAGCGCGAACTGAGGTTCCCGAGTCGCATACTGGGCGATGCCGATACCCGCAAGCATCAGCAGCAGCGCGATCGTCCAGACCAGCAACAATTCCTTCATTTCGTCCATCGATCCTCTATCGGACGGCGGTGGCCTCGCGCGCAGTGATGCCCGTCACACCGCCGGACGCTTCGCGCGGCACCGAATCCGGCTATTGTCGGCGTCCCCGCGTCCTCGAATCGCCGGATTGCCCGTGCCGCAAAGCCTTTCGACCGTCGTGCCCCGACTCCTGACGCTCCGTGCGGGCCCCTTCGCGCTCGATCTGGCGCCGGAGATCGGCGGGGCGATCGTCGGTTTCAGAACGGACTGGTCGGGCGGCGTCGACCTGATGCGCCGCACGCCCGAAGCGGCCTTGGCCGCGCGCGACGTGCGGCTGGCGGGAAGCTACGCGCTGGTCCCGTACTCCAACCGCATGCGCGAGTGCACGCTGCAGTTCGCCGGCAGGCGCCACCGACTGGCGCCGAATTTCGGCAGCCATCCCCATTCGATCCACGGCAACGGCTGGCAGCGCGCGTGGGAGGTCGAATCGGCCGACGCGGCGAACGCTTCCTTCGTGCTCGACCATACGGCGAAGGACATCCTGTCGTCCGAGTGGCCGTTCGCCTACCACGCGCGCCAGCGCTACGCGCTCGACGCGCGTGGCCTCACGGTCGGGCTCGAGATCGTCAATACCGGCGACGGGCCGATGCCGGCCGGCTTCGGCCTGCATCCTTTCTTCCCGCGCGCGGCCGGCACGCGGCTTACCGCGTCGACCGCTTCGGTCTGGCGCAACGACGAGGCGATGATGCCCGTCGCGCTCGATCCCGTTCCGCCGGCCTGGAACTTCGCCGAGGGACGGCTCGTCGCCCCGCTTGCGGTCGACAACTGCTTCGCCGGATGGAACGGTGCGGTCCAGATCGACTGGCCGGAATGGGGCATCCGGCTCGACATGACCGCCGATCCGGTCTTCGGCCATCTCGTCGTCTTCGTGCCGCCGGGGAAGAGCCATTTCTGCGTCGAGCCGGTCAGCAACTGCAACGACGGCATGAACCTGATGGCCAGGGGCAGGAGCGACACCGGCGTCGTCGTGCTCGAGCCGGGCGGCGCGCTTTCGGGGAGCGTCACGTTCGCCTTCTCGCGCGCCGAGACCGGCGGGGCGGAATGAAGGGCTATTCCGGGCCGGTCTACGACGCGCACCTGCATATCGTCGATCCGCGCTTCCCGCTGGTCGCCAACGAAGGCTTCGTGCCGGGCGCCTATCTTTCGGGCGACTATCTGGCGGCGGCAAAGCCGCTGGGCATCGTCGGCGGTGCCGTCGTGTCGGGCTCGTTCCAGGCCTTCGACCAGGACTATCTGCTCGCGGCACTGGCCGAACTCGGGCCCGGCTATGTCGGCGTCACGCAGATCCCGGCCAGCACGCTCGACCACGAGATCCTGGCGCTGGACGCGGCGGGCGTGCGCGCGGTGCGCTTCAACGTCTATCGAGGCGGCTCGGAATCCTTCGCGTCGATCGCGAGCTTCGCAAGGCGCATCCACCGCCTGTGCGGCTGGCACGTGGAGCTCTACGCCGACATGGCGAAGCTGCGCCCCGAGGAGGTCGACACGCTTTCAAAGCTGCCCCAGCTCGTCGTCGATCATCTGGGGATGAGCGAGGGCGGCCTTGCGCGGCTCGTCGATCTCGCGCGCGCGGGTGCCAAGGTGAAGGCGACCGGCTTCGGGCGCGTGCTCGTCGATCCGGAGGACGCGATGGAGCGCATCGCCGCCGCCAATCCGGACTCGCTGATGTTCGGTTCCGACCTGCCGTCCACGCGCGCACGCCGCCCGTTCGAGCCGGCCGACATGGAACTGATCGCCGGCGTGCTCGGCCCCGAGCTGTCGCGCAAGGCGTTCCACGACAACGCGGTGAAACTCTACCGGCCCCGCTCGCTCTGAGGGGCGGCGGGCCACGCGGCCGCCGTGGTGCCGACGATCGTCAGACCGACGCCGAGGATCACCGTCGCACCCGGCAATTCGCCCAGCAGGATCGCACCGCCCAGCGTCGACAGCACCGGCACCAGCGCCCCCGACAGGGCGGCGCGCCCGGCGCCCAGATGGCGGATCGCCAGCGTGAAGGTCCACGTGCCGCCGAGACCGGCAAGCATCCCCTGTGCTGCGAACTGCACAAGCCCGGCGGCGAGCGGCACGTCGGGCAGGCCGGTGCCGACGAGCCAGATGCGGATCGGGATCGCCGCGACGAGCGAGGAAAGCGAGATGAGCGCTATCGAATGCCACGGGTCGAGCCCGCTGCGCCGGTAGGCGACGGTGTAGACCGACCAGATCGCCGCGGCGGCGATGAACAGCAGGTCGCCGCGCCACGTCGCCGCCCCGATATCGGCCAGCGAATCGCCCGTGATCGCGAAGACGCCCGCGACGATCGCCGCGAAACCCGCGATACGCCGGCGCGTCGGCCGTTCGCCCAGGAAGCAAGCCGCCATCGCGGCGGTGAAGATCGGCATGGTGCCGGGCAGAAGGGCACCCATATGCGCGACCGGCGCGTAGCCGGCCCCGATCATCGCGACGAGACCGAAAGGAAGGCCTGCCCCCAGCACGATGGGGGCAGCCAGCCAGCCGGGTGCCTGCGTCGGCCACAGGCCGCGGCGCAGCAGCAGCGGCATCAGCAGCAGGCCCGGCACGCCGTAGCGCAGCAGGGCAAGGTCGATGGGGGCGAAGACCGCCGTCACGCCGAAGCGCGTGGCGACCTGCCAGCCGGCACCGATCGCGGCGGCAGCGAGGGCGGCGGCGATGCCGATCGCATAGGACTGTCGGAATTCGGGCATGCTTCAGCGCTTGAAGACGATCCGCGCACCCTGCCGGGCGGCCGTGCAGCCATAGGCGCGGACGCTTGCGTCGGGGGCCCCGTCGAGCGCTCCGTCCTTCGCGAGCGACAGCACGCCGTCGCCGACGACGGGTGCCGTTGCCGGCAGGCCGTAGGCGACGATCTCGGCGACCGGGTTGCGCCGGTCGATCTCGCCGGTGTGCATGACGTTGCGTCCGAGCGCAATCACGTGGCCCGCGCGCACGTAGACCGGCAGCCGGTCGAGCGGCACGTTCGCCACGCGCAGCTGGCGGCCGCCGACGACGCGTTCGCCGGTCCAGAAATCGTGCCAGTCGCCGTCCGGCAGCCAGACGTCGACCGCACCGCCCGGTTTCAGGATCGGAGCGACGAGGATCGAGGGGCCGAACATATACTGGTCGCCGAAAGCGCGCGCCGCACGGTCCTTCGGGAAGGCGAGCGCCATCGCGCGCATCACCGGCAGGCCCGTGCGCGTCGCGATCTCCACGCAGCCCCAAAGATAGGGGAGCAGCCGGTAGCGCAGGGCGAGCCACGCGCGCGCGTGGCGCGCCACGTCCTCGCCCAGGCTCCACGGTTCGCGGATGCCGATGCCGTGGAAACGGAAATGCGAGCAGAAGATGCCCGCCGCGACCCAGCGCAGATAGAGCTCGGGGTCGGGCTGGCGCGAGCCGTAGAAGCCGCCCACGTCGCTCGAATAATAGGGCACGCCCGACAGGCCCCACGAAAGGCCGCCGCGGATCGAAGCCGCGAGGCCTTCCCAGTCGGTCTGCGGATCGCCGCCCCACTGCACGGGAAAGCGCTGCGCGCCGATCCAGCCGTCGCGCCCCCACACGCAGGCGTTCTCCGCTCCCTTCGCCTTCGCCGTCGCCGCGTAGACCGCTTCGTTGTAGAGACGCGGATAGACGTTGTGCAGCCGTCGCCCGCTGTCGCCGTTGTGCGCGACGACATGGTCCATGACCTGTTCGCCGAAATCGGTCTTCATCGTATCGACGCCGACGTTCCAAAGCCGGTCGTGGCGGGCCTTCCACCAATCGACCGCTTCGGGATTGGTGAAGTCGAGCACGCCCGAGGGCGGCAGCGGCGTCAGCACGTTGCCGAAGGGCGACGTCCCCGGGGCCGTGTCCCACTGGAACACGTGCGGCGACCCGTCGGGCTCGCGCAGGAACAGGCCGCGCTTCTCCAACTCCGCGTATTCCGCGTTGTGGATCGAGACGAGCGGGTACTCCCAGCAGCAGATGCGGAAATCGCGCGCCTTCAACTTGTCGATGGTCGCCTTCGGATCGGGATAGCGCGACGGATCGAAGTCGAGCGTGGCGCGCGTGCGCACCTCCATCCATGCGCGCCCGTCGAAGGTGATGACGTCGGCGGGGAAGCCGGCCTCGCGGCATTCGCGCGCGGCGTCGAGGATCTCGTCCTCGGTGCGGTAGTAGGCGCGGCTCAGCCACACGCCCAGCGACCAGAAGGGCGGCAGGGCCGGTTTGCCGGTGATCTCGGCGCAGCGCGCGATCACGTGCGCGGGGTCGGGCCCGGCGAACAGGAACAGGTCGAAGGTCTCGTCCTCGCACAGGATCGCATAGCTGCGGTGCGACCACTGGCCGTAGCCGACGGCGTGATGGACGTGCGCCGGCGTGTTGACGAGCACGCCCCAGGCGCCGCCCGCTTCCTTCAGGCCCCAGGCGAACGGGATCGACTTGTACGAAAGCTCGGTGTTGACGCCGAGCGCGTCCTCGATGCGATTGGTGACAAACTGGCCGCGCCGGTCGAGCGCGCCGAACTTCTCGCCGAGCCCGTAGACCGGCTCGCCGGAATCGAGGGCGAAGGACGCGATCCAGCCTTCCGGCCCGCGCCCGAAGGCGGGCAGGCGCGTCCAGCCGCGGAAATGCTCGTCGGTCAGCGAGCCCAACGGATCGTCGAGCCACCCCTTGCGCCCGAAGCGCACGCGCAGCGGATCGCTTGCGAGTTCCAGCCACTCGGTGTCGTCGCCGAGGCGGAAGATCCCGGGCGCCGTCTCGCGGCAGGCGGGTCGGACGAAGCCGCCGGTCTCGACGAGGCCGTAGTCCGGCTTCGTCGCCGTGCCGAAGGTCAGGCGCCAGTCGCCGCCGCGCCTGGAGACGGCGAGGGAGCCGATCTCTGTCGAGAAGACGACTGCGGCTTTCGCGTCGGCGGCGCGCGCGAGCTTCTGCGCGCGGACGAATTTCGTGAAGTCGATCTGCACGGGTATGTTCTCAGCCTTTGACGCCGCCCGCCGTGAGGCCGGAGACGACGCGTTCCTGGAAGACGGCGATCAGCAAGCACACGGGCACGATCGCCACGATAAGGGCGGCCGACATGATCGGCCACGGAAAAGCGAACTCCCCCTGATAGAGCGTGATTCCGACCGGAAGCGTGCGGCTGGTGACACGGCTCGACAGCGTCAGCGCCAGCAGGAACTCGTCCCACGCGTTGACGAAGGCGAGGATGGCGGCCGTGAACACGCCGGGTGCCGCGAGCGGGACCACGACGTGCCAGAGCGCCCCCAGCCGCGTGCAGCCGTCGATCATCGCCGCGTTCTCCAGGTCGTTCGGGATGTCCTGGAAGAAGCTCGCCATCACCAGCGTGCAGACCGGCATCGACAGCACGGCATAGGGAAAGACGAGGGCGGGGTAGGTGTTGAGCCAGCCCAGCGTGCGCATCGTCTGGAACAGCGGCACCATCAGCGAGATCAGCGGGAACATCGAGACCGCGAGCAGCACCGACAGCACGATATTGCGTCCCGGGATGCGCAGCCGCACGATCGCATAGGCGGCGAGTGCCGAAACGAAAATGCACAGCACGGTCGACAGGCCCGCCACGACAAGGCTGTTCCACAGGAAGAGCAGGATCGGCTGATCGACGAACACGCGCACGTAGTTGAGCAGCGTGGGATCGTGCGGGACGATGGTGATCGGATGGCGCAGCAGCTCCGCCTCGGTCTTCAGCGACGTGAACAGGATCCACAGCGCAGGAAAGAACCCGTTGGCCGCGACGATCGCTGCGGCGAGCCAGACGGTCTTCCTCTTGCCGAGTTTCGCCAGCATGTCAGCCGCGCCCCGTATCGCGTTTCGTGTGGCGCAGATAGACCGACGTCGCGACGATCGAGATCAGGAACATCAGTGTGGCCAGCGCCGAGCCGTAGCCGAGATCGAGGAAGTCGATCGTCGTCTTGTGGATGTACATCGCCATCGTCTCGGTCGCCGTGCCCGGGCCGCCGTTCGTCATCGCATAGGGGATGTCGAAGGTCTGGATCGCCGTGATGGTGCGGAAGATCAGCGCCACGACGATGGCCGGCTTCAGCATCGGCAGCGTGATCTCGACGAACTGCTGGAAGCGCGAGGCGCCGTCGACCTCCGCCGCCTCGTAGAGCGACTTGGGGATCGTCTGCAGGCCGGCGAGCAGGATCAGCGCCATGAAGGACGAGGACTTCCAGACGATCGCAACGCACACGGCGGCGAAGGCAAGCTGCGGGTCCGACAGCCATTGCGGCGGGTCGAAGCCGGCCAGTTCGATCAGCCAGTTCACGAAACCCTGCCGGAAATCGAAGAACCAGCGGAAGATCAGGCCGGCGAAGACCAGCGGCAGCGCCCAGGGCAGCAGCAGGCCGAGGCGCACGGGCCATTTGACGCGGAAGGGCTGGTTGGCGAGCAGGGCGAGTCCCAGTCCGACGAACAGCGCCCCCGGAACCGTGACGACGATGAAGATGACGGTGTTGAGGACGGAGTGAAGGAAGCGGTCGTCCTCGAACAGCGCGAAGGCGTAGTTCTCGAGGCCGATGAAGCGGTAGCCCGGCCGCGTCAGCCGGAAGGAATAGAACGAGTTGGCGAGCAGTTCGGCGATCGGATAGACGACGACCGCCAGCAGCAGCAGGGCGGCGGGTGCGAGCAGCGCGTAGCCGAGACGGCGTTCGTCCCGCTCGAGCTTGCTGAGCCTGTAGCGTTTCGCGGTCGCCATCGTGCGCGAGGCCGGCGCCGCCTTGGCGGCGGCGCCGGATCCCGTCCTAGCGGTAGACGCGCGCGAGGCGCGAGTTCATGTCCGCGATCACCTGGTCGGCGGTGCGCGTGCCCGCGAGGAACGCGTTCATGTTCGTGCGGATGATCTCGCTGACCTCGGGATAGTCCGGGCTCACCGGGCGCGAGCGACCGGTGACGACCACGTTGCGCGCGAACTGGAACCACGGATTGACCTTCAGCACGTCGGCGTCCTGGTAGACCTCGGCGAAGACCGGCAGGTGCGAGGCGAGGATCGCCTGCATCTTCGAGACTTCCGGCGAGGAGAGGTAGCGCAGCAGGCCGACCGCGGCCTGCTTGTTCCTCGAATAGGCCGAGACCGCGATCTGCCAGCCGCCGATGCAGGTGGCGGGCTGGTTGCCGGCGAAGCCGGGCAGCGGCACGACGTTCGTCTTGCCCTTGACCGTGCTGTCGGCGTCGTTCTGGAAGCGGTTCCAGGCGTAGCCCCACTGCATGGCGTAGAGCAGGTTGCCGGCCTGGAAGTCGACGCGGATGCGGTCGGTCACGACCTCGGCGAGGTTGGGCGGCGTGACGTTCGCGGCCTTCAGGTCCGTCCACAGCTGCAGCGCGCGGCGCGCCTGCGCGGAATTCACGTCGGGCTTGCCCTGCGCGCCGAGGAATTGGCCGCCGGCACCCCACATCGGCACCAGGAAGGTGCACACCGTCCCCTCGATGGGCGCGCCCGCCGTCGCGAAGCCGCGCAGGTTCGGGTTGTTCTCGCCCTGCATGACGGTGCGCGCGGTCGACGCGAGCTCTTCCCACGTCTTGGGCGGCTGGAGCTTGTACTTCTCCAGCAGGTCGGTGCGGTAGTAGAGGAACTGCGCGTCGGCGAAATAGGGGAGCGCGATGACCTTTCCGCCGACGATGTTGGCCTCGCGATAGGCGGGCAGGTAGCGCGCCATGATCGCGTCCTTCTCGGCACCCAGATAGGCATCGAGCGGTTCGGCCCAGCCGGCGGCGGCGAACTGCGCGGGGCGGATCACGTCGATCAGCATGACGTCGATCGCCGCGTCGCGGCTGGTCAGCACCGTGTTGAGGTACTGCTGCTGCTGGTCGGAGGTGGCGCCGCCGATCTCGATCTCGACGCGCGTGCCGGGATTGCGCTGCTGGTAGACGTCGAGGATCTGACGCATCACGTCGGGACGCTGCTGGCCGCCGACGAAGATGCGCAAGGTCGTCTGCTGGGCGTCCGCCGGCGACGCGGCGAGTGCCAGCGGCAGGGCGAGGGCCGCAGAGGCGAAGAGGGCGCGATAGGTGCTCATGGACGTTCTCCCTTGGTTGGTTCTTGTCGTGGGTGCGGCGCTTACCAGCCGTCGCCGCGGATGGCTTCCCCGCTTGCGGGGTCGAACAGGTGGAATTTGTGCATCGCGAGGCCGGCTTCGATCTCGACGCCGGCCTTGAGGCCCGCCTCGGGCGCAAAGCGGCCGGTGATCTCGCTCGCGCCGATCCTGAGCAGGCCCAGCGTGTCCGAGCCGAGCGGCTCGACGAGCTGGACCTGGGCGCGCACGGCGGCCAACTCGGGATTGCCGGCAGGTGCGGCGATCACGTGCTCGGGCCGGATGCCGAAATCGAGCCGGCGGCCGGCGTGCCGCGCGCACAGCGCACGGCGGGGTTGCGGCACGGGCAGGCGCACGTCGCCGTCGAGCACGATCGCCTCGCCGCCCGATGCGACCGTGCAGCCGAGGAAGTTCATCGGCGGCGAACCGGTGAAGCCCGCGACGAACTTCGCCGCCGGACGGTTGTAGATCTCGTCGGGCGAGCCGACCTAGATGATGTTGCCGGCCGACAGCACGACGATCTTGTCGGCGAGCGTCATCGCCTCGACCTGGTCGTGCGTCACGTAGATGACCGTGTTGCGCAGCCGCTTGTGCAGCTTGTTGATCTCGACGCGCATTTCCGAGCGCAGCTGCGCGTCGAGATTGGAGAGCGGCTCGTCGAACAGGAAGGCCTTGGGGTTGCGCACGATGGCGCGGCCCATCGCGACGCGCTGGCGCTGGCCGCCGGAAAGCTGGCCCGGCTTGCGGTCGAGCAGATGGTCGATGCGCAGGATGTTCGCCGCATCGCCGACGCGGCTGCGGATCTCGGCCTCCGGCCGTTTGCGCAGGCGCAGGCCGAAGGCCATGTTCTCGAACACCGACTTGTGCGGATAGAGCGCGTAGTCCTGGAAGACCATCGCGATGTCGCGCTCGCGCGGCGGCAGGTCGTTGACGAGCGTGCCGCCGATGCGAACCTCGCCGTCCGTGATGCCCTCGAGGCCGGCGATCATGCGCAGCAGCGTGGACTTGCCGCAGCCCGACGGGCCGACGAACACGCAGAACTCGCCCGACGCGATCGTCAGGTCCACGCCATGGATGACCTGCGTGGTGCCGTACGCCTTGACGACCTTGGTGAGGACAACTTCGGACACGGGTTTTGCGACCGCTCCTCCCTATTTACGCGGGCGTTGATCCACCCTGCGTATGTTGGTATCGCTAACATCTATCATGGAAATAAGTCTGTCAATAGCGATTTTGCTCTGGTATTTAGATTTGACAACGCTAACATGTGATTGAACGAAAAGCGGGGGGAACGAATGAGCGAAGCAAATTCGCCGCGCCGGACGCGCGCAGACCTGCGCAGCGCCCGCTGGTATCTGGCCGAGGACATGCGCGCCTTCGCGCATCGCCAGCGCACCCAGCAGATGGGTTTCCGCCGCCAGGACTTCATGGGCCGACCGGTCATCGCGGTCGTCAATACCTGGAGCGAGCTCTCGCCCTGCCATATCCATCTTCGCGACCGCGCGGAGGCGGTCAAGCGCGGCGTGTGGCAGGCCGGCGGCTTTCCGGTCGAACTGCCCGCCCTGTCGCTGGGCGAGGTGATCGTCAAGCCGACGACGATGATGTACCGCAACATGCTGGCGATGGAGGTCGAGGAGCTCCTGCGCTCGCATCCCGTCGACGGCGCCGTGCTGCTCGGCGGCTGCGACAAGACCACGCCCGGTCTCGTGATGGGTGCGCTGTCGATGAACCTGCCGGCGATCTACGTGCCGGCGGGGCCGATGTCCAATTCGCGCTGGCACGGCCAGAAGGTGGGTGCGGGCACCCATACCCGCAAATACTGGGACGAGCTGCGCGCCGGCAAGATCACCCAGGAAGACTGGGTCGATCTCGAGGCGCGCATCACGCGCTCGGTGGGTACCTGCAACACGATGGGCACCGCCTCGACGATGACCTCCGTCGTCGACGCGATGGGCCTGACGCTGCCTGGTGCTTCGTCGATCCC
>JAEUKY010000272.1 GCA_016794005.1 Rhodospirillales bacterium
CCTGCCGGGCGCCACGCGCCGGCGCATCCGCGGCCACGCGGAAGCCGAGGCGGAGCGCTACGCGGACGCGATCGGCCTCAAGGCCATCCTGCGCAAGCTGCCGACGGACCAGCCCATCGGCCTCGAGATGATCTGGCCGCAGTCCTCGACGTACCCCACGCGCAAGCGCGATCTCTAGAATTTCGGCGCGTCGCCGTCGGCCGGCAGATCGAGTGCGGCGAGATTGCAGCCGCAGAACGGGCAGCTCGACGCGGCGGCTTTCGCGCGCGCCTCGCCGGCGTCCGCACCGCCCGCTTCCATCTCGCGGATGAGATCGGCCAGCACGCGCTGGTGGGTGCTGCGCGTCTCGCACGCGGCCAGCAGCAGGCGCTGGCGCGGCACGTCCAGTTCCTCCACGCGCAGCGCCATCGCCGACGCGGGCACCAGTGCCGCAACCGCCGCGGCACCGCCGATCTTCAGAAGGGAACGCCTGTCCTTGGCCATGGCGCGATTATACCGGCCCGAATGGGGCAAATCCATGACCGCCGCACCGGCGTATCCATCGGCATGACATCGATCGTCTGGATCACCGGGGCATCTTCGGGCATCGGGCGGGCACTCGCCCTGCGCCTCGCGCGCGAAGGAAGGCGCGTCGTGGCGTCGGCGCGCAACGCCACCGCCCTCGAAGCGCTGGCCGCCGAAGCCGGGCCCAACCTGTCGACCCTGCCGCTCGACATCACCGACGCGGCCGCCTGCGAAGCCGCCGTCGCGTGGATCGAGGCCGAGATCGGCCCCGTGGCGCTCGCCGTCCTCAATGCCGGCACGCACCTGCCCACGCCAGCGGCGAAGCTCGCCGTCGCCCCGTTCCGCAAGCTCGTCGAGACGAACCTGATGGGCACGGTCAACGCGCTGGTCCCGGCGCTTGCCGCGATGCGCGCGCGAAAGACCGGCGCCATCGCCGTCGTCGCGTCGGTCGCGGGTTATGGCGGATTGCCGACGGCGGCGGCCTACGGCGCCACCAAGGCCGCCCTCATCAACATGTGCGAAGCGCTGAAGCCGGAATGCGACGCGCTGGGCGTCAAGCTGCAGCTCGTCGATCCGGGGTTCGTGCGCACGCCGCTCACCGACCGCAACCCGTTCCCGATGCCGTTCCTGATGGAGCTCGACGACGCGGTGGACGCGCTGGTCGCGGGCCTCGCCGCCGACAGGTTCGAGATCGTCTTCCCGCGCCGCTTCGCCTTCCTGCTCAAGTTCCTCAACATGCTTCCCTACGGGCTCTATTTCCGCCTCGTGCGGCGCGGGACGGGCGCATGACCGACAGGCTCGACGACTATGTCGCGTTCTTCGAACGCATAGCGCTCGACCGGCTCGACGAGCTGGATGCGCTCGTCGTGCCCGACGTGCGCTTCAAGGACCCGTTCAACGACCTGCGCGGGGTCGCGAACATGCGAAAGGCCCTCGCCATGGCCTTCGAACACGGCACGCCGCGCTTCGAGGTGATCGACCGCGCGCGCGGACACCAGGCGGCCTACCTGCTGTGGCGCTACACGCACGGGCCCGGCTTCGCGCTGGAAGGGATGAGCGAGATCCGCTTCGCCCCCGACGGACGCATCGCCGAACATATCGACCATTGGGATTCCGGCGCGCAGTTCGACGCGCGCGTGCCGGTCCTCGGCTGGCTGATCGGGCTGGTGCGCGACCGCTTCAGGGTTCGCGGCGGAACGTAAGCGTCACCGAGCCCACGTCGAAGCCCCACTTCGTGACGTAGGCGCGGTTGATCAGCACGCCGTCGGGCTGGAGATACATCCAGTCGTCGAAATGCACCTTCATGCGGCCGTCGCCCATCTTGAGATTGATGTCGTAGCGGAAGTTGAACGCGTTGCCCGCGGCACGGCCCGCCGCCGGCCCGATCGCGTCCTCGGTGCGCCCTTCCCAGCCGCCGGCGGCATCGCGCGTCAGGCGCCACACGCGCCGGTCCTTCTCGCCGTCGGCATAGTCGAAGCGCTCGTCGAGGACCAGTTCGCGCCCGTCCCACGTGCCTTCGATGTCGACGGTGAACTCGCGCCGCAGGTTGGCGAAGCGGTCCTCGAAGATTCCCCAGGCGCGCGTGCGGCCGGCGAAATACTCCTCGATCTTCAGTTCGGGCGTGCGTCCGGCGAACTTCTCGATCGTCATCCCGCTGCACCCCATGAGCGCCAATGCACCAGTTACGACGGGAATCAGCCTGCGGATCATGGCGTGTCGGTCCTCGATTCGATTTCCGCGCGCAGCCGGGCCTGCCGGGCCGCGTCGAGCGGGAAGTTCCACATCAATGCGACGGAAGCGAGCTTGAACGCGACCGGCACCCAGGCATATAGGGCGGCAAGCGCCATGTGCCCACCCGTCCCGGCGGCACCGCGCACGTAACCGGCCGCATCGAGCAGCGGAAAGGCGATCGCGGGTGCGGCGGCGAGTGCGAGCTTCCCCGCCACGGCCCAGATCGCGAAATAGAGGCCCGCCCGCTGCCCGCCGCCGCCGGCCGTATCGACGTCGACCACGTCGGCCTGCATCGAGGACGGCAGGGCAAGATCGGCGCCGAAGCACAGGCCCGTGGCAAGGCAGACGATCAGGAAGCCGAACGTCTCGCCCGCGCCCAGGAACGGTACGGGTGCGAACGCGGCGCAATTGGCGAGCATCGCCGCGCACCACGTGCGGTGCTTGCCCCACAGCTTCGCCGCGCGCAGCCACAGCGGCACGGACGCGATACCGGCGAGGAAATAGACGAACAGCAGTGCGCCTTCCATGCCGCGCGCACCCAGCACGTCGCCGGCATAGAGAAGGAACAGCGTGGCGGGCAGCGCGTTGGCCACACCGTTGAAAAGATAGCCGACGACGAGGATGCGGAACGGCGCGTTCGAGCGCAGCAGCGCCCAGCCGACGGCGGCCCCGAATCCCGGTGCGGGCGGAACCGGCGGCGGCTCCGGCACGCAGCGCAGCAGCAGCACGCCCGCCAGCGGCAGCAGGATCAGGTTCGCCCAGAAGAGGATGCGCAGGGCCGCGCCCTCGGGCGGCGCATCCGGCGGGGCGAGCCCGAGCGGCCCGGCAAGGGCGGGCAACGCGGCGGCAAGCGCCACGCCCGCGACGGTCATGCTTTCGCGCCACGCGGCGATCCGGTTGCGCTCGGCGTAGTCGCCCGACAGTTCGGCTCCCCACGCCTGATGCGGGATCTGCAGCATCGACCAGCCCAGATAGGCGAGCATCGTCCAGACGAGGAGATGGACGGCCCCCGCACCGGCCGGCGGATCGAACAGCATGAAGCTTGCCGCGAGTACCAGCGGGAGGGCCGCGACGAGCCACGGCCGGCGCCGGCCCCAGCGCGTGCGCGTGCGGTCGGAAAGCCAGCCGATCGTCGGATCGATCGCGACGTCCCACAGGCGGGCGGCCAGCAGCACGCCGCCGATCGCGGCAAGGCCGAGGCCCGTGGCGTCCGCATAGAAGGTCGGCAGGTAGATCAGCAGCGGCAGGCCGAGTGCCGCCGCAGGGAATGCCGGAAGCGCGTAGGCCGCCAGCACGCGTGCCGGCAGCCTCGCACCGTCACGCTCGGACAAGCGAGACCTGCGTCACGTCGATCGAGTTCGCGCGGAAGCCCGCCTCGCAATAGGCGAGGTAGAATTCCCACATCCGCTTGAAACGCTGGTCGAAGCCCAGCGTCTGGATTTCCGGCCAGGCGCGCTGGAAGCGGCGGTTCCACTCGGCCAGCGTCTCGGCATAGTCGTGGCCGAAATTCGCCTGCCGGTCGAGCTTCAGGCCCGCCTTCGCGATTTCGGATTTGAGCGCGGCATCCGACGGCAGCATGCCGCCGGGGAAGATGTAGCGCTGGATGAAATCCACGCCGCTGCGGTAGCTGTCGAAAAAGCGGTCGGCGATCGTGATGATCTGCAGGGCCGCCCGCCCGTCCGGCGCCAGGCTGTCGCGCAGCTTGGAAAAATAGGCGGGCCAGTATTTCTCGCCGACGGCCTCGAACATCTCGATCGACGCGATGGCGTCGTAGCGCCCCTCGACGTCGCGATAGTCGACGAAGCGCGCCTCGACCAGATCGCCCAGCCCTTCCTTCTGCACCTTGGCTTGCGTGTGCGCGAGCTGCTCGCGCGAGACCGTTATCGCGGTCACTCTCGCGCGGAACTCGCGCGCCAGATAGGCGGCGAACGAGCCCCAGCCGCAGCCGATCTCGAGCACCTTCTGGCCCGGCCGCACGCCCATCATCCCGGCCATGCGCGCGAACTTGGCCTGCTGGGCGGCTTCCAGGTCCTTCGCCCCGTCGGCATAGACGGCCGAGGAATAGGCCATCGAAGGGTCGAGCCAGCGCCGGTAGAACTCGTTCCCCAGATCGTAGTGGTAGGCGATGTTGCGCCTGGCGCCGCGCCGCGTGTTGGCGTGCAGCGCATGCCAGAAGCGACGCGCGATCCCGATGGCCGCGGCCAGCTTCGTGGCCTTGCCGTAATGGATGTCGTTGATCGCCGCCTCGTTGCGCGCGGCGAGTTCGAGCAGGGCCGCGAGATCGGGCGCGTCGAGATCGCCGTCCATGTAGGCTTCGGCGAACCCCACGTTGCCGCCGAACAGCACGCGGCGTGCCGCACGCCGCGTGCGCAGCGACAGCGTGGCGACGGGGCCCGGCCTTGCGCCGGCGAAGACGTGGCTCCGGCCCGAAGGTGTGACGACCGTCAGCCGGCCCAGCTCGATGCGCGCGGCGGCCATCAGCAGGGCGCGCAGCGCGAAGCTCTCGCGGCGGATGTCGGCTTGCGGAAAGGCGGTGGCGTCAGACTCGCGCATGATGGCCTCCTCCCGTTGCTTGCCCTTCGATCTTTTCGACCGCGTCGGCGGGGGGTGCCGGGCGCGGATGGTATTTCGCTCCCTTGATCCACAACCTGAAGGCTTCCCAGTGGATCGCACCCATCACTTTAGCGGTAAGCAGCGGGTAGCGGAAGAAGGCGCGCAGCAGGGCGGCGTCCGACCATTCCACGCGCCGCGCGGTCTGGCTGGCGACGAGAAGCTCGCCTTCCGGCACGTCCTGGCGGATCAGCAGGGCGAGCCGTTCTTCCGGCTCGTCGACGCGGAAGCGATAGTCCGCGCGCATGCCGATGAAGGGCGAAACGTGGAAGCGCTTGGCCGCGCGCTGCACGACCGGGCTTGCCGCGTCGCGCCCGGCCGCGACCGGAATCAGGTAGCCGTGCTGGTCGCCGAAGGTGTTCTTGACCTCGTAGAGGATGGCGCCAAGCCGGCCGGCCGCGTCGTAGGCGAAATAGACGGTAAGCGGATTGAACGTGTAGCCGAGGATGCGCGGGAAGCAGAGCGCGAAGACCCTTGCACCCGCGTGCCCGAGCCCCGCTTCGGCCAGGCGCGCGCGCACCCAGTCGAGCACCTTCGTGCCGTCGCGTGCGCCATGATCGGCGTCGTGGAACGAAAAGAGCCGCGCGCGGTTGTAGCCGAACAGGCGCGAGCGCGTTTCGATCTCGGGAAGTTCCGCCAGATCGACCAGCATCGAGAACACGCCGTAGGCGAAGCGATGCCGGAACGGACGCAGCCGCGCGTGCATGACGTTGCCGAAATAGAGGCAGGTGGCCGGCATCGCGTCAGTCCGCCGCCATCGGCATGTCGCGTGCGGCGGCCGCCAGCCACGGGCGGCGCGCCCCCAGCGCTTCGGCCACCTCGAAACCCGAGCGCAGCCCGTCCTCGTGGAAGCCGTAGCCGGTCCACGCCCCGCAGAAATGCAGGCCGCGCACGCCCTGGATTTCCGGCAGGCGGCGCTGGGCGGCGAGTGCGTCGGCATCGAACACCGGATGCATGTAGTCGAACTCGGCGAGCGCGGTGCCCGCCTTCGGCTCGCGGATCGGATTGAGCGACACGAACAGCGGGAATTCCGCCGGCAGGTTCTGCAGCCGGTTCATCCAGTAGGTGACGGAAACGGCGAGATCGCCGCTCCCGCG
>JAEUKY010000275.1 GCA_016794005.1 Rhodospirillales bacterium
GATCGGCATCGCCCCGCGCGCGATCCTGCTCGAACCCGTGGGCCGCAACACCGCCGCCGCCGCCGCAGCCGCCGCACGCCTGCTCGATCCGGGCGAAACGATGATGCTGCTGCCGTCCGATCACGTGGTGCGCGACGAAGCCGCTTTCGCCGCCGCCGTCGCGACCGCGCGCACGGCCGTGGCTGCCGGAAGGCTCGTCACGTTCGGCATCGATCCCGAAGCGCCGGAAACCGGGTACGGCTATATCCGGCGCGGGGCCGCACTTGCCGGCATCGCCGGCGCGTTCGCGGTCGACCGCTTCGTCGAGAAGCCGGACCTTTCGACCGCGAAGGGCTATCTCGCCGAAGGCGGGTGGGCGTGGAACTCGGGCATGTTCCTGTTCGCCGCCGGAACCTTCCTCGACGAGCTTGCCGCCTTCGAACCGGCCATCGGCGAAGCGGCGGGCGAAGCGCTGGCGAAGGCGGCCCGCGATCTCGATTTCGTACGCCTCGACAAGGAAACCTTCGCGAAGGCGCCGTCGAAATCCATCGACTATGCGGTCATGGAGCGCACGAAACGCTCGGCCGTGGTGCCCGCGCGCCTCGGCTGGTCCGACGTAGGGGCGTGGAACGCGCTGTGGGAGATCGGCAAGCGCGACGCGGCCGGCAACGTCGTGCTCGGCGACGTGATCGCGGCCGACACGACCAATTCCTACCTGCGCAGCGAGGACCGCCTGATCGCGGCCGTCGGCATCGACAATCTCGTCGTCGTGGCCACGAAGGACGTCGTCATGGTCGCCGACAAGGACCGCGCGCAGGACGTCAAGAAGATCGTCGACCGGCTGAAGGCCGACGGCCGCAGCGAGGCGACCGCGCATCCCGTGGTCTACCGCCCGTGGGGCACCTACCAGACCGTCGATCTGGGGACGCGCCATCAGGTGAAACACATCATGCTGAAGCCGGGGGCGAAGATCTCGCTGCAGAAGCACGCACGGCGCGCCGAACACTGGGTCGTGGTCAGCGGCACGGCACGCGTCACGCGCGACGAGGACGTGCTGGTGCTGCGCGAGAACATGTCGACCTACATCCCCGTCGGCTGCGTCCACCGGCTGGAGAATCTCGGGACGGAGCCCCTGCGCATCGTCGAGGTGCAGTCGGGCGACTATCTGGGCGAGGACGACATCGTGCGGCTGGAAGACAGCTACGGGCGCAAATGACCATGACCGTCACCGCACGCGACATCGACGAAGCGGCCAGGCGCATCGCGGGCAGCGTGCTGCGCACGCCCACGCTGCGCTCGGGCACGCTGTCGGCCATCGCGGGCGCCGACATCTGGATCAAATTCGAGAACCACCAGTTCGTCGCCTCGTTCAAGGAGCGCGGCGCCCTGAACAAGCTTGCCCAGCTCACGGCCGACGAACGCAGGCGCGGCACGATCGCCATGTCGGCCGGCAACCACGCGCAGGCGGTCGCCTACCACGCCAAGCGGCTGGGCATCGCCGCCACCATCGTGATGCCGAAAGCCACGCCGAACGCCAAGGTCGCGCGCACGCGCGACCACGGGGCGCGCGTCATCCTCGAAGGCGACACGCTGGCCGAAGCCGCCGCCTTCGCGCGCGATCTCGCCGCGAAGGAGAACCTCGTCTTCGTCCATCCCTACGACGATCCGGCGATCATCGCGGGCCAGGGCACGCTGGCGCAGGAGATGCTCGCCGACGTGCC
>JAEUKY010000307.1 GCA_016794005.1 Rhodospirillales bacterium
GCAGTCTGGTGCCGGTCCGCACGCGCTGTTCGACATCCAGACGAACGAGTACAAGGTCGGAGCGGACGCCGCCCTCTATCTGCTTGGTCAGATGGGCTATGTCGGCAACCTGCTGCAGGTCCGTTTCGAAGGCAACATCGCCTCGCGCATCCGGGGCAAGGTCCTCGACACGGTCGTATCGGAAAACACGGCCGTCAACGTGGTGGGCAAGCACGCCATGGCGCGCACGCAGAGCTGGCGCGACGACGTGCGGGTCGGCGTACAGGCGTTGCTTCTGCAGAACCAGGGCAAGATCAATGGCATCTGGGCGTCGTTCGACGGGCAGGCCTACATCATCGACGACTTGCTGAAAGCGCAGGGCGTCAAGAAGGGCCAGATCCCGCTTGTGTCGGTCGACGGCGGCGAAGAGAGCTACCGTCGCATCGCCGATCCGGACAGTACGTTCCTTGCGACCGTGACGATCCCGTTCGAGGAGATGGGCGTCAAGGCTGTCGACGCCGTCGAGGCGATCGTCGTCAAGAAGCAGCCGGCGACATCGATCGTCAGTGGTCCGTATCTGTTCATGGATGCGGTCGTCGTCGACAAGAACAACGTCAAGAGCTACCTCAAGAACTAACCCGGATGCCGGGCGGGGCAACCCGCCCGGCATGTCCGGTATTTAGGACGCGTGCGATGGCGGACGACGGTAGATCGGATGCGGCACTTTTCTCGTTGCGCGGCGTCTCGAAGAGCTATGGCGCGGTGCAGGCGCTGTCCGACATCGATCTCGATGTCCGTACTGGAGACGTACTCGCGATCTGCGGGGACAACGGCGCTGGCAAGTCCACGCTGATCAAGATTCTTTCGGGCGCACAGGTTCCCAGCTCCGGCAGCCTGTCGCTGCGCGGCAAGCCGGTGCATTTCCGCTCGCCGCACGACGCGCTGGCGCAGGGTGTCGCGACGATCTACCAGGATCTGGCGCTCGCACCGCGCCTGTCGATCGCCGCCAACATCTTCATGGGCGCCGAGCGTACCCGCGCTCTCGGGTTTCCGTTCATCCGTATCCTCGACAAAGCGCGCATGGCGCGGGAGTCGCGTGAGTATCTCGCACGCCTTTCCGTCGACATCGCCGACACGTCGCGCCCGGTCGAGCGGCTCTCGGGCGGGCAGCGCCAGGCCGTCGCGATCTCGCGCGCGCTGCGCTGGAATGCCGAGATCATCATCATGGACGAGCCGACGGCAGCACTCGGCGTCAAGGAAACCGCGCAGGTCCTCGATCTCGTGCGCGCACTGAAGGCGCAGGGGCATACGATCCTGCTGATCAGCCACAATATGCGCGACGTGACGGCGCTTGCGACGCGCGTCGCGATCCTGAAGAGCGGGCGGAAGATCGCGGATCGGCCGATCGACGGGCTGACGGCGGACGATCTCAGCCACATGATCATGTCGGCTGCGGCGGGAGTCGCATGACAGCGCGCACACTGGCCATCGATACCGACCCCGGGCAGGACGACGCGGTTGCCCTCCTGCTGGCATTCGCGCATCGCGAGGCATTCGACGTCAAGTTAATCGCGTCCGTTGCCGGAAATGTCGGTCTCGAACGGACGACCGCAAACGCGCTGCGTATCCGCGATCTCGCCGGCCGCGGCGACGTGCCGGTGCATGCCGGGATGGCCGGTCCGATGGTCGTGCCGCTCGAGACCGCGGAGTTCATCAGCGGGCCGGATGGGTTGGCCGGATCCGGTCTGCCGGAATCGGCATCGCGGCCGGCCGATGGCCATGCGGTCGATGCGCTGATCCGCCTGATACGGATCGAGCCGCCCGGCAGTGTGACGATCTGCGCGCTTGGCCCGCTCACCAATATCGCGATGGCGCTGCGCCTGGCGCCCGACATCGCGCCGCGTCTCGGCCTGCTGTCGATCATGGGCGGCGCCCTGTCGCTCGGGAACATGACGCCGGCGGCCGAATTCAACTTCTATGTCGATCCGCACGCCGCCGCCGTCGTCATGTCGGCGGGCGTTAAGACCGCACTTTTCGGCCTGGATGTCACGCATCAGGCGATCGCGTCTCCGGCGCATGTCGCCCGGCTGGCGGCTCTCGGAAATCGGGCGGGTGCCTGCGTCTACGGGATGCTGACACGCCCGCGCCCGGGGGGCATGGCGACGAAGGCCCATCCGATGCACGACCCGTGTACCGTCGCCTGGTTGATGTGGCCCGAGCTTTTCGACGGGCGTGACTGCCATGTCGAGATCGAGACGGATGGCCGCGTACGCGGCCGCTCGACGATCGACTGGAACGGCCGCACAAAGCGGTCGCCAAACGCCTATGTCGCATCGAAGGTCGATGCCGGTGCGCTTTTCGACCGGATGATCGATTCGATCGCCCGGCTGCCCTAGGACCGACCGACATGCCCCATCCCGTCGACGATCATCTCCAGCTTGCAGAGCGCGCGATCGCGGCAATGCGGGCCACGGCGCTCGCCGCACGGATCGCGCATGCACGTGCCGAACTGCTGCGCCACATGCGCACGACGGCGCGCAAGATGGTCGGCCAGCCGGTCGAGGTCGCCGCTGCGAAGGTCTGCGGGGAGTGGATGAAGGCCTGGAGCCTCGATGCCGGTGCCTATCCGGCGCTTGCCGACGACATCCGCGGCTTCGCCGCCGCGTTTTGCGTCGATGCAGCCGTTTCGACCCCCGCGACGCAGGCCGCGATCGCCGACGCCCTCGGCAGGCTGGAAGCCGGGTTCGCCGCGACCGGAACGACGTTGGCGGACCAGATGGCGTTCCGCTCGGAATGCGCGCATGGATGGTGGGCGGCTGTGGTTCCGAAGCCCGGCAGCGCCGAGGAAGGCCCGTTCTGGACGCGCGGCTGCGCGCCGCACTGCCGCTAGGCCGAAAATTCGAAAGAGGAGACGACGATGTACGATCTGGTGTTGACGGGCGGGCGGGTAATCGATCCGGCGCAGGGGCTGGACGCGGTGTCCGACGTCGCATTTCGGGACGGGCGCGTGGCGGCCGTCGGCCAGAATCTCGGCCCGGCCAAAGCCAGCCGGGACGTGAAGGGAAAAATCGTCACGCCCGGCCTGATCGACCTGCACACGCATGTCTACTGGGGCGGCACTTCCATCGGCGTCGATCCCGACGCGTACGCCAAGCGCGCTGGCTGCACGACGCTGATCGACGCGGGCACTGCCGGTCCCGGCAATCTGCCGGGCTTCCGCAAGCACATCGTCGAAGCCTGCGACGTGCGGATCCTGCCTTTCATGAATATCTCGTATCCCGGGATTTTTGCGTTCGGATCGTACGTCATGGTCGGGGAGTGCGAGGATCTGCGCATGCTCAGCCCGCGCGCCTGCCGCGACATCGGGCGCGAGCACAAGGACCTGATCGTCGGCATCAAGGTACGCGTCGGGCGCAGTGCTTCGGGCGAATCCGGCCTGGCACCGCTCGACATGGCGCTGGAAGTTTCGGACCATCTCGGGATACCGGTGATGGCGCATCTCGACCATCCGCCGCCCTACCGCAGCGAGGTGATGCCGCGCCTGCGGAAGGGCGACATCCTGACCCATTGCTATCGACCATTCCCCAATGCGCCGATCACCGGCGACGGGCGAGTGCAGGACGACGTGCGCGCGGCGCGCGCGCGCGGCGTCATTTTCGACATCGGCCACGGTGCGGGTTCGTTCGGCTACGAAACCGCCATCCCGATGATGAAGCAGGGATTTCTGCCGGACGTCATCTCGTCGGACGTGCATGTGCTGTCGGAGAACGGCCCGGCCTACGACCAGCTCGTCACGATGTCGAAGTTCCTCGCCATCGGCATGCCGCTCGTCGAGGTGATCCGCGCGTCGACGATCAATCCGGCCCTCGCCGTTCGCAAGACCGACCGCGGCACGCTGACGCCCGGCACGCTGGGCGATGCGACGGTGCTGGAGATCGAGAACGGGAAATTCGCGTTCGCCGACGTGCTCGGCGAGACCGTCGAAGGCAAGGAACATCTGCGCTGCCGGGGCATCGTGCTCGGCGGCAAGTGGTGGCGCGACTAGGCTCAGGTCGCCATTGCGAGTGCGGCGGCAAGCGCCGCGTCGTCTTCGGCGCGAACGGCCTGAAGGTCGACGACGAGCATGCCGCGTGCGACATCGCGCTCGCCGACATGCACGGGTGGATCGCCGGCGAGCAGGGCCGCGACTGCGCGCGGCCCGTCCGTGGTCTCGATCTCCAGCGTCGCGACCCGGCCCGGCACGATTCGGGTCTTGCGATCAGGCAACGCGGCGGCGATCGTTTCGAGCCGCTTTCGCAGAACTGCCGTCGCGGCGGCCTCGTCGCGGGCGACGAAGCGTTCGAGCGCCACGATCAGGCCGACGATCTCCTCTTTTCCGACCTTGAAGCCGCGGCCGATGCCGTGATGCGGCGGAACCGGCACTTTTGCACGATCCACCAGATCGGGTGCCGCCCAGCGGGCGGGCGCCACGTCCATATCGAGCTGCTGGAGAAGCGCGGAAGCGACCAGATCGCGCTCGCCGGCGAGAATGCCGCTCGCCTGCGGCCCGCCGATCGCCTTGCCACCCGAGAAGACGACAAGATCGGCACCGGCAGTCACGAAGGCGCTCAAGTTCGATGCGGGCGGGAGCTGTGCCGCCGCATCGACGATGACCTTCAGCCCATGTTTGCGGCAGACCGCGACGACGGCCGGCAGGTCGCCGGCGTTCTCCGGATTTGCCGCGAACGCGAAGGCGACCGTCGCCGGCGTGATCGCGGCCTCGATCTCCCAGGTCTCCAGCCCGCGGATCCCCGCACCTGTCCCCCGGTCGTTATGCCCGATATCGACCAGAACGGCACCCGCCGCGCGCAGCGCATGGTCGTAGGCATTGCGATGGGTCCGCGGCATCAGGATCTCGTTCCGCAGGCCACGCGTGTCGGGAAGGCGCGCCATGCGCGCGACGTCGAGGCCTGCGATGCAGGCTGCCGCCGCCAGCGTCAGGCCGGCGGCGGCGCCGGACGTGACGAGGCCCGCTTCCGCACCTGTCGCCGCCGCGATTGCCCGACTGGCGGCCGACTGGAGTTCGCCGATATCGACCGATCCGCGCGCGGCCTCGCGCATCGCGTCGAGCACCGTCTCGTCCATCAGGCTGCCGCCGAGCCGGGTCAAAGTTCCGGCCGCGTTGATCCGGCGTTTGACGCCGAGCCGCGCATGGATGCCGCTCACTGCGGTCCCCGCAGATGGCAGGCGACATGCCTGCCCGGAGCGATCTCGCGCAGGGCCGGAACTTCCTTGCGGCATCTATCGACCGCATAGGGGCAGCGCGTGTGGAAGTGGCAGCCCGGCGGCGGGTTCATCGGACTGGGAACCTCGCCCTCGATGGTCTTGCGCTCGCGCTTGGCGCGCGGATCCGGGATCGGGGCGGCCGCGATCAACGCTTCGGAATAGGGATGTTGCGGATCGGCGAAAAGATCGTCGCGACTGGCAAGCTCGACGATCTTGCCCAGATACATGACGGCGATCCGATGGCCGATATGCTCGACCACGCCCAGATCGTGCGACACGAACAAGTAGGCGAGCCCGTACTCCTCCTGCAGGTCCATCAGCAGGTTCAGCACCTGCGCCTGCACCGACACGTCGAGGGCCGAAACCGGCTCGTCCGCGACGATCAGGGCGGGGTTGAGGGCGAGGGCACGCGCGATGCCAAGGCGCTGGCGCTGGCCGCCCGAGAACTCGAACGGAAACCGATGCATCGCGTCGGCGCGCAGGCCCACGCGCGTCAGCAGCTTGGCGGCGCGCGCCTCGCGCTCGGACGCAGCCATCGATTCGTAGTTCTCGAGAGGCTCGGTGACGATCACACCGGCTTTGAGACGCGGATTGAGCGAGGCGTAGGGGTCCTGGAAGACCATCTGCACATGGCGGCGATGCGCGCGCATGCCGGCCTCGTCGAGCTTGGTCACATCGGTTCCATCGAGCACCACGCTGCCGGCACTCGGCTCGATCAGCCGAAGGATGAGCTTCGCAACGGTCGACTTGCCGCAGCCGGACTCGCCCACGAGACACAGCGTCTCGCCCGCGGCGATGTCGAACGAAACGCCGTCGACGGCACGGACCTTCGCCACGGTCTTGCGCAGCAGGCCGCGTGTCACGTCGAAATGCTTGGTGAGGTTCGCAACCTCCAGGACGGGCTTGCGCGCTGTCATGACGCGAGCACCTTTTCCGCTTCCCAGCAGGCGACGAGATGGCTGCCTTCGAGCGTGCGGATGGGCGGCGTTTCCTTCCGGCAGCGGTCCGTCGCGTGCGCGCAGCGCGGTGCGAACGCGCAGCCGGGGATCGGGTCGCGCAGGTTCGGGACGATGCCGGGAATCTCCGAAAGCCGCTTCTTTCGGTTGGCGCCCGAGTTGCGGCGCGGAATCGAGGCCATCAGGCCGCGCGTATAGGGGTGCGCAGGCCGGTCGAACAGGTCGAGCACGTCGGCCTCCTCGACCTTGCGCCCGGCGTACATGACGACGACGCGCCGGCACGTTTCGGCGACCACGCCCAGATCGTGCGTGATCAGCATGACGGCCGCCCCGATCGTCTCCTTCAGATCCAGCATCAGGCGCAGGATCTGCGCCTGGATCGTCACGTCGAGTGCCGTCGTCGGCTCGTCGGCGATCAGAAGCTTCGGATTGCACGACAGCGCCATCGCGATCATCGCGCGCTGGCGCATGCCGCCAGAGAATTGGTGCGGATAGTCGTGCACGCGTCGCTCGGCATCGGGAATTCGCACGAAGCGCAGCATCTCCGCCGCGCGCGAATAGGCCGCCTCGCGGCCCATGTTCTGGTGGATCATCGCCGCCTCGGCGATCTGCTCGCCGATGGAGAAGACGGGATTGAGGCTCGTCATCGGCTCCTGGAAGATCATCGCGATCCGGTTGCCGCGGATCTTGCGCATCTCGGCCTCGTCGAGGCCGACCAGTTCGCGCCCTTCGAACTTGATGGACCCGCCGACGATGCGGCCGATCTTGGGCGGCAGAAGGCCGAGAATCGACAATGCCGTCACGCTCTTGCCGCAGCCGGACTCGCCGACCACGCCGAGCGTCTCGCCGGGGCGGACCTCGAACGAGACGCCGCCGACCGCGCGTGTGACGCCGTCGCGCGTAAAGAAATGCGTCTGGAGTTCGTCGATGGCGAGGACGGGGGCTTCGGCCATGGTCACATCCGCCGCGACAGACGCGGGTCGAGCCGGTCGCGCAGGCCGTCGCCAAGCAGGTTGACGGCGAGAACGACGAGGGCGAGGCAGAGGCCCGGGAAGAAGATCGTCCAGGGTGCCCGCGCCAGCAGCAGGCGGCTCGAGGCGATCATGTTGCCCCATGTCGGCGTTTCCGGCGGCACGCCGGCACCTAGGAACGACAGGCCTGCCTCGATCAGGATGGCCGAAGCCGTCACGTAGGTTGCCTGCACGATCAGCGGCGGGATCGTGCTCGGCAGGATGTGGCGCAGCACGATCTTGAGCGATCTGCTGCCGCCGCTGATCGCGGCTTCGATATAGGGCTGCTCGCGCGTCGTCAGCACGACCGAGCGAACCAGCCGCACGACGCGCGGAATCTCGGGAATGACGATGGCGATGATGACGATGCCGACCGTGGCTCGGTTGAGCGACACCATCGCGATAGCGAGCAGGATCGCGGGGATGGCCATCAACCCATCCATCACGCGCATGACGTAGTTGTCGAGCCATCGCAGGTAGCCGGCGGCAAGCCCGATCGCGAGGCCGATGAGCACAGATGCCGACGCCACCGACACCCCGACGATCAGCGAAATCCGCGCGCCGTAGACGCAGCGCGAGAAGATGTCCCGGCCCAGCCCGTCCGTGCCGAACCAGAATTGCGCGGAGGGCGGCTTCAGCCGGTTCACCGGGTTCATCAGGCGGGGATCGCCGGCGATAAGCGGTGCGGCCAGCGCAACGACAGTCATGAATAGAAGGATGATGCTGCCTGCGACGATCGTCGGGTTGCGGCGGGCGAAGGTGATGAAGGCGGTCGCGTCCATCTCAGTACCGGATGCGCGGGTCGAAAAGCGTATAGGAGAGATCGACGAGCAGGTTCACCAGCACGTAGAGGCCTGCGAACAGCATGATCACGCCCTGCACGATGGGATAGTCGCGCCTGGAGATCGCGTCGACCACAAGCCGGCCGATCCCCGGGATGTTGAAGACGGTTTCCGTGATCACCACGCCGCCGATCAGCAGAGCCACGCCGATTCCGACGACCGTGACGATGGGAACCGCGGCGTTCTTCAGCGCGTGGCGAAGCAGCAGCGGCCGGTTCGCGACACCCTTGGCCTTGCCCGTGCGGATGTAATCCTCGGAAAGCACTTCGAGCATCGTCGTGCGCGTGATGCGCGCGATCAGCGCTACATAGGCCATGCCGAGAGCAAGGGAGGGCAGTACCAGATTGCGCAGCCAGGGGACAAAGCCTTCGGCAAAGCGCGTGTAGCCCTGGACCGGAAGCCACTTGAGCTCGATCGCGAACAGGAAGATCAACATGTAGCCGACGACGAAAACCGGCAGGGAGAATCCCATCACGGCGAAACCCATCACGCCGCGGTCGATCCACGTTCCGGGGTTCGCCGCCGCAGTGACGCCAAGCGTGATCGCGACGATCACGGCGAACGAGATCGTCGTCAAGGCGAGGGAGATTGTCGGCTCGGCCCGCTGGCCGATCAGCGTCGTGACCGGATCGCCCCAGAACAGCGACTGCCCCAGATCGCCCGAAGCAAGTGCTAGGACCCACAGCGCGAACTGCTTCCAGAGCGGCTCGTCGAGCCCCAGCTTTGTGCGTATCTGCGCGATGTTTTCGGCCGTGGCGTTCTCGCCGGCCATGATGGCCGCCGGGTCGCCCGGCGACAGGTGGAGCAGCAGGAACACGAACACCGCCACCAGCGCCATGACCGGTAGCGTCAGGAAAAGCCGTCGGACGATGTAAGCGAGCATCAAAAATCCCGTGGCGGTCGGTGCGCCCCGCGCGGGGCGCACCGACGGATCATGCGAAAAGGATGCCGATCACACCTTTTCGACGTTCCACCACGGGATGATTTCCGCGACAGGCAGGACGCCGCGGATGTTGGTGCGCATCGCGGCCGGTTGCACCCACTGGCCGTAATAGACCTGAGGCACGAAGTTCCAGGCATTCTCCTGGATCTCGCGGGCGATGCGCTGGCGATCGGCCAGTGTTTCGCCGACGGACCACTGCGCGCGAAGCTGCTCGTGCTTGGCGTCTTCCGGCCAGCCGAACCAGGCCGAGCCGCCCGTCGCCGCGTGCGCGGCAAGAAGGATCGGATGGCCGACGGCGGTGCCGCCCGCCGACGTGATGAAGATGTTCCAGCCGCCCTGCGCAGGCGGGTTCTTCACCGAGCGGCGCTGGACGACGTTCGACCAGTCCATCGCCTCGACGCGCACGTTGAAGCCGCCCTGGCGCAGTTCCTGGGCAAGCAGCTGCGCCGAGTTGCTCATGTAGGGGATGTTGGTCGCCTGCATCAGCAGGACCTCTTCGCCCTTGTACCCGGCTTCGGCGAGCAGCGCCTTCGAGCGGGCGAAGTTCTGCCCGCCCTTGAACCAGCCGGTGTTCGCGTCGTTCTCCATGGGCGTGCCCATGGCGAAGTACGACGGCGTCTCCTTGGCGTACTTGGAATCGCCGAATGTCGCCTTCATGTGGTCCGACTGCTTGACGCAGTGGAGCATCGCCTGGCGGACCTTTACGTTGTTGAAAGGCGGGTGCAGGAAGTTCGGGCGAATCAGGCCGACCTGGCCAAGCTGGTTCAGGATCTGGATCTTGATGTTCCGATCCGCTTCGAGCTGCGGCATGAAGTCCGGCTGCGGGATCTCGTAGAAGTCGATCTCGCCGGCCTGGAGTGCGGCGACCGCCGTCTGGCCGTCGGGCATGTTGACGAACACGACGCGGTCGACCTTGACGACCTTGCCGCCCGAAATGCCGTTCGGCGCTTCCGCGCGCGGGACGTAGTTCGGATTGCGGTCGTATACATACTGCGTGCCCGGACGCGTTTCGGCCATGTTGAGCGTGAAGGGGCCCGAACCGACGACCGTTTCGATCTTCTGCATCGGATCGGTTTCGGCTTCCTTCTTGCGCATCATGAAGCAGACCGGCGTCGAGGTCTTCGACAGCACGTCGAGAACAAGGCCGTAGCGCTCCTTGAGCGAGATGGTGAAAGTCTTTTCGTCCTTGGACTCGATGCCCTTGACGCGCTGCATCATGTGCTGGCCGCCGCCGTCGCGGGCCGCCCAGCGCTTGAGCGAGGCGACGATGTCGCCCGACGTCACATCCGTGCCGTCGTGCCACTTGAGGCCGGGGCGCAACTCGAACGACCAGGTCATGTTGCCGGCGTCGTAGCCGTACTTGCCGACCATCTGCGGCTTGGCTTCGCCCTTCTCGTCGATGCCGAACAGCGTGTCGTAGACCATGCCGCCGTGGTAGGCGGCCATGTTCGCCGTCGTCCAGATCGGGTCGTAGGTCGGCACGTCGCCGTGGAAGACCGCGCGGATCGTGCGCGCCGCCGACGGGCGCGCCTGCGCGCGGGCAAGCGACGGAGCGCCTGCGATCGCCGCCGCGGCGGCCGTGGATTTCAGGACTGTTCGTCGCGCGATCTTGGTCATCTGTGTCGTCCTCCGTGTCCGTTGTGCCGGCGCACCGGGGGCGGCACGCCTATCCTGTTTGTGGATTTTTTATTCGGCGGGAAGCTTGTCATAGGCCCCCGGCGGCCTGCAAGACCTTCAGAAAATGAGGGCCGGTGAGGTCTTTTCGTCGAGCGGCCAGATGGGCCGGTTTATCCGGGTAAAGGGGATTTTCCGGTAATCCCGGCTCAGCGGGCCGTCGGAGTCGATATATATGACCTTCTTGGCGATCGGGCCGAACGCCGCCATGAAGTGGTTCGTCGACTTGACGACCACCATCTTTCGCGTCCGGGGATCAATCCCGACATTCTCGAACAGTTCGAGGCCGAGCGCCTGGGTCCGGTTCGTGATCAGTACGATCTCGACGCCGCCGACCCGGACCGCAGCGCAGTCGCCGAGCGGGACCTGCGTGGGGCCGAAGCTCTGGTGGCAGTCGCGCTTGAGGCCGACGACCTTCACCTTGGCGTCGATCGGCTGGCCCGACGTGGGCCCGATCTTGCCGCCGAAACGCAGCGCGAACTCGGCGCCGAGCCCGGCGTCGAAGCACAGGCGGACGGCGATCGGGTCCCAGATCGGGCCGAGGATGGCTTCCTGCGCGTTGCGCTCGATCAGGCGGCGCAGGATCGTCGTATTGTCGGTCGGAGCTCCGCCGCCGGCATTGTCCGCAGGGTCGGCCATGACGACGGGTGCGGCGTTGAACTCCATCGCCACGGTGATGCCGTCGTCGACGCCGAAATACTCCGGCATCGTCTTGCCGCGCATCGAGACGAACTCCTCGCCGATCTTCGTGGCGAGCGCGTCGCCCTTCTTCTTGTCCTTGTCCATGACGACGAGGATGCGGCCGGTCAGTTCCGGTACGTCGGCGTAGGGGAAGCAATGGCCGATCGAGACCGAGAGGATGCCGTCCTTGCCCTCCATCGCGATCATCCGGTCGACGAACGCGCGCATCAGCGGCAGCGTCGTCGGATAGCTCTGGATCTGCCGGCAGTCGTACATCGACATGACGGGCTTGATCTCTCCGCGCAGCGTGCGCAGGACGAGGTTGAGCACGTCTTCCGCGCGTTCGACGACGTCGGTGTGCGGGAACTCCTTGTAGAGCACGATGATGTCGGCGAGCTTCACGCGCTTGAGCGTGAGATGGCAGTGCGGATCAAGCTCGACGCCGATCACGGCCTTCGGTCCGACGATTTCGCGTACCTTTTCGATGATGTCGCCTTCGACGTCGTCGTAGCCGTGCGCGACCATGGCGCCGTGCAGGCCGAGCAGCACGCCGTCCACCGGCATCGCCGCGCGCAGCTGGCCGAGGATCTCGTCGCGCATGAACTCGTAGTCCTTGCGGTTCGTCGTCCCGGCGGGGCTCGCGGCAAAGCAGCTGCCCTCGATCAGTGTGAAACCTTCTTTCTTGGCGCGCTTGCGTGCGACCCACAGCGGGGCCGTGCACATCAGCGGCGTTTCTTCTGGATGCTCGCCGGGCCGGAGGAAGACGCATTCTTTGTACGCTTCGAGGCTCGTCGGCAGAGGCGAGAAGGTGTTCGTTTCGGTCGCAATCGTCGCAGCGAACAGGCGCATCCTTATTCCCCCTAGATTTGAAAGCGGGGTCAGCATAGCGTCATTGTCCGCCGATACGGAAGGGGAGGGGTGTAAACGATGGGCAGGCCGACGCGTCTGGTATCCGACATCGATTTCGACCGCGACGGCAAGCAGGTCGACTGGCTCGGTCTCCCGCACTCCGTCACGCGCTCGGCGTACGGCCGCATCATGATCCCGATCGCCTGCATCAAGAACGGCAAGGGGCCGACGGCCTTCTTCATGGCCGGCAATCACGGCGACGAGTACGAGGGCCAGATCGCGCTCGCCAAGCTGATCCGTACGCTCGAACCCGGCGAGATCCAGGGCCGCGTCATCATCCTGCCTGCGGCGAACTTCCCGGCGGCGATGGATGGGGCTCGCGTCTCGCCGATCGATGGCGGCAATCTCAACCGGTCGTTTCCCGGCGATCCGGACGGTACCGTCACGCAGCAGATCGCTTATTACATCGACAGCGAGCTTTTCCCGCGTGCCGACCTTTTCCACGACCTTCATTCCGGCGGCGGATCGCTCGACTATGTTCCGTTCGCCTCGATGCATGCGGGAGCGGGCGAGGAACTCGATCGGCGCTGTGCCGACGCGCTCCGGGCCTTCGCGCCCGACGTCGCACTCGTCTGGAAGCTCGGGCAGGACACGCGCTACGCGCCGGCGGCGGCGCTCCATCGCGGCGTCCCGGCACTCGGCGGCGAGTTCGGCGGGACGGGTTCGGTCAACCGCAAGGCGCTGGCGATGGTCGAGCGCGGCCTGCGCCGGCACCTGATGAACATGGGCATCGTCGAGAAGCCGAAGGACTGGGCCGCGGCCCCTCCGCCGCGCCGCGTGATCGTGCCGGGGCAGGGCTGGTTCGTCTATGCACCCGAGCCGGGTCTGTTCGAACCGGCCGTCGATCTCGGCCAGACCGTGAAAAAGGGACAGCTCTGCGGCCACGTGCATTTCGTCGACAATCCGGCGCGCGCACCCGTCCCCTGCCACTTCCGCGAGGAGGGCATCGTCATCTGCAAGCGCCATTTCGGCCGCGTCGAGCGCGGCGACTGCGTCTCGCATCTGGCGGTCGATGAGCCCTGGTGAGATCCATTCCCTGACCGCGACGCGCGCGCTGCGCGCGATCGGCGCCGGCGACCTGACGGCGGCCGAACTGCTGGCGGCCTGCCGCGCGCGCATCGCCACGCGCGACGAGACGATCGGCGCCTTCGCCCGTCTCGAAACGACGGAATCGATCCCGCTGCTCGGCGCGCTCGCGGGCGTGCCCGTCGCGATAAAGGACATCGTCGATACCGCCGGTCTCGGCACCGAGTACGGTTCGCAGGTCTTCGCGGGACACGTGCCGACGGCCGATGCCGACTGCGTCAAGCGTCTGAGAGCGGCCGGCGCCGTGATTCTCGGCAAGACCGTGACGACCGAGTTCGCGCATGTAACGCCGAAGGCGACGTGCAATCCGCGCGATCCGGCCCGCACGCCGGGCGGGTCGTCGAGCGGGTCGGCCGCCGCCGTTGCCGATTTCATGGCGCCGCTGGCGATCGGCACGCAGACGGGCGGTTCGGTCATCCGGCCGGCCTCGTTCTGCGGCACGTTCGGCTTCAAATCGTCGATCGGCCGGACGGACACACGGGGCATTCACGAGCTTGCGCGCTCGCTCGACACGGTCGGATGGTTCGCGCGTTCGGCCGGCGACCTGCGGCTGATGGCGTCCGTGCTGCTCGATCCGCCGCGCACGCCCGCACCCCGCCGCGCGCGCCCGCGCCTGGCCTGCCTGACCACGCCGTACGATTCGCAGGCGGAGGCGAGTGCGCGCGAAGCGCGCGACAAGGTGTGTCGCCAGCTTTCGGGCGTGGCCGATATCGTTCCGGTCACGCTTCCGGCCGCCTATGGCGAACTCAACGCGCTGCACCGGCGCATCGTGTCGGTCGAGGCCGCGCGCGCCTTCGACGCCTACGAAAAGCGGTCGCCCGACAGGCTCTCGCCGCTGCTGCGCGAGTTCATCGCGCTGGGGCACGCGAACGAGAAGGGATATGCCGCCGCGCTGACCGAGGCCGATGCGGCGCGCCGTATCTTCGACGCGGACATCGCGCATTTCGATGCGTTCGTGCTGCCGGCGGCACCGGGCGAAGCGCCGGTCGGGCTCGGCTCCACGGGCGAGGCGACCTTCAGCCTTTTCCTGTCGCTGCTCGGCCCGCCCTGCGCGACGCTGCCTGCGGCAACCGGTCCGGCGGGCATGCCCATCGGCGTGCAGTTCGTGGGTGCGCGCGGCCGGGATGAGGAACTGCTCGACCTTGTCGGCTGGGCAGCCGAGAATCTGGGACTTGCGACCGACTAGAAATAGGTCCGGATCGCGTCGACCACGCCGTACTTCGCGTCGACCAGCGCGATCATCTGCCATTTGTCGAAGGTCAGGCAGGGATGCGAGATCCCGAAGCCGACCATGTCGCCAACCTGCAGCGGGGAATCCGCCGGGACGTCGAGATAGCCGTGCTGGTCGTTGAGATTGACGCAGACATGCCCGGCAAGTTTCTCCGGCGTGCGCGGCGAGCTGCCGGGCCGGTACCAGAGCTTCGGCACCGGCAGGTGGGGATCGTACGAGACATCGCGCTTGCCCATCGTGACCAGCACGCGCGTGGGTTCCGGGCGCGACTGGACATAGGCCCACACTTCCAGCGCCGGCTCCGG
>JAEUKY010000312.1 GCA_016794005.1 Rhodospirillales bacterium
CCCTGGATCGCCTTGTGGTCGTCGACGTCGAGGCCGAACAGGAACACCTTGGGATCGCGCGCCATCTCGAGCGCCACGGATTCCGACAGCGCGTCGACATAGCGCAGGATGCGCCGCCCGTCTTCCTTGCGGCCCGGCCAGGCGAGCTTATGCGAAGACATCGGTCGACAGCTCCTGAACGGCGGGGAACGGCGAATCCTCGGCGAACTTCACGGCGGCGGCGATCTCGGCCTCGACGGCCGCGTCGATCTTCGCGCGCACGGCGGCGGGCAGCGCCCTGCCCGCGATCGCGACCGGATCCTTCTTCTGCCATTTGAGCAGCGTCGAGCGGCTGCGGAAGCCGGCGTCATAATCCTCGCCGGGTCCGACATGCTCGCGCCAGCGCCACGTCATGCATTCGAGGAAGATCGGCCCGCCGCCCTTGCGCATCTTCGGCAGCGCCTTGGCCACGTGGGCGCGGATCGCCTTCGTGTCGGAATCGGCGAAACGCTTCGCCGGGATGCCGTAGGTGGCGACGCGCGCGCAGATCTTGTCCGTCGCCTGGCGCTTGGCGATCGGCTCGTGGATCGCGAATCCGTTGTTCTCGCACACGAAGATGACGGGCAGCTTGTGCAGCGCCGCGAAATTCAGGCTTTCCGGAAAGCAGCCTTCCTCGGTGGCACCGTCGCCCATGAAGCACGCGACGACGGCACCCGTGCCCAGCATCTTCTGCGCCATCGCGAAGCCGACCGCGACGGGGACGGTCGTGCCGACGACGGCCGACGTGCCGAGCACGTTGGCCTTCATGTCGATCAGGTGCATCGAGCCGCCCTTGCCGCGCGCGCACCCGGTGTCCTTGCCGTAGAGTTCGGCCATCATCGCCGGCAGCGACCCGCCCTTGGCGAGATACGTCGCGTGCCCGCGATAGGTGCCGGAAACCGCGTCGCGCGGTTCGAGCGGATCGCACACGCCGACGGCAACGCCTTCCTGGCCGATCGACAGATGGACCGGGCTCTTGATCTTGTCGGTCGGATAGATGCGCGCGACTTCTTCCTCGGCGCGACGGATGCGGCGCAGGGCGGCATAGAGCCGTTCGGCATCGGCACCGGCGCTGCGCGGTTTGTCGGTTTTCTTGGCCGCCATGGAACCCGGTCTTTCGCGCGGAAAATAGGGCCCGACTCGAAGGTCGGTCGCCGATATTGCGGGCACCCCAGACACAAGATCAAGTGCAGCGTGGGACTGCGAACCTAGGCGCGGTGATAGGGATGCCCGGCGAGGATCGAGGCCGCGCGCCAGAGCTGTTCGGACAGCATCGCGCGCGCCAGAAGGTGCGGCCACGTCATGGCGCCCAACGACAGGCGGAAGCGCGCCTCGGCCACCAGCGATTCGTCGAGCCCGTCGGCGCCGCCGATCGCGAAGGCGACTGCGCCGGTCGACTCGTCGCGCCAGCGGGCGAGCTGGCGGGCGAAATCCTCGGTCGACTGCGCCTTGCCGCGCGGGTCGAGGGCGACGAGCAGCGCGCCGTCCGGGATCTGGGCGCGCAGCTTCTCGGCTTCCTCGGCCTTGCGCGAGGCCGGCGTCTTCGATTTCGTCTCGATTTCCCGGCATTCGAGTGGGCCGATGCCGGCCGGGGCGGTTTTCAGCCGCTTCGCGTACTCGGCGAAGAGCGCGTCTTCCGGCGTGCCGCGCGCGCGTCCCGCCGCGACCACGTAAATCCGCATCTGCTTCCGGCACCCGCCTTGCCGCGGATGCCGCCTTTCCTCAGGCCTGGGCGGCCGCCGGTTCGTCCCAGCTGTCGGCCCACATCTTCTCGAGGCCGTAGAGGGCGCGCACTTCGGGTCGGAACAGGTGGACGACGATGTCGCCGCCGTCGATGAGAACCCAGTCCCCCTGGTCGGCACCCTCGATGCGGATGCTCTTCAGGCCCTTGGCTTCCAGCTTCTCGACGACGTGCTGGGCCATGGACTGGATGTGGCGGCTGGAGAGGCCGCTGGCGACGATCATGTAGTCGGCCATCGAGCTCTTTCCGGCGAGGTCGATGACGACGGGATCTGTCGCCTTGTCGTCGTCGAGGGTCTTCTCGACGACCTTGAGGACCGTTTTCGGCGCGGATACGGTCTTGCGCTTTGCTGTGGCGATCGCGTGTCTCCCGGGGCTGGATAAATTCGGTAAACGGAGCGAACTCACTGGTCGGAACCCGGCGCGCCGCCGGACCAGTCCTTGCGGACGGCGCGGATGCGCGTCGCAGAGGCCGGATGCAGCCGGACGGGAAAGAACGTCCAGGCCGGCGGATCGAGTGTTGCCAGGCGTCGGACCCGTCGGGATCCGACCCGGGCTGTGGAAAACGCCCGCGCCGCCTTTCCGGCCAATGCTTTGGTAGAATACGCCGGTCGCGCGAACACGGCAATGACCATCGTGCGAAAGATCGATGACCATCGCTCCCAGCGGTGGATCTGGCCCAGATTGTCGGCCCCCATGATCCACACGAAGCGCGTGCGGCCGAACCGGCGCCGGCAGGCGGC
>JAEUKY010000318.1 GCA_016794005.1 Rhodospirillales bacterium
CGCGGCAAGGCGGCCGGCATGCAGCTCGGGATAGCCGCCGGGAAGGAAGACCGCGTCGCTCGCCGGATCCGGCGCCTCGTCGGCGAGCGGCGAGAAGAACGAGATTTCGGCTCCTGCCGCGCGCCAGCCTTCGAGCGTCGCCGGATAGGCGAACACGAACGCGGCATCCCGCGCGACGGCGATGCGCTGGCCGAGCGGCGCGAGCGGGCGCGCGTCGCCGTTCGCCGTCCCGCGTGCCGGTGCCGCCGCCGCGACCAGCGCTTCGAGATCGATGCCGGCGGCGCACGCGTCGGCCGCGCGTTCGAGGAACTCTTCGAGCGCCGGCGTTTCCCCGGCCGGCACCAGACCGAGATGGCGTTCGGGAAGCTGCAGGCCGGCCGCGCGCGGAACCGCGCCGAGGCAGGGGATGTCGGGGCAGGCGAGGGCGAGCGCTTCGCGCAGCAACGCCACGTGCGACGGCCCGCCGGTGCGGTTGAACACCACGCCGGCGAAGCGCAGGTCGGGACGCGCATGCACGAAGCCCGAAACGAGCGGGCCGGCCGACGCCGCGAGCCCGCGCGCATCGACGACGAGCACGACGGGCCAGCCGGTGCGCGCGGCAAGATCGGCGGTCGAGCCCGTGCCGCGCGCGTCGATCCCGTCGAACAGGCCCATCACGCCCTCGCACAGCACGAGATCGGCGTCGCGCGAAAGCGTGTCGAGAAGGGCGTCGAGCGTGGCCGGGCGCATCGCCCAGGGATCGAGATTGCGGCCCGTACGCTTCGCCGCAGCCGCATGGAACGTGGGGTCGATATAGTCGGGGCCCGTCTTCGCCGGCGAGACGCGCAGGCCGCGCCGTGCGAGCGCCCGCAGCAGCCCCAGCGCCAGCGTGGTCTTGCCGCTGCCCGAAGCGGGCGCGGCAAGGATCAGGCCGGGTGCCGCGATCAAATCGCGCGCTGCGTGCCGGCCCGCGTGTCGGGCTGGCGTTCGCGCCGCCAGCCGCGCCGCTCCATGCAGCGGCGATAGTCTTCGGCCGCCATCGACGAGGAGCCGGGCCGGCCGCTTTCCGCCCCGTATTCGCCGCGATCGGCGAAGCCGTAGTCGCTCGCACCGCGCCGGCATTCCTGCTGGTCGTACTCGAGCTGGCCCGGGCCCGCACTTTCCTTGATCCACGACGTGCGCGATTCGCACGCCGAAAGTGCCAGCGCCGCGACCACCGCGGCGAGCAACGAAAACCGACGCATCGTGAATTCCCCCTTCATGCCGATTCGGCCGTGCCGCGGCCGTCGAGGCCCAGCGGGTTCGAATCGAGTATCCGTCCTTGTGCGGCACCCAGCCAGTCGAGGCCGGCGCGCAGGCGCACCACTTCGCCGACGACGAACAGCGCCGGCGGTTCGAAATTCGCGGCCGCGGCGTCGCGCGCGGCCGTACCCAGAGTCGTCTCCAGGACGCGCTGTTCGGGCGTGCTGGCGCGCGAGACGATCGCGGCCGGCGTAGCCGCGTCGCGCCCGCCGGCGACCAGCAGCTGCGCGATCCGGTCGAGATGCTTGAGCGCCATGTAGAAGACGACCGTCGGTGCCGCGCGCGCGAGCGCTTCCCAGTCGAGCCCGTCCGGCACGTCGCCGGTCACGCCGTGGCCGGTGACGAACGTGACCGACTGGTTCGTGTCGCGGTGCGTGACGGGAATGCCGGCATAGGCGAGGCCGCCGATGCCCGACGTGATGCCCGGCACGATGCGGAAGGGGATGCGCGCGCCCGCGAGCGTCAGCGCTTCTTCCCCGCCGCGCCCGAAGACGAACGGGTCGCCGCCCTTGAGGCGCAGCACGCGCTTTCCCTCGCGCGCAAGCTCGACCAGGCGCAGCGAGATATCGCGCTGCCGGGGGCTGGGCTTGCCGCCGCGCTTGCCGGCGAATTCGAGGACCGCACCGGCGCGGGCCAGCTTCAGGACCCGGGAATCGACCAGCGCGTCGTAGACGACGATGTCGGCCGCGCGAAGCCCATGCAGGGCGTGCAGCGACAGCAGGCCCGGATCGCCCGGTCCCGCCCCCACGAGCCAGACCGAGCCGGGCGCGAATTCCGGCATTTCCAGACCGAGCATGTCCATCCGGGCCAGTCTATCCGCCCCGGGCGGTCGATGCTAGCCTACTGAAACCATGGCAGAAGACGA
>JAEUKY010000322.1 GCA_016794005.1 Rhodospirillales bacterium
GGCGAGGTTGAGGATCGCGGCGGTCTCGACCATCTCGACCATGAAGGTCGAGCGGCCGCGCGCCAGATCGTCGGCGGCTCCCACGCGGCTGAACAGCCGGTCGACGACGCCGATGCGCGCGGCCTTCGCCGGCACGTAGGAGCCGGACTGCGCGAGGACCGCGATCAGCGCGTTCTGCCGCAGGAACGTCGATTTGCCGGCCATGTTGGGGCCGGTGACGAGCCACAGGAACTGGCCGCCTTCGGCGTCGAGCGTGCAGTCGTTGGCGACGAAGCCGGCACTCTGCTGGGCCAAGGCCGCCTCGACGACCGGATGGCGGCCGCCTTCGATGGCGAACACGCGGCTGGCATCCACCGTGGGCCGGCACCAGTCGCGGTCGACGGCAAGATCGGCAAGGGCCGACGACACGTCGAGCCGGGCCAGCGCCTGCGCCGCCATGCCGATGGGCCCCGCGCGTTCCAGCGTGCGGCGCGTCAGGTCCGCGAAGATCGAAAGCTCCAGCGCCAACGCCTTGTCGCGCGCCCCGGTGATCGCTCCCTCAAGCTCGCCGAGTTCGACGGTCGTGAAGCGCACGGCACCCACCATCGTCTGGCGGTGGATATAGATGCCGCCCGGCTTCAGCATCTTGTCGGCGTGCGTCGCGTTGACCTCGATGAAATAGCCGATGACGTTGTTGTGCTTGATGCGCAGCTGGGAAATGCCCGTCTCGTCGGCATAGCGCTGCTGGAGGGCGGCGACGAGGCGGCGGCTTTCGTCGCGCAGTTCAAGATGCCGGTCGAGATCGGCGGCGTAGCCGGCCTTGACGAAGCCGCCGTCGCGCGGGTCGAGCGGCAGGTCGGCGGCAAGGGCGCTTGCCAGCAGTTCGGCGATCTCGCCGTGCTCGCCCAGTTCGTCGAGTGCGGCCGCGATCCCGGCGGGAAGCGTGTCGAGGGCCTGCGGTGCCACGAGCCGGCGGATCTCCGGCAGCTTCGCCAGCCCCTGCGCCACGGCCGCCAGATCGCGCGGCCCGCCGCGGCCCAACGCAAGGCGCTGCAACGCGCGCTCGAGGTCGGGGAAACCCTTCAGCGCGTCGCGCAGCATTTCGCGCGCGCGCGCCGCCTCGACGAAATAGCCGATCATGTCGAGCCGTTCGCCGATGGCGGCCGGATCGGCGAGCGGGGCGGCGAGGCGGGCGGCGAGCATGCGTGCACCGGCGGCCGTCAGCGTGCGGTCGATGGTGGCGAGGAGCGAACCCTTGCGTTCGCCGGTCTGCGTTTCGGCGAGTTCGAGGGAACGGCGCGTCGCGGGGTCGATCTCCATCGCTCCCGACGCCGACTGGCGCTGCGGCGGCAGGAAGCGCGGCAGCTTGCCCTTCTGCGTAAGCTCCACGTAATCGACGAGCGCGCCCGCCGCCGCGATCTCGGCGCGCTCGAAGTTCCCGAATCCGTCGAGCGACTTGACCGCGTAGAGCGCCTCGAGCCGGCGGCGCGCGTTTTCGCTGTCGAACCGCGCCGAGGGAAGCGGCGTCAGGCGCTGCTTCAGCGGTTCGAGTGCCGCGACGAGATCCTCGCGCGACGTCAGCCGGTCGGCGAGCAGCAGTTCGCCGGGTGCGACGCGCGCAAGCGCTGCCCCCAGCGAGGGCACGCCCACCGCCTCGATGCGGAAGTCGCCGGTCGACATGTCGAGCCAGGCGAGGCCCAGCGCGCCGCCCGCTTCGGCAAGGCAGGCGAGGAAGTTGTTCGCGCGTGCATCAAGCAGCGAATCTTCCGTCAGCGTACCCGGTGTCACGACGCGCACGACGTCGCGGCGCACCAGCGTCTTGCCGCCGCCGCGCTTCTTCGCTTCTGCGGCATCCTCGACCTGCTCGCAGATGGCCACGCGGAAACCCTGCCGGATCAGGCGGGCCAGATATGCCTCGTGCGCATGCCATGGGACGCCGCACATCGGGATCTGGTTGCCCGCATGTTGGCCACGCTTGGTCAGCGTGATGTCCAGCGCCTTGGACGCCGAGACGGCATCCTCGAAGAAAAGTTCGTAGAAATCGCCCATGCGATAAAAAAGTAGGCAACCCGGGTACTGGCGCTTCAGCTCCAGATACTGCGTCATCATCGGCGTGGTGGCGGAATCGATCTCGGACATTGCAGTGCAGCAATCTTTTTGCGGTCGAGAGTTTTGACGTCGGGCCGAGGTTCCCCGTACCATAGCCGTCCTAAAAATGCAGCGGGCTCGCCCCCGCGCAAGAACGCTCCGATCTCCAGGGAAAGAAAACGCAACATGCCGAACGCCACCGGGCCCGTGACCGAGCAGGAATCGCTGCTCTTCCACCATCAGGGCGGCAAGGCCGGGAAGATCGAGATCAACGCGACGAAGCCGCTGACCACGCAGCGCGACCTGTCGCTCGCCTATTCGCCCGGCGTGGCGTGGCCCTGCCTGCACATCGCCAAGAACCCGGACGCGGCCTACGACTACACGTCGAAGGGCAACCTCGTCGCGGTCATCTCGAACGGCACGGCCGTTCTCGGTCTCGGCGATCTGGGTGCGCTGGGCGGCAAGCCGGTGATGGAGGGCAAGGCCGTCCTCTTCAAGCGCTTCGCCGACGTCGACTCGATCGACATCGAGGTCGACACCAAGGACGTCGACAAGTTCATCGAGTGCGTGCGCTATATCGGCGTCACGTTCGGCGGCATCAATCTCGAGGACATCAAGGCGCCCGAGTGCTTCGTCATCGAGCAGCGCCTGCGCGAACTCCTCGACATCCCGGTCTTCCACGACGACCAGCACGGTACGGCGATCGTCGCCGCCGCCGGCCTCATCAACTCGCTCGATCTCACGGGCCGCGACATCCGCACGACCAGGATGGTCATCAACGGCGCCGGTTCCGCCGGGATCGCGTGCGCCGAGCTCGTCAAGGCGATGGGCATGCCGCACGAGAACGTCATCCTGTGCGACACCAAGGGCGTCATCTACCAGGGCCGCGCCGATTCCATGAACCAGTGGAAGTCGGCGCACGCGGTTCCGACGAAGGCGCGCACGCTCGCCCAGGCGCTGGAAGGCTGCGACGTGGTGTTCGGCCTGTCGGTCAAGGGGGCGATCACGCAGGACATGGTCCGCGCGATGGCGCCCAAGCCGATCATCTTCGCGATGGCCAACCCCGATCCCGAGATCACGCCGGAAGAAGCGAAGGCCGCGCGCCCCGACTGCATCGTGGCGACGGGCCGGTCGGACTATCCCAACCAGGTCAACAACGTGCTGGGCTTCCCGTTCATCTTCCGCGGCGCGCTCGACGTGCGCGCGCGCACGATCAACGAGGAGATGAAGGTCGCCGCCGCGCGCGCCATCGCCATCCTCGCGCGCGAGGACGTGCCGGAC
>JAEUKY010000355.1 GCA_016794005.1 Rhodospirillales bacterium
GTAGGTCATGGAATGGGTTGCTCCGGTAACGCGCGAACGCCGCTCAATACGTCAAACCGAAGTCTTCCGCAATCGCCTTGCCCAGCGCGAAGTTGCTGTCCACGACCTCGGTCAGGAACTCGTGCAGGCCCTGCGCGAAGATGTCCTCGATCCTGCCGAACCGCAGGCGGTTGTACATCTGGTCGGCCAGCCGCGCGGAAAGATAGTCGCGCTGGAACATGTCGCGCAGCTGGTCGAGAAGCTGGGTGAGCTCGCCGAACGACACGCGCAGCGAACGCGGCATGTCGTCGCGCAGGATCAGCAGTTCGGCCACGCGCTTGGGCTTGATCACGTCGCGATAGATGCGCCGGTAGGCCTGGAAGGCCGAGACCGACCGCAGCAGCGCACCCCACTGGTAGTAGTCGACGGCGCCGCCCACGTCGCGCGTGGACGGCAGCAGCACGTGGTATTTCACGTCGAGCAGGCGGGCGGTGGAGTCCGCGCGCTCGAGGAACGTGCCCACGCGCACGAAACGGTAGGCCGCGTCGCGCGGCATCGTGCCGTAGCCCACGCCGCGGAACAGGTGGCTGCGCTCCTTGACCCAGTCGAAGAAGGCGCGCAGGCCCATCGCCTCGATCTTCGCGTAGTCGAGCGTGCGCATCTCCAGCCACGTGGCGTTGAGCGCCTCCCACATCTCGGTCGTGATCTGGGTGCGCATCGCGCGGGCGTTCTCGCGCGCCATCCACAGCGACGAGCGGATCGAGGACGGGTTCTTGGCGTCGAGCGCCAGGAACTCGATCACGTTGCGCGCTTCGATCTTCCTGCCCGTCTCCTTGAACGGGATTTCGCAGCCCGCGACGACGAGCGCCGGCTCCCACTGCGTGCGCTGGGAGAACTCGTCGGTGGCGCTGAGCGACATGCGGTAGGAGACGTCGAGGATGCGCGCCATGTTCTCGGCGCGCTCCATGTAGCGGGACATCCAGTAGAGCGAGGCTGCGGCGCGGGAAAGCATGGCTCAGTCCTCCAGCACCCAGGTGTCCTTGGTGCCCCCGCCTTGCGAGGAATTCACCACCAGCGATCCCTTGCGCAGCGCCACGCGCGTGAGGCCGCCGGGAACCAGCTTCACGTCCTTGCCGACCAGAAGATACGGCCGCAGGTCGACGTGGCGCGGGGCCACGCCCTCGTCCACGTAGGTGGGGCAGGTCGACAGCGCCAGCGTGGGCTGGGCGATGTAGTTGTCGGGCGTGGCGAGGATGCGCTTGCGGAAGGCCTCGATCTCGTCCTTCGTCGATTTCGGGCCCACGAGCATGCCGTAGCCGCCCGAGCCGTGCACTTCCTTGACGACGAGTTCGGCCAGATGCTCGAGCGTGTATTTGAGGTCGTCGGGCTTGCGCAGCGAATAGGTCGGCACGTTGGCGAGCTTGGGTTCCTCGCCCAGATAGAAGCGCACCATGTCGGGCACGTAGGTGTAGACCGACTTGTCGTCGGCGATGCCCGTGCCCACCGCGTTGGCGAGGTTGACGTTGCCCTTGCGGTAGGCCTCGAAAAGGCCGCGTACGCCGAGCACGCTGTCCGGGTTGAAGGCGGCCGGATCGATGAACGCGTCGTCGAGACGGCGATAGATCGTGTCGACCCGCTTGGGGCCCGCGACCGTGCGCATGTAGACGACGTCGTTCTCGACGAACATGTCCTGGCCTTCGACGAGCTCGACGCCCATCTGTTCGGCGAGGAACACGTGTTCGAAATAGGCCGAGTTGTACGCCCCCGGCGTCATCACGACGACGGTCGGCTCGTCCTTGTCCGAGCAGTGCTCGGGCGGCAGCGAGCGCAGCGACTTCAGAAGCTCGTCGGGATAGTGGCCCACCGGCTGGACGCGGTTGTACGCGAACAGCTCGGGGAAGATCCGCATCATCGCCTCGCGGTTCTCGAGCATGTACGAAACGCCCGACGGCGTGCGCACGTTGTCTTCCAGCACGTAGAACTGGCTTTCCGAAACGCGCACCACGTCGATGCCGGCGATGTGGGTGTAGATGCGCCCCGGCACGTCGACGCCGACCATCTCGGGCCGGTACTGCGCGTTGCCGACGACCAGCTCCTTGGGGATCTTGCCGGCGCGCACGAATTCCATGTCGTGGTAGACGTCGTAGAGGAAGGCGTTGAGCGCCTTGACGCGCTGCACGAGCCCTTCGGACAGGTCGGTCCATTCGGAATTGGTGATGATGCGCGGGATCACGTCGAACGGGATCAGCCGTTCGGGATCCCCGCCCTCGCCGTAGACCGCGAACGTGATGCCGAGACGCCGGAAAAGCAGGTCGGCCTCCTGGCGCTTGCGGCCGATCTGGTCGGCCGGCATGCGCTTGAGCCACGTCGAAAGCTCGGCATAGGCGGCGCGGACGCTGCCGTCCGCCGCCGTCATCTCGTCGAAAGCCGCCGGCGCTTTCGCTCCCGTATCGCCCAAACCCGACCTCCCCCTGCCCGTTCCCGGCCCCGCCGAAGCGTCGATCCGGACGATGCAACCCACAGGCCAGACTGTGACAAGTCGGCCCGCCCTTGGCAACCCGGCGGGCCGGCGGCGCCATTGACCCGGCCGGGCACTGCCCTATTGTCTGTCCCGTTTTCCTTTCCGGGCCGGTCGCACGCAGTTGGATTCCTTCACTCAGCTAACCTTCGGCGCGTGCGCGGGCTACGCGGTGGCGGGCTCCCGGCTCGGGCGGCGGGCCCTTGTCTACGGCGCCATCGCCGGGACGATCCCCGATCTCGACACGTTCGTCCTGTCCGGGGCCGACGCCTGGGCCGAATGGCGCAACCACCGCGGCGTCACCCATTCCCTGTTCTTCGCGCCGATCGTGGCCCCCGTGCTGGGCTGGATGGCTTGGAGCGCCCATGCCCGCGCGCGGCCGTTCGAGCCGGCCGGCGCGCACGACGCGCTGGGGGCATGGATCGCGCTGTTCTTCTTCGGGCTCGTCACGCACCCGCTGCTCGACCTGTTCACGATCTACGGTACGCAGCTTCTCGCCCCGTTCTCCGACGCGCGCTTCGCGCTTCCGGGTCTCGGCATCATCGATCCCATCTACACGCTGCCGCTTGTCGCGGCCGCGATCTGGGCGCTGGCACGGCCGCAGGGGAGACCGGCACGGTTTGCCGTCCATGCGGTCCTGTTCCTCTCCGTCGCCTACCAGTTCTACGGCGTTGCGCAGAACCAGCGCGTCGCGGCGAAGGCGCAGGCCCAGCTCGCGGCCGAAGGCGCAGGCCTTGCCGACGTGCGCGTCTACACGACGATCTTCCAGCCCTGGCTGCGGCGCGTCGTCGTCGACGAGCCGGCGGGTGCACGCGTCGGCTTCGCGTCGAGCCTGCAGGCTGGCGCCATCGCGTGGACGTGCTTCGCCCGGCCGGGCACCGACCCGGCGGTCGCCGCACTTCGCGCCACGCCGGAGGGCCGCCTGTTCGACTGGTTCGCGGCGGGCGAACTCTGGGCGAGCGTGGCGGACGGGCCCGACGGCACGAAGACGGTCCGTCTCACCGACCGGCGCTACGGCGCACCCGGCCCTACGCTGCAGGGCTGGTGGGGGATCGAGGCGCAGGTCGCCGCCGACGGCCGCATCGTCGCCACCCCGCGGCGCATCGACCTGCCGCGCGGCGATCTTGCACCGCTGGTGGGCGAGGTCATCGCCGCCTCGACCGGCAGGCCGACCGCCCTGTTCCCGCACGCGGCCGACGCGGCGGCGGCGGCCGAAACCTGCACGCGCGACCGCGCGCGATCCTAGAAGGCGTGGCAGACCGGCTGTTCGACGCGCAGCACCGACTGCTGCGCGAAACGGCGCTTGTATTCGTCGATGATGGCCAACGTCGCCGGTGCCGCGACGCGCGCATCCGGCACGATCAGGCGCAGCACCTTGCTGTCCTCCGAGCTCGTGCGGCCGGTGCGCGGATCGCGCCAGCTGCCGCCCGCATCGAACACGGTCATGCCGTCGGGGAACCGCGGCACGACGGACCGGTCCACGAAATCGCGCCAGTCGGCGTCCGACACGCCGCCGCGCCCGAAATAGAGATCGACCGATGCGGCGCGTTCCAGCCCCGGCGGACAGACCGGCGCGCAACCGACCGCGAACAGCATGAACACGACATGAAACCCGCGCATACGGCGATGATCGCATGGGCGCGCGGGCGTTGCACTTGCCATGATCGGCGAACGGGTCGAAACTCGCCCGAAACGCGGGAGAAAACGCACCGATGCCGGCGCCGACCGCAGGCAGACGCAAGAGCGGACCGAAAGGTCGCGCATTGGACGAGGCGGCCCTCGGCGAGGTGCGCGCCCTTCTGGGCGATGCACCGCGCGCGCGCGACCGGCTGATCGAGAATCTCCATCGCCTGCAGGACCGCTACGGCCATCTCGCGGCGCGCCATCTCAACGCGCTCGCGCACGAGATGCGTCTTTCCGAGGCCGAAATCTACGAGGTCGCGAGCTTCTACCACCATTTCGACGTCGTGAAGGAAGGGGCCGCCGCCCCGCCCGCCCGCACGCTGCGCGTCTGCAATTCGCTTTCCTGCGCCATGAAAGGCGCCGAAGCGCTGCTCGATGCCGCGCGAAAGGCGGCCGACCCGTCGAAGCTGCGCGTCGTCGCGGCCCCGTGCATCGGGCGCTGCGCTTCCGCCCCCGCCGCGATGCTGGGCATGCGCGCCATCGACGACGCCACGCCCGAGCGCCTTGCCGCCGCCGTCGCGGCCGGAAACACGGCACCCGAAATCCCGGCGCACATCGCGTTCGACGCCTATCGCGCGGCGGGCGGCTATCGCCTGCTCGAAAAGCTTCGCGCCGACGAAGATGCGCGCGAACCGACGATCGCGGCGCTGGAAGCGTCGGGCCTGCGCGGTCTCGGCGGGGCCGGCTTCCCGGCGGGGCGCAAGTGGCGCAGCGTGCGCGGCCAGCCCGCCCCGCGCCTGATGACCGTCAACGCCGACGAAGGCGAGCCGGGCACCTTCAAGGACCGGCACTATCTGGAAAGCGATCCACACCGCATGCTCGAAGGCATGCTGGTCGCCGCGTGGGCGGTCGAGGCGGAACGCGTCTATATCTATCTGCGCGACGAGTATCCGGCCGCGCGCGCGATCCTGACGGCCGCGATCGGCGATCTGGAGCGCGCCGGGCTGGCGCCGCCTGGCCATGTCGAACTGCGGCGCGGCGCGGGTGCCTATATCTGCGGCGAAGAGTCCGCGATGATCGAATCGATCGAAGGCAAGCGCGGCCTGCCGCGCCACCGCCCGCCCTTCATCGCCGAGCGCGGCCTGTTCGGACAGCCCACGCTCAACCACAATGTCGAAACGCTGCACTGGCTGCGCGGCATCCTGGAAAAGGGCCCGGACGTTTTCGCCGCGGCCGGCCGGCGCGGCCACAAGGGCTGGCGGTCCTTCTCGGTGTCGGGCCGCGTCGCGGTTCCCGGCGTCAAGGTCGCGCCCGCCGGCATCACCGCACGCGAACTGATCGACGAGTTCTGCGGCGGCATGGCGAAGGGCCACGACCTGCTCGGCTATCTGCCGGGCGGCGCTTCGGGCGGCATCCTGCCGGCACGCCTCGCGGACCTGCCGCTCGATTTCGGCACGCTCGACGCGCACGGCGCCTTCGTCGGCAGCCATGCCGTGATCGTGCTGTCGCAGGAAGACGACCCGCGCGGCGTGGCCGGCAACCTGATCCGCTTCTTCCGCGACGAATCCTGCGGCCAATGCACGCCGTGCCGCGTCGGCAGCGAGAAGATGGCGACATTGATCGAGGCCGGCGACTGGTCGGCATCGAAGCTCGGCGATCTCGAAGCGGTCATGCGCGATGCGTCGATCTGCGGCCTCGGCCAGGCTGCACCCAACCCGGTGCGCAGCGTGCTGCGCTTCTTCGCCGGCGGGGATGGCCGATGACCGGCCCCGTCGCCTTCACGCTCGACGGCAAGGCCGTCGTCGCCGCACCGGGCGAGACGATCTGGCAGGTCGCGCAGCGCGAAGGTACGGAAATTCCGCATCTGTGCCACCACGATTCGACCGGCTACCGGCCCGACGGCAACTGCCGGGCCTGCGTATGCGAGATCGACGGCGAGCGCGTGCTGGCCGCAAGCTGCATCCGCAAGCCCGCCGACGGCATGAAGGTTTCCACGGCCACGCCGCGCGCGACCAAGGCGCGCGCGATGGTGTTCGAGCTTCTGGCCAGCGACATGCCGGCGCGTGCCGACAGCCCCGATCCCGATGCGCCCTTCTGGAAATGGGCGGAGAAGCTGGGCGTGGCCGCCGGCCGCCTGCCCGCGCGCGAACGCCGCGACACCGGCCACGACGCCTCGCACCCGGCCATCGCGGTCAATCTCGAAGCCTGCATCGCCTGCGGCCTGTGCGCACGCGCCTGCCGCGAGGTGCAGGTCAACGACGTGATCGGCATGGGCCATCGCGGCCACGAGACTGCCCCGGTCTTCGACCTTGCCGACCCGATGGGCGGCTCGACCTGCGTCGCCTGCGGGGAATGCGTGCAGGCCTGCCCGACCGGCGCGTTGCTGGAAAAGACGCTGATGGACGAAAGCGCCACGCACAGCACGATCGTGCCCGAGCGCAGCGTCGATACGCTGTGCCCGTTCTGCGGCGTGGGCTGCCAGACGCGCGTATCGGTCGCCGGCGATCGCATCGTGCGCGTCGACGGGCGCGAAGGCCCGGCGAACGAGAACCGACTGTGCGTCAAAGGCCGCTTCGGCTTCGACTACGTGCGCCACCCGCACCGCCTGACGCAACCGCTGATCCGGCGCGACGGGGTGGGCAAGTCGGGCGACATGCAGATCGATCCGGCCGATCCGTGGAAGGTCTTCCGGCCGGCGACATGGGAAGAAGCGCTGGCGCGCGCGGCGGACGGCCTGAAGCGCGTGCGCGACACGCACGGCGGCGGCGCGCTGGCCGGGTTCGGTTCGGCCAAGGGCTCCAACGAAGAGGCGTACCTGTTCCAGAAGCTCGTCCGGCAGGGCTTCGGTACCAACAACGTCGACCACTGCACGCGGCTTTGCCATGCCTCGTCGGTCGCGGCCCTGCTCGAAGGCATCGGCTCGGCCGCCGTCACGGCCCCGTTCGCGGCGGCCCTCGAAGCCGACTGCATCGTCGTGATCGGCGCGCGGCCCGAACAGAACCATCCGGTGACGGCGACGTACCTCAAGCAGGCGGCAAAACGCGGCGCGCACCTGATCGTCATGGACCCGCGCCGGCAGGCCCTGATGCGCCACGCCGAACATGCGCTGCAATTCACGCCCGGGACCGACGTGGCGATGCTCAATGCGCTGCTGCACGTGATCGTGGCCGAGAAGCTCTACGACCCCGCCTATGTCGCGGCGCACGTGGACGGATTCGACGAGCTGGCCGCGCGCGTGGCCGACTATTCGCCCGAACGCATGGCGCCGGTCTGCGGCATCGATGCGGGCACGCTGCGCGCCGTGGCGCGCCGCTACGCCACGTCGAAGCGCTCGATCATCTTCTGGGGCATGGGGATTTCCCAGCACATCCACGGCACGGACAACGCGCGCTGCCTGATCGCGCTGGCCCTGGTCACCGGCCAGATCGGCCGGCCCGGGACCGGCCTTCATCCGCTGCGCGGCCAGAACAACGTGCAGGGCGCTTCGGACGCGGGCCTGATCCCGATGATGTATCCGGATTACCATCCGGTCGAGAACGCGGCCTTCCGCGCCGACTACGAGAAGCGCTGGGGCCGTCCGCTCGATCCCAAGCGCGGCCTGACCGTGGTCGAGATCATCGACGCCATCGACCGGCACGAGATCCGCGCGATGTACGTGATGGGCGAGAACCCGGCGATGTCGGATCCCGACCAGAACCACGCGCGCGCGGCCTTCGCCAAGCTCGAGCATTTCGTCGTGCAGGACATCTTCCTGACCGAGACGGCCTGGCATGCCGACGTCGTGCTGCCCGCCTCGGCCCATGCCGAGAAGCTGGGCACCTACACGAACACGAACCGGCAGGTGCAGCTCGGCCGGCCCGTGCTGAAGCTGCCGGGCGAGGCGCGCCAGGACTGGGAGCTGATCGTCGAGCTGGCGCGCCGCCTCGGGCTCGACTGGGACTATCCCGATGTCGGCGCGGTCTACGAGGAAATGCGCGCGGCGATGCCGTCGCTGTCGGGACTGCCGTGGGACCGGCTGCAGCGCGAGGGGGCCGTCACCTACCCCGCCGACGACGCGGCGCATGCCGGCCACGACATCCTGTTCGGCGACGGCTTCCCGACGAAGACGCGGCGCGCGCGCCTGGTCCCCGTCGATTTCCTG
>JAEUKY010000356.1 GCA_016794005.1 Rhodospirillales bacterium
GAAAACGAGCTTGGCTGCTTCTTCGACCGCAACCCCGACGGCACGGTCCACCAGAAGGCCTTCGCGGGCCAGACCTTCGACCGCACCGTCCACAAGGGCGACCTGACCGGGATCGAGATCGTCAACCGTCTTGCCGAACAGGTCTGGGCGCGCGGGATCGGCCGGCTGGAGGAACACCGCGCGGTCGAGCTGATCCGCACGTCCGACGGGTCGGCGCTTGCGGGCGTGCTGATGGTCGACATGCGCGACGGCGAATTCGTCTTCGTGCGCGCGAAGGCAGTGCTGCTGGCGACCGGCGGCGGGCCGACCATGTACCGCTACCACACGCCGTCGGGCGACAAGGCGTGCGACGGCATGGCGATGGCGCTGCGCGCCGGCCTGCCCTTGCGCGACATGGAGATGGTGCAGTTCCACCCGACCGGCCTGCTCGCCGGGCCCGACACGCGCATGACGGGCACCGTGCTGGAAGAGGGCCTGCGCGGGGCGGGGGGATGGCTGCTCGACCGCGACGGCACGCGCTTCATGGCCGAGTATGACGACAAGGGCGAGCGCGCGACGCGCGACATCGTCAGCCGCGCGGTGTTCGACATCGTGCGCAAGGGGCGCGGCACGCCGCTGGGCGGGGCGTATCTCCAGATGCACCATCTGGGTGCCGACATGGTGCGCAAGGCCTTCAAGGGCATGGTCGAGCGCTGTGCCGATTGCGGCTTCGACCTTGCCGGCGGGCGCGTCGAAGTGGTGCCGACCGCGCATTACATGATGGGCGGCGTGCCGTTCCGCGGCGACTGCACGACCGAGCTGACCGGCCTGTTCGCGGCCGGCGAGGATACCGGCGGCGTGCACGGGGCCAACCGCCTCGGCGGCAACGGCGTGGCGAACTCGACCGTGTTCGGCGGGCTTGCCGGCGACAGCATGGCGCGCTGGGCGGCGGCGCACGGGGTTCTGCGCAATGCCGACGAAGCGGCGATTTCGGCCGCGACGGCGCGCGCGCTCGCCCCGTTCGCGCGCAAGCCGCGCGATCTCGAACCCATCCGCGAGAAGCTGTTCGACGCGATGTGGGAAGACGTGGGCATCGTGCGGGACGCGGCCAGCCTCGCGCGCGCGGGCGCAACGCTCGACGCGCTCGACGCCGAGCTGGATGCCGCCGGCGTGGCCGAGACGACGCGCGCCTTCAATCTCACCTGGCACGACTGGCTCAACCTCAAGAACCTCGTCGCGGTGTCGAAGGCGATCCGCATCGCCGCCCTTGCACGCACCGACAGCCGCGGTGCGCATTTCCGCGCCGACCATCCCGAGACCGGCGACCTGCCGACGTCGCGCTATACGCTGGTGCGAAACGCGGGCGATTCGCTCGACGTGTCGATGGAGCCGGTCGCCTTCACCCGCGTGCGTCCGGGCGAAAGCCTGCTCGACCGCGCGGCCGAATAGGAGTCCATCTTGAAAGTCGCCGACAAGCTCGCAGCCACGCTGCGCAACTGGGGGGCGTCGTTCGCCTTCGGCATTCCCGGCAACGACGTGCTGGAAACCGTGCGCGCGTGCGAGGAAGCCGGCATCCGCTTCGTTCTGGCGAAGTCCGAACCCGCCGCCGCCTTCATGGCCGACGCGGTGTGCCAGATCACCGGCAAGCCGCAGGTTCTGATCCCGGCACTCGGCCCCGGTATCGCCAACGCGACGGCGGGCATCGCGGGTGCGCTGATGGAACGTTCGCCGCTGGCCGTGCTGACGGGCGAGATGGCGACCGGCAACATGCAGATCTACAACCATCAGGTCTTCGATCACGTGGCGCTGGCCACGCCGGTCACCAAATACGCCGCCACGCTCAACGCGACGCGGCCCGCCCAGCAGATGGCGCGCGCACTCGACATCGCCACCGCCTATCCGGCCGGCCCCGTGATGCTGAACGTGCCGGCCGATCTGGGCCGTGCCGAATCGACCGAGAGTTTCGACGCGCACCCCGTCGCCGTCGCGCGCACCGCGCTTGCGGGAGATGCGGCGGTCGCGGTGCGGCTGGCGATCGCGCGCGCGAAGCGCCCATTGGCGCTGATCGGGCGCGGGGCCATGCACGAAGGCGTGCCGGGGATGCTGCGCAATTTCCTCGAAAGCTGGAACATGCCGTTCTTCGCCACCTACAAGGCGAAGGGCACGGTCGACGAGGCGCAT
>JAEUKY010000392.1 GCA_016794005.1 Rhodospirillales bacterium
GCCGAACGTGGCGCGGCGCGCGGCAAGATAGGCGATGACGAGCGCCATCGCGGCCCCGCATGTCGCCGTCGCGGCCGCCATCACGAACGTGTTCGAGAAGGCGCGCTTGGTCTGCGAGAACTCGACGAACACGAACGAGAAGTTCTCGAAGGTCAGGTTGTTCGGGTCGAACGGGCCGGACGGGACGCGGCTGATCGCCGCTTTCAGCAGCGCGGCGTAGGGCAGGAAGAGCGGCAACGCCAGCACTGCGATCACGAGCGCGAAGACCGGCCAGCGCCACAGGCCCAGCGCCATCAGCCGCGGCTCGCCGCTCTTGCCGCCGAGCACGGCGAATCCCCGCCGGCCGAGCAGCCGCGACTGCAGCCACAGAAGTGCAATGGTGACGAGCAGCAGCGGGAGGGCCGCGGCCGCCGCGATCTGCGGCTTGGGCGGGAACTGGAACAGCGAATAGATCTTCGTCGTCACGGTGTGGAATCCGGCCGGGATCGCGAGAATCGCGGGCGAACCGAACAGCGTCATCGCCTGCAGGAACGCGACGAGGGCGCCCGCAAGCAGGGCCGGAAGCACCAGCGGCAGCGTCACGCCCGTGACGACCTTCCAGCGGCCGGCACCCAGGATGCCGGCGGCATCCTCGAGATCGGCCGGAATCCGGTCGAGCGCGTTCGTCAGCACGACGAACACGTAGGGTGCGGTGTAGCAGGCGACGACGAACACCAGCCCGGGAAAGCTGTAGATGTTGAAGAGCGCGTCGCCCGAACCGGTCGCTTCGCGCCAGAGCTTGTTGAGGATGCCGCTGTTCGGGGCCGCGAGGATCTCCCACGCGATGGCGCCCAGGAACGGCGGCGTGACGAAGCTTGCCGTCATCAGCATGCGCACGGTGCGCCGCCCCGGCAGATCGGTGCGCGCCACGACCCAGGCGAGCGGCGCCGCCGCGATCGCGGCGAAGACCGCGACGAGGAGCGAAAGACTGAACGTGGTGACGAGCGGCTGGAAAAGCGTCGGATCGTCGACCAGCGTCCGGAAGTTCGACAGCGTGAACGAGCCGCCCCGGTCGCTGAACGCGTAGGCACCCAGCCAGGCGAGCGGCAGTCCGATGAGGCCGACGAGAAACAACCCGGTCGCGGCGAGGACCGGACCCGAAAGGTCCAGCCCCGCCGGCGACCGGCCGCGTCCCGTCCCGGCCGGAAGCGTGGCCGAAACGGGAACGGTCATGTCTTGAAGTGGCGCAGGTAGTTGCGCTTGATCTCTTCGACCTGCTTGTCGACCGCCGCCGGATCGTCCTTCATCAGCTTGATCTCCGACAGCGGCTTGCGGCCGGCCGGTTCCTTGACGCCCGGATGGAACGAGCGCAGCCCGCCCACGTCGACCGCCAACTGCTGGGCTTCCTGCGAGAACGACCACGCGTGGAAGAGCCTGGCGGCGTTCGGGTTCTTGGCGTTCTTCATCACGCCCGACGGACCGATGACGAGCGGCGTGCCTTCCGTCGCGTAGACGAGCTCGATCGGAGCACCGCGCGCCTTCTCGAGGAACACGTTGTACTCGTTGCCGTCGGCCATGACCGGACGCTCGCCCGCGATGACCTTGCGCGGCGGTTCCGTCGAGGACTGCACCTGCATCACCTGCTGGCCGGCGAGCTTCTCCAGATAGTCCCAGCCGATGTCGCGGCTGATCTGGAAGGTCGCCGTCAGGATCGTGCCGGAGTAGCCGGGGTGCGCCTTGACGAGCTTGCCCTTCCACTTGGCGTCGAGCAGGTCCTTGAAGCTCTTGGGCGCTTCTGCCGGGGTCACCATCCTGGTGTTGTAGGCGATGACGCTGAGGCTGGCGCGCATCGGCGCGTAGAAGCCTTCCGCGTCGAACGAGCCGGCCGGATAGCGCTGGCTCACTTCTTCGGGAAGGGCCGCCGCAAGCCAGCCTTCGCGCTTCCAGTAGACGAAGTGCGCGGCGTCGGAGCTGTTGACCGTGTCGACGTTGTAGATCCGGCTGGAGTATTCCTGCCCGATCTTCGAGAACTGGCGTTCGGCACCGTTGCGCTCGACCTGCACCTTGATGCCCGGGTAGCGCTTCTCGAACGCCTTGGCGAGATCCTCGGCCACCTTCACGTCGATCGACGTGTAGTAGACGAGATTGCCTTCGCGGCGCGCGGCCGCTTCGAGTTCCGGCGTGATCCTGTAGATCGGGCTTTGCGCCGCGGCTCCGGTGGCGAGCAGCGCGAATGCCGCAAGTGCAGGCAGCAATCTGGCTTTCATGGGGTTCCTCCGTTTTGTCGTTTTGTTTTTAGGCCGTGCGTCAGACCAGAACCGGCCTGCATCGTTCGGGCGGCAGTGCCACCCAGACCTTTGCGTCCGCCGGAATCGCGAGATCGGGGGGTGCCGACGCCCGCAATGTCGTGCCGTCGGCGAGCGCGAGCGAGAGATCGCGCGTCGAGCCGAGGAAAGTCTGTCGCGTCACGGTCGCGGGCAGCGCGTCCTGCGACTGCCGCGCGCTGACGCCGATCTCGTGGAAGCGGATCGACATGGCGCCGGGCGCCCCCGCCGAGAAGGTGGGTTCGGCGCAGCGCACCACGCCGGCGCCGATGTCCAGCCGACTGGAATCGACCGCCTTGCCGGACAGGATGTTCGCCCCGCCCAGGAACGTCGCGACGAAGCTCGAGCGCGGGCGCGAGTAGATTTCCTCGGGCGAACCCGCCTGCTCGATGTGGCCCTGGTTCATCACGACGATCAGGTCGGCGGCGGTCATCGCCTCGGCCTGGTCGTGCGTCACGTAGACGGTCGTGTAGCGGAACTCGTCGTGCAGGCGGCGCACCTCGAAGCGCATCTCTTCGCGAAGGGCGGCGTCGAGATTGGATAGCGGCTCGTCGAGCAGCAGGATCTCCGGCTCGACGACGAGGGCGCGCGCCAGCGCCACGCGCTGCTGCTGGCCGCCGGAAAGTTCGCCCGGGTAGCGTTCGGCCAGATGCTCGAGCTTCACGGCCCCCAGCATCTTCGCCACGCGCTTTGCGATCTCGGCCTTGTCGAACTTCCGCAGCGCCAGCCCGTAGGCGACGTTCTCGAAGATCGTCATGTGCGGCCACAGCGCGTAGGACTGGAAGATCATCGACATGCCGCGCCGCTCGGGCGGCAGCGTGTCGCCGGGGCGCGACAGTACCCGGTCGCCCACGCGCACGGTGCCGGCACTCGGGTCCATGAAGCCCGCCACGAGACGCAGCGTCGTGGTCTTGCCGCAGCCCGACGGACCGAGCAGGCAGACGAGCTGGCCGCGCGCGACAGACAGGTCGATCGAGTCGAGTACGGTGTTCGTGCCGTAGACCTTCGTGAGGCCTTCGAGTACCAGGTGGCTCATGCGACCTCCGATCCGGAATCGCCGGGTGCCTGCGCGCGCCGGCGCTGGCCGCCCGCACTGACATGCGCGCGCATGGCCGCCGACGCGCCATCCGCGTCGCGCGCCGCCAGGGCGTCGACGATGTTGCGATGTTCGATGTTCGAGACGGCGAGGCCGCCGCCGCGCAGCAGGCCGTTGCGCCGCACGGTGTGCAGCTCGTTCGTCAGCCTTCCGTACATGTCGAGCAGGCGGCCGTTCCCGGCCATCTCGAAGATGCGGCGGTGGAACTTGAGATTGAGGGGGAAGTAGCGCTGGAACTCCGCCGGATCGAGATAGTAGTCGAGCTCGTCGACATACTCGCGCAGCTCGCGCACCTCGTCGTCGGTGATGCGAGCGGCGAGCAGCGCGCCGGCAAGCCCTTCGAGCTGTTCGCGCACGACGTACATCTCGCGCGCCTCGGTCTCGCTGACCACGCGCACGAAGGCGCCGCGGTTCTTCTCGATGCGCACGAGGCCGACGGCCTCCAGCGCCCGCAACGCCTCGCGCACCGACGACCGGCCCACACCCAGGCGAGCGGCGATCGCGACTTCCTTGATCTGCTGGCCGGAATCGAGCTCGCCCGCCAGGATCAGGCGCATCACTTCGGCCTCGACGAGGCTCGAAAGCGACGTCTTGCGGACCAGTGCGATCGCGGCGGGCGCGTCCATCGCTTCCTCAGGTTCCGGTGAACTGGGGCTTGCGCTTTTCCATGAAGGCCTTGCGGCCTTCCTTGTAGTCGTTGCTGGCGAAGCACGCGGCGACCATCGCGTCGCATTTGGCGATGTCCTGCTTGTCCGCGTCCTTCAGCACCTCGACCGTGCTCGCCTTGATCGTCGCGATCGTCATCGGCGCGTTGTCGGCGATCGTGTTGGCGATCTCCATCACCGTCGTTTCCAGCGCGTCGTCGGCGATCACGCGGTTGACGATGTTCCAGCGCAGCGCTTCGGCACTGGTGAGCTGGCGGGCGGTATAGAAGATCTCCTTCGTCGCGACCGGGCCGATCGTCTCGATGTAGCGGCGCAGGCCCTTGTAGCCGTAGCCGAGGCCGAGCTTGGCCGCCGGCAGCGCGAACTTCGAGCCTTCGGTCGAAAAGCGCATGTCGCAGCAGATCGCGAGGTTGAGTCCGCCGCCGATGCAGAAGCCGCGGATCATCGCGATGGTCGGCTTGGGCATCTGGTAGATGCGCATGTAGACCTTCTCGACCAGCGCGTTGTATTTCTGCGTCGCTTCTTCCGACGCGCGCTCGCTCTCGAACTTCGAGATGTCGGCACCCGACACGAACGCCTTGCCGCCCGCACCGGTCAGCACGATCACGCGCACGTCGGGATCGGCGAGGAAGCCGTCGAGGATCTTCTCGGCCGCTTCCCACATCTCGAACGACACGGCGTTGTGCTTCTCGGGATTGTTGAAGGTCATGATCCCGACACGGCCTTCCTTGCGGGACAGCATCTTCTCGGACATACGCGTCGTCTCCTTCAGATCGTTCCGGCAGCCCTGAGGGCCGCGATTTCGTCGTCCTTGAGGCCGAACTCGGCCAGGATCTCGTCGTTCTGGGCACCGCGCGCGGGCGGCGGCGACGCGATCCTGCTGGGCGTGCGGCTCATCGCGAAGGGCTGGCCCATCAGCGAATAGTCCGCACCCTCGACCGGTCTGGCCACGCCCAGATGCTTGACCTGCGGGTCGGCGAACATCTGGTCGATCGCGTAAATCGGCCCGCTCGGCACGCCTGCGGCGTTGAGCTTCTCCACCCATTCGGCGGTGGTCGCCTGCAGGAAGATCGCCTGGAGTTCCTCGTTCAGCTTGTCGCGGTTCTGCGAACGCAGCGCCATCTTCGCGTACTCGGGTCGCGCGATCAGTTCTTCGGCGCCCAGCGCCCTGGCGCAGCGTTCCCAGATCGCCTGGCCGGTCGTCGCGAGATTGAGGTAGCCGTCCTTCGTGCGGAACACGCCGGTCGGGATGCTGGTCGGGTGGTTGTTGCCGGCCTGCTTGGCGACCTCGCCCTTGACGAGATAGCGCGCGGCCTGGAAGTCGAGCATGAAAGACTGCGCCTGCAGGAGCGACGTCTGCACCCACTGCCCCTCGCCCGAAACCTCGCGTTCGAGGAGGGCCGTGAGGATGCCCATCGCGCAGAAAAGCCCGGCGGTCAGGTCGGCGAGCGGGATGCCCGCGCGCACCGGCCCCTGCCCCGGCAGCCCGGTGACCGACATCAGCCCGCCCATGCCCTGCGCGATCTGGTCGAAGCCCGGGCGCTTGGCATAGGGGCCGTCCTGGCCGAAGCCCGAGATGCTGCCGTAGACGATGCGCGGATTGATCTTCTTGAGATCGGCGTACGCGATGCCGAGGCGGTCCTTCACGTCGGGGCGGAAATTCTCGACCACCACGTCGGCCTTGGCGACGAGGCGGCGGAACAGTGCCACGCCCTCGGGCGATTTCAGGTTCAGCGTCAGCGAGCGCTTGTTGCGGTGGAGATTCATGAAGTCCGCGCCGTCGCGCGGACCGCCCATCGGGTCGGCTTCCTCGAGATGGGCCGGCATCTCGATCTTGACGACGTTGGCGCCCCAGTCGGCGAGTTGGCGCACGCAGGTGGGGCCGGATCGCACGCGCGTGAGGTCGAGGACGGTAAAGCGCTTCAGGGCCGTAGAGGCCTGCGGGGCGGGCATCTGGGTCGTCTCTCCCGTGTTCCGGATTTTTGCGTATCCGGCGAAATTTCGGAGAGCCTGCTGTCGATTGTCGACAAAGTCAATCCGGGATTGCCGAATATTCCGGCAGATATCCACAATCGAACGGAAGCTCCTCAGGTTACTGCTCAACCAACGGGCAAAATGGTCTGTAACCCGCCGCGACTCCCCTTTTGCCGATCCGGGCACTAGTCTTTCCGCCAATCACATTCCGTTCAAACGGGGGGAGACGCGGATGGCCGTCCTGACGATCAACGGGAAGAAGTACGACGCTGCAGTCGATCCCGAAACGCCGCTGCTCTGGGTCCTGCGCGACGCGCTCGGCCTGACCGGAACGAAGTACGGATGCGGCATCGCGCAGTGCGGTGCGTGCACCGTCCATATCGACGGCGTGCCGACGCGCTCGTGCGCCGTGCCGCTGGAAGCCGTCGGCGACGGCAAGATCACGACGATCGAGGGCCTCGCCGCCAACGGCATGCTGCACAAGGTGCAGAAGGCCTGGCTCGACAACGACGTGCCGCAGTGCGGCTACTGCCAGAGCGGCATGATCATGGCCGCCGCCGCCCTCTTGGCGGAGAAGCCGAACCCGACCGACGACGACATCGACGCCGCGATGACCAACATCTGTCGCTGCGGGACGTATCAGCAGGTGCGCGCGGCGATCCACGCCGCCGCCAGGGCCTGAGGGAGGAACGCGCCATGACAGCGATCGCTTCGATGGACCGCCGCTCCTTCCTCGTGTCGGCCGCCGCCGGCGGGCTCTCGCTCGGCTTCGGCATTCCCGCCGGCACGGCGCAGGTCGCCGGTGCGGTGCGCGAGATCAACGCCTGGGTCGTCGTCCATCCCGACGACCGCGTGGTGATCCGCATCGCGCGCTCGGAGATGGGCCAGGGCACGCTCACCGGCCTCGCCCAGCTCGTGGCCGAGGAGCTGGAATGCGACTGGTCGAAAGTGTCGACCGAGTTTCCCACGCCCGGCCAGAACGTCGCGCGCAACCGCGTGTGGCGCAATTTCTCGACCGGCGGCAGCCGTGGGATCCGCGAATCGCACGAATACGTGCGCCAGGGCGGTGCCGCCGCGCGCACGATGCTGGTCGCCGCCGCGGCCAAGCGCTGGAACGTGCCGGCGGGCGAATGCACGGCCGCCAACAGCGTGATCCGCCATGCGCCGAGCGGACGCACGCTCGCCTACGGCGCCGTCGCCGCGGAAGCCGCACAGCTCGAAGCGCCAGCCGCGGTGGTGCTGAAGGACATCAAGGACTGGAAGATCGCCGGCAAGGGCGTGAAGCGTCTCGACACGGCCGAGAAGCTGAACGGCTCGCTCGTCTACGGTCTCGACCTGCGCCTTCCCAACATGCTGACCGCGACGATCCGCCAGTGCCCGGTCGCGGGCGGCAAGCTCAAGAGCTTCGCTGGCGCGAAGGTCGCGGGCATGCCCGGCGTGCGCAAGGTCGTCGCCGTCGACGGCAACGCGGTCGCCGTGGTCGCCGACAGCTACTGGCAGGCGCACAAGGCGATCGAAGCCCTGCCGGTCGACTGGGATCTCGGGCCGGGTGCGAAAACCTCCAGCGCCACGATCGACGCGATGCTGAAGGAGGGTCTCACGGCCGAAAACGCCTTCGTCGGCACGCGGATCGGCGACGCGAAGACGGCGCTCGCCGGTGCCGCGAAGACCGTCGAGGCGGTCTATTCGTATCCCTACCAGAACCACGCGCCGATGGAGCCGATGAACGCCACGGCGCTCTACACGGCCGACCGCTGCGAGGTGTGGGCACCGACGCAGAACGGCGAATCCGCACTCGCCGCGGCTGCGGAAGCCGCCGAACTGCCGGTCGCCAAGTGCGACGTGCACAAGATGATGCTGGGCGGCGGCTTCGGCCGGCGCGGCCGGTCGGACTATGTCCGCCAGGCCGTGCTGATCGCCAAGCAGGTGCCGGGCGTGCCGGTCAAGCTCGTCTGGTCGCGCGAAGAAGACATGATGCACTGCGCCTTCCATCCGGTGACGCAGTGCAAGCTGACCGGCGGATTCGACGCCGCAGGCAACCTGACCGGCCTGCACATGCGCATCTCCGGTCAGTCGATCCTCGCCTCGCTCGCCCCGCAGAACATGCAGAACGGCATGGATCCGGTCGTGTTCCAGGGCCTCAACGCGGGCGGCACGGAAGGCCAGTTCGGCTACGACATCCCGAACCTGCTGGTCGACCACGCGATGCGCAATCCGCACGTGCTGGCCGGCTTCTGGCGCGGGGTCAATCTCAACCACAACGCCATCTACGTCGAATGCTTCATGGACGAGCTGGCGCGCGCCGCCGGAATCGACCCGCTGGAGTTCCGCCGCCGGTACCTGAAGCCCAAGCACCGCGCGGTGCTCGAGGCGGCGGCGGCCGGTGCCGGTTACGGCAAGGCCGCACCCGGCGTGCATCACGGGCTTGCCCAGATCATGGGCTTCGGCAGCTATGTTGCCGCTTGCGCGGAAGTTTCGGTGACGGGCGGCAAGCTCAAGATCCATCGCATCGTCGCGGCGACGGATCCCGGCGTCGTCGTCAATCCCGCACAGGTCGAACGGCAGGTGTCCGGCTCGTTCGTCTACGGCCTGTCGGCCGCACTCCACGGCGAATGCACGGTCAAGGACGGCGTGATCGAGCAGACGAACTTCGACACCTATCCCGTGCTGCGGATGGACGAGATGCCGAAGGTCGAGACGATCCTGGTCCCGTCCGGCGGCTTCTGGGGCGGGGTCGGCGAACCGACGATCGGCGTGGCGGCACCCGCCGTGCTCAACGCGATCTTCGCGGCGACCGGCAAGCGCATCCGTTCGCTGCCGGTGTCCAAGCACGACCTGCGCACGGTGTGAGGCGACGCCTGCCCGCACGGCTGGCGGCAGCGATCGCGTTCGCCGCCATGCCCGCGTCGGCCGCCGACTATGTAGTGACCGGCGACGCGATCGAACGGCCGCTGGAAGGCGCCATCGGCGACGCGGCGCGCGGCCGCGCCATCGTGGCGAACCGCACGCTCGGCCTGTGCCTGCTCTGCCACTCCGGCCCGATCCCCGAAGAGCGGTTCCAGGGCAATCTCGCCCCGCCGCTCGACGGGGCGGGGTCGCGCTGGAGCGAGGGCCAGCTGCGTCTGCGCCTCGTCGATCCCGCACGCCTTGCCCCGGATAGCCCGATGCCGGCCTATTACCGGACCGACGGGCTTTCGCGCGTGGCGCCGGCATTCGCGGGCAAGCCCATCCTGACGGCAGCGCAGATCGAGGATGTCGTGGCATACTTGGCGACGTTGCGCGAACCCGGAGCCGCGAGATGAACGCCACGCGCCGAACGACGCTTGCGGGAATTGCGGCATTGGCCGTGGCGCCTTTCGGGGCGCACGCCACGCCCGAAACGATGCGCGCGGCCATCGCCGCCGTCGCGTCCGGCCGGCCGATGCGCGAGGGCAAGGTGACGCTCGACATCCAGCCGCTGGTCGACAACGGCAACACCGTGCCGATGCGCGTCGAGATCGACAGCCGGATGGAGGGCGCGGACCGCGTGCGCGCGATCCACGTCTTCAACGAGCGCAACCCGCAGCCGCACGTGCTGAGCGTCGCCTTCGGCCCGCAGGCCGGACGCGCAAGCCTGTCCACGCGCATCAAGCTCGGCGACACGCAGAAGGTCGTCGCGGTCGCCGAGATGGAAGACGGCACGCTGTGGACCGCCGGCGTCGACGTGATCGTGACCATCGCCGCCTGCATCGAAGGGATCGAGTGATGGCGATCCCGCTTGTCAACGCGCCGGCCCGCGTGCGCCGCGGCGAGGTGTTCGAGGTGAAGACGCTCGTCGCGCACCCGATGGAGACGGGCTTCCGGCCGGGCATGAACGGCACGCTGATCCCGCGCGACATCGTCCAGCGCCTGCGCTGCCGCTTCGCCGGCGCCGACGTGATCGACGTGGCGCTTTCCCCGGCCGTCGCCGCGAATCCCTACGTCGCGTTCCACGTGCGCGCCGAACGCAGCGGGACGCTCGAACTGACCTGGACCGGCGACAACGGCTTCTCCGCCAGCCACAGCGTCGCCATCGCGGTCGAGTGAAACGGCCGGCACGCATCTGGGCGATCCTCGTCGTCGCCGGGTTCGCCGCGGCGGCGGGCGCCCAGACCGCAACCGATGGGCGCCGTTCGGGCTTCGCCGACATGAGCCCGGCGCTGCAGGCGATCCAGCGCGACGACATGTCGAATCCCGCCATGCTGTGGGTCGCCGAGGGCGAAGCGCAGTGGAACGCGCGCGCGGGCAACGCGGGGAAATCCTGCGCCGACTGCCACGGTGCAGGCGAAAGCATGCGCGGCGTTGCCGTACGCTACCCGGCCTTCGATGCGAAGGCGCGAACGGTCGTCGATCTCGACGGACGGATCGACCGGTGCCGGAACGAACACCAGCGCGCATCCTCGCCCGCACCCGAAAGCCGCCCGCGGCTGGCGATTGCCGCCTATGTCGCATTCCAGTCGCGCGGCATGGCGATCGCGCCGCCGACGGGCGGGTCCCTCGACGCCGCGGCGATTGCCGGCGAAGCGCTCTATCGGCAGCGTCTCGGGCAACTCAATCTTTCGTGCGCGCAATGCCACGACGAGCGTGCAGGGGGAAGCCTCGCCGGCGTCGCGATCCCGCAGGCGCATCCCACCGGCTATCCGCTCTATCGGTCGGAATGGCAGGGGCTGGGTTCGCTGCAGCGGCGCATCCGCAACTGCATGACCGGCGTGCGCGCGGAGCCGTATCCGTTCGGCGCGCCGGAGCTTGTCGAACTCGAGGTCTTCCTGATGCGGCGGGCGGCCGGCATGGCGTGGGAGACGCCCGCCGTCCGCCCCTGACGCATCCGCCGTCAGGCGGCGCGCACCGCCTCGAGGAACGTCGACACCCGGCGGCTCAGCGCCTCCGCCTGCGTGGCGACCTGCTGCGAGGCCGAAAGCACGCCGCCGGACGCCTCGCCCGTCTCCTCCGCCGCCGAGCGCACGCCGGTGATGGCGCGATTGGTTTCCTCCACGCCCTGCGCCGCCTGCTCGACGTTCCGGCCGATCTCCTGCGTCGCCGCCGTCTGCTCCTCGACGGCTGAAGCGACGGTCGCGGTCATCTCCGAAATCGCGCGCACGGCGACGCCGATATCCGACATCGCCGTGACGACGCCGCCCGTCTTCTCCTGGATCGCGGTGACCTGCGCGCCGATCTCCTCGGTCGCCTTGGCGGTCTGCGAGGCGAGGGTCTTCACCTCGTTCGCGACGACGGCGAAGCCCTTGCCGGCATCGCCCGCGCGCGCGGCCTCGATCGTCGCGTTCAGCGCCAGAAGGTTCGTCTGCGAGGCGATCGAGTTGATGAGCTTGACGACGTCGCCGATGCGCTCGGCCACCTCGCTCAGCTCTCGCACGCGCACTTCGCTCGCCGCGGCAAGCTCCGCCGTCCGGTTCGCGTTCTCGCTGGATGCGGCGATCTGGCGGGAGATCTCCTTGATCGACGCCGTCAGCTCTTCCGTCGCCGAGGCGACGGTCTGCACGTTCGACGACGCTTCGTTCGAGCCTGCCGCCGCGGCGACCGACAGCTCCTGCGCGGCCGAAGAGATCCGCGTCAGGTTCTGCGCCGTCGACTGGAGATCGGCGACCGACTTCGACGTCGTGTCGAGCACCTCGGTGACGCCGGCCTGGAACTCCCCGGTGATCGACGCGACGCGCTGCGCGCGCTCGAGCTGGGCCTGCTGCTGGCGCGCGGCCTGCGCTTCGAGCTCGCGCTGGGCGACCAGATTGTCCCGGAAGACGATCAGGCTGCGGCCCATGTCCGCGATCTCGTCCTTGCCGGAAACGTCGACCGATATGTCGGTGTCTCCGGTTCCCAGCCTGTTCATCTGCGCGGTGATCTGGGCAACCGGACCCGCGATGTAGCCCGCGACGACCAGGCTCAGCGCGACGACCAGCGCCGTGATCGCGAAGATCGCCGTCCACAGGATCGTGCGCGCAAGCGCAAGCTGTCCGGCGACTTCGGACATCGAACGGTCGATATCGGCCTTCTCGATCTCCAGCAGCCGGTCGATGATCGGTTCGACCGCCGCGAAAGCCCGGCTCATCGCCGCGGTCTTCTCGTTGCGCTCGAACGTCAGGCGGACGAACTCGGCGAAAGCGGCGATATATTCCTTCGTAAGCCCCTCGATCTGCCGGACCTGTGCGGGTTCGAGCCCGGAATCGGCGAGCAGCGAGACGAGTCGCGCGGCGTCGCGCGCGTGCGCGTCGGCCTCGGCCTGCGTCTCGCGCAGCTGGAAGTCCTTTTCGTGCCGGCGCAGCTGGAGCACGAGAACCACGATCGCGTCCCGACCGAGCTTGGTGAGCTCCGTCTCGGCGGCCTGCACCGCCCGTCGCATCGCCGCCTGCTGTCCGAGATTCTGGTTGAGACCCAGATTGCGCATCGTGGCCGCAAGTCCGTCGAACGCCTTGGCGTAGGCGCCGACGCCGGTGGAGAGGCTGTCGTAGACGGTCGCGGTCTGCGGCGCCGCGAGACCCTTGAGGTGCGCCACCGCCTTCTCGACGTTCTTCACCGCCTCGCCGTGCCGCGCCACCTCCCGCTCGTCGCGGCGCAGCAGGAAGTCCTTCTCGTACCGCCGGAGCTGGAGCATGAGCGTATCGAACTCGCGCAGGCCGTCGGCGCGGGCCTCGCCCAGATCGCGCATCGCCGTCGCATTGTCGGTGATGCGCGTCTGATAGGCGACGATCGCGCCCAGAACGGCGAATCCGGCCGCCGAGATTCCGGCGAGCAGAAGGAGCTTCCTTCTTATCTTCAGTCTCGACAGCAAGGCGCGCATATCATCCTCCCCGGTTGGGTTAGCCGACGTCGATCTCGACGAAGGCGCGAAACCTGGCGATGCGGCTCTACCGGATCCGCCCATCCTTCAGCATGGACGTCGCGGCGTTTTCCCGTGCGGCGACGAGCATCCGCATGTTGTTCGCATCGCTTGTCGGCAGCTTGATCGGCCCGAAGCCCGCCGAGCTTAGCACTATCCTTGCCGTGCATCGCGAAATGCGACGGCGACGGTCGCCGCACCGGCCGGAAGAGACCAAAACGGCTTGGAAACAAGCGGATGGCGGCTTCGGCGGGCACATGGGTGCGGCACGACGATGCGCATGCCGAGCCATGCCGGCGGCGCAGGACGGTCGTGCGGTGACGATTCGTTAATGCCCTTGGCCCTATCTCATTCGCCCCGAGACGAACGACGGATGCGCGAACGTGACGAACGACACCTGCCTGGAAGACGGACTGCGCAGCGACGAATGGTTCCAGGATATCCTGTCCGGGCGAACCGACCGGATCGAAGAGACGTTCGTCGCCGCAGGCGCGGCCTGCCCGACGACCCTGTGGACGCCGCGCGCCGACGAAGCGCAGACGACCCCGATCCGGCACCTGATCCGGTTCTTCGAACGCCGGCGTTCGGAAGGTACCGGCGTTCCGGCCGCCATGCTCGATCCGTCAGAGTTCCGGCCCGCTCTCGGCTACGTCAACGTCGTCGAACCCGTCGACGGCGGCCGCGATTTCCGCTTCCGCATCTTCGGGACGTTCGTCGCAGCCGTCACCGGGCGCGACCTGACGGGCCGTCTCGTGTCGCAGATCCCCGCCAGCGACTACGTCGTCGATCATGCGCTGGCGTGCTATCGCGCCGCGTTCGCGCGCCGCCTGCCGCTGTTGTCGCTGCGCATCCCGCTGGGCACGGAAAAGACGCGGCGCTGGGAACGCCTCGTGCTGCCGTTCGTGGGGCCGGCGAATGCCGTCTCGCGTCTGCTGATCGGCGTCGTCCCGATCGGCGTCGCCGGCGTGCCGATGCGCCCGCGCCTGCTGTCCGGCGCCTAGGAGCCGATGTCGAACGTCACGCCCTGCGCAAGCGGCAGCGTCGTTCCGTAGTTGATCGTGTTCGTGGCGCGGCGCATGTACGCCTTCCACGAATCCGAACCCGCCTCGCGGCCGCCGCCGGTCTCCTTCTCGCCGCCGAACGCGCCGCCGATCTCGGCGCCCGACGGACCGATATTGACGTTCGCGATCCCGCAGTCCGAGCCGGTGTCGGAGACGAAGCGCTCCGCCTCGCGCATGTCGAGCGTGAAGATCGACGACGACAGCCCCGCCGCCACGCCGTTCTGGATCGCGATCGCTTCGTCGAGTTCGCGGTAGCGCACGACATAGAGGATGGGCGCGAACGTCTCGTGCAGCATCGGTCCTGCCTGCCCGGGCATCTCGACGAGAGCCGGCTGGAAGTAGCAGGCGTCCGCCGCGAGATCGGCGCGCGTCACGCGTTCGCCGCCGTGGATTTTCCCGCCGAGCGCCTTCGCCTCGGCCAGCGCCTTGCGTGCCCCTTCCAGGGCGGCCGCGTCGATCAGCGGGCCGACGAGCGTGCCCGCCGCGCGCGGATCGCCGATGCCCACGCCCGCATAGGCGCGCACCAGCTTCGGCATCAGCTTGTCGTAGACGCTTTCGTGCACGATCAGGCGCCGAAGCGTCGTGCAGCGCTGGCCGGCGGTCCCCATCGCGGCGAACGCGATGGCGCGCAGCGCGAGATCGAGATCGGCCGAGGGCGCCACGATCGCCGCATTGTTGCCGCCGAGTTCGAGGATCGCGCGCGCGAAGCGCGCGGCAAGCTTCGTACCCACCTCGCGCCCCATGCGCGTCGAACCGGTCGCCGAGACGAGCGGGACCAGCGGGTGATCGACGAGCGCTTCGCCGGGCACGCGGGCACCCGTCAGCACCTGGCCGAGGCCGGCGGGAACGCCGCCGTGGCGGCGGGCGGCCGCCTCGAAGATCGCGCCGACGGCGAGGGCCGTCAGCGGCGTCTTCTCCGACGGCTTCCAGACGACCGCATTGCCGCACACGAGCGCGAGTGCCGCGTTCCACGCCCACAC
>JAEUKY010000116.1 GCA_016794005.1 Rhodospirillales bacterium
GTACTGCCGGCATCGATCGTCACCGTGCCCGACGTCGTGATGTTGCCGCCGATCGAAACGCCGCCGGTCTGCGCGAGCGTGATGTTGCCGCCGCCGGTGTTGATCCCCGCCGTGTTGCTGAAACTGCCGGCCGCGCTGCCGGTACCGCCCGCACCGCTCGTCTGGATGCTGCCGCCGTTGGTCGAGACCGACGCGGCCACCGTGATGTTGCCGCCTGCGGCGCGCAGGTTGAGGTCGAGCGTCGAGATCGTGCTGGAGATCGCGGAGTTGATCTCGATCCCGCCCGCCGCCTCGAGCGTCAGCGAGCGCGCGGCGGCGGCCGTGTTGATGACCGCGTCGTTGATGTAGATCGTGCCGGTGGTGCCGCTGCCGCCGGAGTTGGAGTTGATCGTGACGTTGCCCGCGAGCAGGTTGGTGATAAGCGTGGCGCCCGTCATGTCGCCGCCGGAGAAGGCGACGGTGAAATCCGTCGGGTCGATCAGCCAGTTGCCGGCATTGCCTGTGGCACCGGTCGTGTAGACGCGCGCCGTGTCGGCGATCGAGATGCGGTTCTTGCCCGACGTCTCGACGAAGCCGCCCGCACCCGAAAGCGCGCCGCCGCGCGCCGAGATCGTGCCCGCCATGTGCGCCGTGTCGTCGGCCCAGACGATGACCCGGCCGCCGTCGCCGGCCGTCAGCGCGCTCGCGTCGATGACGGCGGCCGCGTCCATGTAGGCGATGCGCGCGTTGCGTTCCGGCCCCCGCCCCTGGTAGTTGCCGCCGACGAGCGCCGTGCCGCCACCCGCGTCGCCGGCCGCGTCGATGCTGGCACCGGCCGACAGCCGCACGCTTTCGCCCAGTACCTTGACCGTGCCGCCGGTCTGGCCGGCGCCGCGGCCCGACGCGTCGAGCGTTCCGGCGACGTTGACGACGCCGTTGTCGCCGCCGTCGATGACGATCTCGCCGTTGACCATCTGCGCGCTGCGCGCGACGACGATACCGGTCGTATTGATGACGTTGTCGAGCACGTCGCGCGCCGCGCGCGCGGTCATCAGCACGCGCCCGCCGGTCGCCTCGATGATGCCGGAATTGTCGACCAGGGCCGAAGCGCCGGACGCCGCCTGTTCGACCGTGCCGGTCGCGGCGAAGCTCAGCAGCCCGTCGCCGTGGAAATCGACCGTGAAGGTCTTCGTGCCGGCGAGCACGACCGTGCCGCCGTTGGCGACGATGCGCCCGGTATTCTGCACCGAAGCGGCGGCGAGGATCGCGAAGCCGCCCTGCGCCACCGACACGAGGCCCTCGTTGACGACGCGCGCGTTCGCGTCGCCGGAGCCTTCCTCGAAGCGCAGCCGGCCGGCCATGAAATCGTCGTTCCGGATGTTCGCCGTGGTGGCGACCATCGCGTTGACGTCGACCATGCTGCCCGGGCCGAAATAGATGCCCCTCGGGTTGAGCAGGATGACCTGCCCGTTCGCCTGGATCTGGCCGAAGATCGCCGACGGATCGTTGCCGATGACGCGGTTGAGCGCGATGGCGCTCGAACTCGGCTGCAGGAAGCGCACGATGCCCGACGGACCGACATTGAAGCTCTGCCAGTCGATCGCGAGGTTCTGCGAGTTCTGCTGGATCTGCAGCAGGTTCGCGTCGATCTGCTGGATCGTGCCCGAGCCGCCGACGACCGTGCCGCCCTGCGGCAGGTTCTGCGCGTGGACCGGGGCGGCGAGCGTGCTGCCGAGCGCCAGCGCCAGCGGCCAGCCGAACTGCGCGCCGCGGAGCCGGCGACGTCCCCAGCGCGCCGAGCGACGCGCCGCCGCGCGGTGCGCGGGCTGTCGTTCGCGGGGGGGGATCGCCTCGGTCATTCTTGGCCGGACTCTGGGGTCGGTTCGAGAAAAGAAATTCTAATCGTTAAGCGTGCGAATTCCAAACCCAGAACCGCCGGTTTTCGCTATTTAATAGTTACAATCTCGGAGGCAAATCTAGGTTTTCGTTCAGGTATTCAATTGCTTCGGAAAATCTAGGATATTACTCTTAATCCATGCCCGCGCCGCGTCGCCCGGGCAAGGGCCTGGGCCAGCTCGTCCGGATCGATCGGCTTGGCGACATAGTCGTCCATCCCGGCCTTCAGGTAGCTCTCGCGATCGCCGGCCATCGCGTGCGCGGTCAGCGCGATGATCGGCACCTGCGCGCCCGCCCCTTCCATCGCGCGGATCCGGCCGGCGGCCGTGATGCCGTCGACCGTCGGCATCTGGATGTCCATCAGCACGACGTCGAAGCGCAGCCGGCCGGCGAGATCGACCGCCTCGGCCCCGTCGGCGGCGAACACCACGTCGTGCCCCATGCCGTGGAGCAGCTTCTCGATCACGTAGCGGTTGATCTCGTTGTCCTCGGCCGCGAGCACGTAGAGGCCCGAGCCGCGGCGCGGCAACGCCGGCACCGCGCGCACGGCGGGAACGGGTGCGGCGACCGCGGCGGCGCCGACCGCGCGCGTCGGCAGGCGGACGGTGAAGGCGGAGCCCCTGCCGGGTTCGGATTCGACCGCGATCTCGCCGCCCATCAGCCGGACGAGCCGCCGGCAGATCGCGAGGCCGAGGCCCGTTCCGCCGAACCGGCGCGCCGTCGTCGAATCGACCTGCATGAAATCCTGGAAGAGCTCGCCGAGCCGTTCGAGCGGGATGCCGATGCCGGTATCGGCGACGCGCCACTCGAGCGAGGCGCGCGGATCGTCGAGCATGCGCAGCGACACGTCGATCCGCCCGTGCGCGGTGAACTTGATCGCGTTGCCGACGAGGTTGTCGAGGATCTGGCGCACGCGCAGCGCGTCGCCGGCGAAGCGTTCGGCCACGCCGGGCGCCACCTCGCAGCCGATCGCGAGATTCTTGGCCGCGGCGCGCGCGCGGAACCCGTCGACCGTGTCGCGCGTCAGGCGCGCGGGCTCGAACTCGCAGCGCTCAAGCACGAGCCTGTCGGCGTCGAGCTTGGAATAGTCGAGCACGTCGTTGACGATGCCCAGGAGCTGCTCGCCCGAATCCTGGATCAGCTGCACGAGGCGGCGCTGCTCGGGATCGAAATGCCGGTCGAGCAGGACGCTGGAAAGCCCGAGCACGCCGTTGAGCGGCGTGCGGATCTCGTGGCTCATCGTCGCCAGGAAGCGCGCCTTGGCGCGCGCCGCGGCCTCGGCCCTGTCGCGCGCGTCGGCGAGCTGGGATTCGCGCAGGCGCGCCTCCTCCAGCAGGTCGCGCTGTGCTGCCTCGCTCGCCTCCAGCGCCCGGATGCGCGCGGCGATCTCGGAAGCCATGAAACGGAAGCTCTCGGTCACGCGGCCGATGTCGTTGCCGCCGGTCGGCGGAAGGGAGACGTCGAACGCGCCCTTGCGGATCGCCTCGCTCGCCTCGCGCAGCCGCGCCAGCGGACGCATCAGCAGCGCATGCAGCCATTCCATCATCATCAGCGCCACGACGAGGCTGACGCCGCCGACGATGACGCCGCGGCGCAGGATCTCGGCGCGAGCCGCCTCGATCGGCGCCCACGACACGCCGTAGTAGAGCGTGCCGAGATTCTGGCCCGCGTACTCGATCGGGATCGCGAAGGGCAGCCGCAGCGAACCGTCCGGCCCCGCGACCGGCTCGTCCGATTCGAGCGGCAGGCCGTGGCGGTCCGGATCCCAGCCTTCGCACGCCACGGTCTGGCCGCGCGCGTCGACGAGGGCGAGATGCGCCAGGCCGTTGGTGGCCGCGCTCTCGCGGAACACGTCGGCGATCGTCGCGTAGTCGCGCGTCACCAGCAGGCTCGCGATCGACGCGCGGAAGAACGGCCGCTCGGCCTCCGCCCGCTCGACGACCTGGCGCGTCAGCGCTTCCTCGACGAGGGCGACCTGGATGAAGGTGTGCACGCCCGTCGTGACCAGCAGCGCGAACGCGCCCGCCGCGAACAGCTTGAACCGGAAGGGGATGCGCCCGAGCATCCGTCAGCGCAGCAGCGCCCGCGTCTCGTCGGCGACGCCGTCGAGGAGCGCGATGTCCGCTTCGGGAACCGGCCGGATGCCCTGCACGCCCGACAGCGCGAAGAACTCGCGGCCCGCCGCGGTCGCCGGGAAACCGAGAATGGCGGCCTTCAGCGCCGCCGCCTGCGCCGCCGGCATGTCGCGGCCGCGCAGGACGAAGAAATTCGGCACGCGCGCGAACTCGCGGTGGATGTCGAGCGTCTGGCGGATCTCCTCGCGGATCGCCCGGAACTCGCCCATGCTCATCATCGCCAGCGGCGCGTCGCCCGACACGAGCACCTGCGCGAGGCTGTCCTCGTTGCGCGCCCACGTCGTGCGGTAGTCGGAGTCGAGCGCCAGTCCCTGCTCGCGCAGCCAGTTCCTGCCGCGCAGCGCGACGAGCGACTGCGGATTGGCGACCGCGACCGACTTGCCGCGCAGCGTCTCGAGCGATGCGACCGGTGCGGCCTTGCGCATCACGAGCAGGGCGGGGATCGGCGGGTCGAAGCCCGCGAGGAGTTCGAGCTTCGCGTCGAGCTGGGCGACGCGCCCGAGATTCGCGGCCGTGACGACGACGTCGTAGGCGCCCGCCATCGTGCGCGCGTGGAATTCGCGGAAGTCGGGCGCCGTCGTCACCTCGACCGGGCGGCCGAGTTCGGCGGCGAGATATTCGCGGAACGGCCGGTAGTTGGTCAGGATCAGCCGCGCGCTGACGTTCGGCAGCACGCCGAACTGCAGCTCCTGCGCGGCCGGAGCGCGCGGGGCCGCCACGGCGAACGCGGCAAGGAGCATCGGGACCGCGAGGCGACCCAGGATCGACATTCCGAGCATGCGTCATTGTCGGCGACCGTCGCCGGACGCGTCAACGGAATCGAAGCCGCCGGCGGCGGCGAAGAGACGGAAATTATTGGATGATTCGCGTTTTGCAAGCGGCGCGGTGCGGCGGTACGGCTAATTAGCCTAGACTATTAATCATATCGCCGGCCGGCTGCCGTCGGCGATTCGACGGCGAGGTCGCCCGCCGCCAGGGCGCGCCGGCCGCCGGTCCGGCGCACCGACACGCGGATGCGCGCCGCGTCCCAGTCGAGACGTACCGCGCCCGCGAAATGGTCGCCCGTCGCAAGGCTCCAGCTCTCGCCGTCGTCCTCGAAATGCGGGCTTTCGCCCGAGCCCGTGCCGGAACCCGGCACCGCATAGAGCGTGCGCGCCGGCGCGTCGTGCGGGCGCACCGTCGGGATCTCGCGCGCGGCGAGCAGCAGGGCCGCACCCGCGCGCACGAACAGCGGCGGGCGGCCGAGCGGGGCCTCGACCTCGGCGACGGC
>JAEUKY010000142.1 GCA_016794005.1 Rhodospirillales bacterium
CCGCACATCGTCGGCGACGAGAAGAACCCGTTCCCCACCTATGGCGGCGACACCGTCCTGCGGGCCGCGAAATCGAACGACGACGAAGCGCTGATGCGCAGGCTGCAGAACGAGGTCGCGGAGATCTACTTCGCAGCCGACGGCCTGACGGGCGAGGCGCGCACGGCGCGGATCAAGGCGGACTTGAAGGCGAAGTTCCCGGATTCCGCCGTGTAGCCGCCGGTCAGGCGACGACGCGGCGCGGCAGCGGGATGCTCTCGATCGGCGTGTCGCCGAAGCGGGAATAGCCTTCGGCAAGCGGCATCTCGCGCGCGACGATCATCCCGTCGCCCTGCACGCCATGGGTCGGATCGAGCATCCGGCGGCCTTTCGTGCCGGGCGGATCGAACGTCCAATCCTGGAATCCGAGGATATAGAAATTCAGCATCACGGCGGGCCGGTCGTCGGCGCAGAACCAGTGCGCGTTCTTCGAAACCTCCGTCGTCTCGAACCGATCGCCGACGCCGAACCAGCGGTCGGTGCGCGTGCGCAGCAGGATCGTGTCGGGCCCGAGCCGTGCCACGCGGTCCCACTCGCGCGCGTAGACGCGACCGTGCAGCACGACCTGCGTCGAGATGAGATTGTGGTGGCAGTGCGGCGGGTGGACCTCGCGCGGCTCCAGATAGAGGAGCTGCATCGTCCACGACCGCTCGGGCGTGGTCTTCTGGTTCAGGATCTGGTCCGTGCGCTCGGCGAGCGCGCGGGCGATCCACGGCTTCAGTTCGAGCGGAAGATCGATGCTGCGGTGCAGGTCGCGGATCCGGTCGATGTACTCGTCCGGCGTGATCTCGCGGCGGCCGAGCCGGTCGATCTCGACCTGCGCGTCGGTCCACAGGCGTTCGCGATAGGTATCGACGTCGGGCAGGGCGGCGCCCGCGCGCGTGTTCATCTTCACGATCTTGCCGGATGCCGTCCTGATCTCGCCCGCCATCCTGCCGCCCTCCCCCTCAGACCGCCGCGTCGCCGAGCATCGTTTCGACGAGCATGCGCTGGAAATGGTGTACGTTCTTCTCCCAGACCGGCGAGAAGACGACCTTGTCGGCAACCGGCGACTGCCGCGCGATCTGCTGCTGCTCCCAGATCTTCATGTCCTGGCTGCGGATGCCGCCATAGTCGCGCATCTTGCCCGTCTCGCCGAGCCAGCGCGACAGCGTCTTGGCGCGCTGTGCTGCGAACTTCGGGTCCGTCGCCGCGTCGCCGACGAAGAAGAAGCCCATCTTCGACACCGTCCGGTCCGCGGCGACCGGATCGGCGATCACCGACGCAAGATGATCCGACTGCAGCGTCAGCGTCATGTTCGGGAAAACGACGCTCGTGCAGCGCACGCGCTTGCGACCTTCCGGAAACGGGATAAGCGGCAGGTCGCCGGCAGCCGGGTAGAAATCCTGGTCGCCGCGACGCTTCAGCGTGACGATCGTACCGAGCGGGATCGGCTCGGCGATCGGCTCGCCCGTCGCGAGATCGAGATCGTCCGACATCTTGGTGAAGACGTTCTTGTGGACCCAGACGTGGTGATAGGTCTCCCAGTTGTCGTTCTGCATCTTCCAGTTCCCGCGCCATTCCCAGTCTTCGCGGTGGGCGATGCGCGTGGCGCCGAGATCGGCCCCCTGGATGAGATCTTCGAGCGGGCGGACATGCTCGGCGAACGGTGCGGCCTTCCCGTCGAGATTGATGAAGACCCAGTGATGCCAGACGGCCGCGCGCACGGGGATGAGCCCGAGCTGCGACAGGTCGAGATTCGTCCGGCTGTTGCCCTGCTTGGTCCCGTCGAAATACGGCGTCGATTTCAGCCGCCCGTCGAGGTCGTACGCCCAGGCGTGATAGGGGCAGGCGAACTGCTTCAATTTGGTGCATGGCTCGGTCACCATCAGGGCAGCCCGATGGCGGCACACGTTGTGGAAGACGCGGATCTGGTTGCCGCGGTCGCGCACGAGGATGAGCGGCAATCCTGCCGCCATGAGCGGGATTGCGTCTCCGGGCTCGGGCACGTCGCTGGCGAAGGCCAGGCACATCCAAGTCCGGGCGAACATCTCCTTCTGTTCGAGCCGGAAGAAGGCCTCGCTCGTGTAGGCGACGGCCGGCAGGCCGCACGCCTCGGCGATGGGCTTGCGCAGCGCCGCGATCGCGTCGCGTCCGAGAATGTCCGTAACGGTGCGTTCCGAAAGCGCCATCGGGCCATCTCCCATTCCGTCAATACTATGCCAAAAGCGGACCAGCACCGTTTACGAAATTTGCGTGCGGCCTCAGGCGAATTCGCGTGCGGCTGGTCTGCTATTTGCTCATCATCGGCGGCGATCCAGCGCATCCGCCGGCCCGGCCGGCGGCTCCCCCGAGCCAGGACGGACCCGATGGCCCCGCGCGAGCACTTCCGGAGACGGCGATGAAGGCGCGCTGGCACCTCGTCCTGATCCCGTCCCTGCTGCTGTCGCTGTTCCTGCTGCTCAGCTCGCAGATCGCGTTCCTGCGCGGAAGCTTCTTCAAGGATCTCCGGCTCGGCCGCATCGGCACCGAACTGACGGTCGAGAACTACGTCCGCTTCTTCACGGACAGCCTCTATCTCGACTCCCTGATCCTGACGATCCGTCTTTCGGCGACGGTCGCGATCCTCACGCTCGCGATCGGCTTCCCGGTCGCCTACATCCTCGCGCGGATGCGCTCGCGCTGGTCGCTGGTCCTGCTCGCGGCGATCATCGCGGCATCGTTCATCACGATCGTCATCAAGGTCCTCGGCCTGATCATCATCTTCTCGAGCGGCGGGACCTTGAACCGGCTGCTCGTGGGCTCGGGCCTGCTCGAACGCCCGCTGACGATCATGGGCGAGCCGGCGGGCGTCGTGGTCGGGCTCATGCATTTCACGATGGGCTTCGCCGTGCTGCTTCTCTACGGCGTCATCAAGACGATTCCCCGCTCGCTCGAGGAAGCCGCCGAGATCCACGGCGCGCCGCGACGGCGCGTGTTCCTGCGCGTCATCGTTCCGCTCAGTCTGCCGGGCATCGTCGTGACGTCGCTGATCGTCTTCAACCTGTGCATGGGCGCCTTCACGTCGGCGGCGCTGATCGGCGGCGGGAAGGTGTTCACGCTGCCCGTGCTGATCCAGCAGACGGTCATCATGCAGACACGCTACGCGATGGGGGCCACCGTCTCGGCCGTCCTGATGACGGTGACACTGCTGATCAACGCACTTTCGGTGTTCGTCATGGCGCGCTTCGACCGGCGCCGGGGCATGGTCGCATGAACGGCCATCGCGCCATCGCGAACGCGCGCAAGGCGGCATCAGGCATCTGGATGCTCGGCGTATTCGTCTTCCTTTTCGCACCGCTCGTCGTTGTCGTCGGCGCATCGTTCGACGGCGGCGAGCGGACGTTCCTCAACTTCCCGCCGAAAGAGCTCTCGTTCCGCTGGTACGGCCGGATCAGCCCCGACCTGTTCGAATCCCTCGGACTCAGCATCGTCCTCGGGTTGACCACGGCGGCGGTCGGATGTCTCGTCGGCGTACCGGCGGCACTCGGACTCGTGCGCGCCCGGTTCCCCGGCAAGTCGCTCGTCGCCGCAGCGTTCCGGGCCCCGTTGCAGATTCCGGCCGTCGTCACGGGCGTGTCGTTCCTGAAGCTCTACTACCTGATCGGCGACGTGACGGGCATCTACGTGGTCGGCACGCTTCCCGGCCTCGTGATCGCCCACAGCTTCCTCGCCACGCCCTACGTGATCGGCACCGTGTCGGCCGTCCTGCAGCGTTTCAACACGCGCCTCGAAGAGGCGGCGCTGAGCCTCGGCGCCTCGCGCTGGCGGACCTTCCGGCGCGTGACGCTGCCGGTGATCATGCCGGGCGTCTATGCCGGCGCCATGTACGCGTTCCTCGTTTCGTTCGGGGACGTGCCGGTGGCGCTGTTCCTCGGATCGAGCGGCATGCAGCCCTTCGCGGCGAAGATCTTCCATCTCATGGAGTTCGACTTCGATCCCACGCTACTGGCGATCTCGACCTTCATCATCTTCGGCTCGCTCGCGGCGATCTACCTGCTGCAGCGCGCCGTCGGCCTCGAGGAACTGAGCCGCTCGGGCGGCGGAAACTGAACTCCAACCCACCCAGGAGAATCGCGATGACCAATCTCGACAGACGGCAGGTCCTGACCGGCATGACGGCGACGGGTATTGGCCTTGTCGCGGCACCGCGCTTCGCCACGGCCCAGCAGCCCCGCTTCGACGGCGTGACGCTGCGCGTCGCCACGTTCGGCGGCGGCTGGGATCGGGCGGTCCACAAATACGCCGGCGTGAAGCTCGAAGCGCTCGGCGCGAAGGTCGAGTACGTGACCGCACCGCCGCGCGACAACCTCGCCAAGCTGATTGCGGCAAAGGGGCGTCCCGCCCCGTTCGACGTGGTCGAGATGGGCGACCTCACCTGGGTCGACACCTACGAGGCCGGGTTCCTCCAGAAAATCGATCTCGCCAACGTTCCGAACCGCAAGGACCTGCTGCCCTCGCAGTCCGACGAATGGAAGGTGGCAAGCTGGGTCACCCAGGAAGGTATCGTCTACAATGCCGAGAAGTTCGCGGCCAACGGCATCCCGAAGCCGGAGCGCTATCGGGACCTGCTCAACCCCAAGCTCGCCGGCAAGCTCTGCCTGATCGACATCACCCAAGCCGGCGCTTCCCAGCTGCTCGTCGGCGCGTCGATCGACGAAGGCGGCAGCATGACGAACATCGAGCCGGCACTGAAGTTCGTCAAGGACGCGAACCCATTCCAGTTCTGGAAGGTCGGCGCGCAGGCCGTGACGCTGATGAACTCGGGCGATATCTGGGCCTCGACCATGCATGCGGGCTTCGCCGTGCAGATGCGTCGCGCCGGCCTGCCGGTCGCATTCTCCCACCCGAAAGTCGGCCCGACGAAGCGCGGACTTCTCAAGGAAGGCTGGCTCGGCGTCGTCAAGGGTTCGCCCGTTCCGCGCGCGGCGGAGTTCTTCATCAACGAATACGTTTCGGCCGAAACGCAGTTCGGGCTCGCGACCGAACGCGGCGTCGTTCCCGTGAACGGGCAGGCGCGCGCCAAGCTCGCCGGCGATCCGCTGCTGAAGGAGATGTTCTTGCTCAGCGACGCCGACGTCGGCAACATGGTTTCGGTCGACTTCAACGTCTTCAACCTCGACGACGCGACCCAGCGCTGGGCGCGCGCCGTGAGTACGCGCTGAGACCGGCTCGGGGATGCGCATCGCCGTCGTCGGGGCCGGCGCCATCGGCGGATCGATCGCGCATGCGCTGGCCCATGCCGGGGCCGATCCGGTCCTGGTCGCGCGCGGTGTCGCGGTCGCGGCGATCGCGCGCGATGGTCTGCGCGTCCACCGCTTCGGTGCCGAGCAGGTATCGCGGCCGCGCGTCGTCGAGGATACGCGCGGGATCGGACCCTTCGATGCGGTCATCGGGACGCTGAAAGCGCAGGACTGGGCCGCGGCGGCGCCGCTGATCGCGCCGCTGCTCGGCCCGCATACCGCACTCGTCCCAGCGATCAACGGCGTTCCGTGGTGGTACTTCCAATCGGCCGGCGGCCTGTTCGACGGACGGCGGCTCGAAAGTCTCGATTCCGGCGGCGCGCTTGCCGCCGCGTTCGCGCCTTCCTGCATCGTCGGCGGCGTCGTCTACATGGCCGCGACGCGTATCGCACCCGGACGGATCGAATGGCCGACGGGAAAGCGGCTGGTGCTCGGCGGGATCGGTCCTGAGCCGGACGAACGGGTTCCGGCACTTGCCGCCGCGCTGCGCGCGGCGGGCATGGATATCGACGAAAGCGCCGACATCCGGCACGACATGTGGATGAAGCTCCTCGGGAACGCCGGCTTCAATTCCATCTCCGCGCTGGCGCGCGCGACCATTCTCGACATTCTCGAAGATCGGGACCTGCGCGCCGTCTGCGCCGACACGATGACCGAACTGATCGCCGTCGCCGGTGCGGTCGGCATCCGCCTCGACATCGCCGTCGACGCGCGGCTCGAAGCGGCGCGCCGGCTCGGCACGTTCCGCACCTCGACCCTGCAGGATTTCGAGGCCGGCCGGCCGCTCGAAACCGCCGCCCTGATCGACGCGCCCTGCGAGATCGGCCGGCTTGCCGGCGTTGCGACCCCGGTTCTCGGTACGCTCGCACGCCTGCTCCGCAATGCGGTCGCGCGGCGCGATCTCGCCGCCGGCGCATGAATCCCGTACCTGCGCAAGACCATCGAAACTCATTCGACAAGACCGTAATCCCCGCCTAGGTTTGCCCGACCTGTCACGAGATCGGTTTTCCAAGTATGACGCAGGCCAATGCGCAGTCCGGCACGTCGCCGGCCCTCGGCTGGACCGCCGCACCGATCCGGACCCTGCCCGCCTATCGCGGTCCGACAACCTTCGCGGATTTCCCGGACCCGGCGACGCGACCGCGTCTCATCCATCTCAACGAATCCCCTTATCCGCCGTCGCCGCGCGTCGCCGAAGCGGTCCTGGCGGCGACGCACGATCTCAACCGGTATCCCGACATCTATGGCCGGGAACTCTGCAGCCGGATCGGCGACGCGACCGGCATTCCGGCCGGCAGGATCGTGCTCGGCTGCGGCAGCGACGAGTTGATTCACTTCACCGCCGTCATCGCGCTGTCTGCCGGCGACGAAGCGGTCATTCCCGCACCAAGCTTCCCGCGTTACGCGCTGTCGGCCAGGCTCGGCGGTGCCGTCGTACGACGCGTGAAGCTCGACGCGGGTGGCGCCTGCGATCCCGGAACGATCCTCGACGCCATCGGGCCGCGCACGCGCCTCGTCGTGTGCTGCACGCCGAACCCGCCATCCGGCGGGATGATGACGGCCGAAGCGCTCGCCGCCGTCGCCAAAGGCGTGCCCGACGACGTGCTGCTGCTGGTCGACGAAGCCTATTGCGAATTCGGCCGCCATGCCGGCGGGCCGGACACGCTGGCGATCCTGCGCAAGCGCAAGGGTCCCTGGCTTTCGACGCGGACATTCTCGAAAGCCTATGCGTGTGCGGCCCTGCGCGTCGGCTACGCGCTGTGCGGCAGCGACGACGTCGCGGAGGCGCTGCGCCGGGCCAAGCTCCAGTTCAACGTGCCGACACTCAGTCAGGTCGGTGCCGCAGCGGCGTTCGACGATCAGGCCTATCTGCGCACGATGCTCGATCGCATCGCCGGCGAGCGCGACCGGCTGTCCAAGGGGCTGGCGCAGCTTGGCCTGCGCGTGTTGCCGACGGCCGCGAATTTCGTGTCCTGCGCCCTGCCCGGCCCGGCCGCGCCGGCGATGGCCGCGCTCGAACGGCAGGGGATTTTCGTGCGCGACTGGCGCGATCCCGAGCATCTCAGCGAGTTGCGAATCGGCGTCGGCACGCCCGACGATACCGGCGCCACGCTGGCCGCACTCGGCGGCTATCTGCGGGGCGAGACATGATCGCGGCACCGCCCGCCGGCGACCGGATCATCGCGGAGCTCAAGAAGGCCGGCATCGGCTTCGTCGCCGCGTTGCCGGACATCGTGACGAGCGACGGGCTGCTCTGGCCCATCTCGCGCGATCCGGATTTCCGTCTCGTTCGGATCTGCAAGGAAGACGAAGGGATCGCGATCTGCACGGGTCTCGGTTTCGCGGGCCGCCGCTCGATCCTGCTGATGCAGCAGACCGGCCTGCTCGATTCGATCAATGCGCTGCGCGCGGTCGGCGTCGAGTACGAACAGCCCGTCGTGATGCTCGTGGGCCTGCAAGGCAAGGAACCCGGCGTTGCGCCCGCCGCTTCCGCCAAGGTGTCGGTCAGCATCGTCGTGCCGATCCTCGACGCGATGGGCGTGGCTCATCGCACGATCGAGAACGCGGGCGACGAAGCGCTGATCGCCCCGGCGATCGAGAGCGCCTATGCGGCATCGCGCCCCGTCTGCCTCCTCATCGGCCGACCGCCGGCCGCAACGGAGACGGGCCGATGATGAAGCGCGACGCCTGCCTGCGCATCCTGGCGCGCCATGTCCGCGACGAGGCCGTCGTCGCGACCTACCAGGCCGCGTTCGACTGGATGGCGATCGCTCCGCGCGATCTCAACTACGTGTCGATCGGCGCCATGGGGATCGCGTCGTCGCACGGCTTGGGACTGGCGCTCGGCCGGCCGGACAGGCGCGTGATCGTCCTCGACGGCGACGGAAGCCTGCTGATGAATCTCGGCAGTCTCGCGACGATCGCGGCGGCGGCTCCGCGCAACTTCGCGCATCTCGTCTGCGTGAACGGCGTCTACGAGGCGAACGGCAGCCATCCGCTGCCGGCCGGCGACAGGATCGATTTCGCGGCGATCGCGCGCGGGGCCGGAATTTCCAATGCCGGAACGATCGATACGCTCGCGGAATTCGAAGCCGCGATGCCGGAAATCCTGCGCGGCGAAGGGCCGGTCTTCCGCGCCCTTCGCGTGGAAGCCGGCGAACCCAGCCCGCAGGACTATGCCTTCATCCATGGTGCGCAAACGCGCCGGCGCTTCAAGACCGCCTTCTCGGCGCGCTAGGCCATCGCCTGCGCTTCGGCGATGAGCCAGGCGCGGAACGCGGCGATCTTGGGCGTCGACAGGGCCCGCTGCGGGCAGACGAAATAGTGCGCGTAGCCGCTGGGGATCGCGATGTCGAACGGGCGGACGAGACGCACTGCCGCAAGATCGTCCGCGACCAGCGGCGTGCGGCCCAGCGCCACGCCCAGACCTTCGATCGCCGCCTGGATCGACATGTTCGACTGTCCGAAACGCCGGCCTTTCGCGAGGTCGACGCCAGCGGCGCCAGCAGCGTCGAGCCAGCTCTTCCAGCCGGGCGTGTTTCCGTCGAGCGTCAGGATGTCGTCGTGCAGCAGCGGCACGTTCGCCAGGTCGCCGGGAACGCGCAGCGCCTTCGCGCCTTTCATCAGGCGCGGCGCGCAGACCGGGAACATCTCCTCGTCGAGGATCTTCTCGACATGCAGGCCCGGATAACGCCCGGTCCCGTAGCGGATCGCGACATCGGCTTCGCCGGCCGAGAAGTCTGCGAGCTGCCCGGTGGTGGCGATCGACAGTTCGATATGCGGATGGCGCTCGTCGAATCGGATCAGGCGCGGAAACAGCCATTTCACGGCGAAACCCGGCAGCGTCGAGACGGTCAGCCGCGGCCCGGTATCCGTTTTCGTCAGCTCGCGGATCGCATCGGCGACGATGCCGAGCCCCTCGCGTACGGCGACCGCCAGCGCATCGCCTTTCAGGGTCAGCGTGATGCGCCGCGGCTCGCGGTGGAACAGCTCGAAGCCGAGCTGGTCTTCCAGACTGTGGATCTGATGGCTGATGGCGCTCTGGGTCAGGCCAAGCTCGTCGGCCGCCATCGTGAAGCTCTTGAGGCGGGCGGCCGCCTCGAAGGCACGCAGTGCCGAAATCGGCGGCAAATGACGGAGGGGGGAGGTACCCATGAAATCCGCTCAGTTGTGGATTTGGTTTTTTCTGATCAAAATGAACACAAGCGATCTTCTCACATGAATGAAACAGATGGAAGAGCCAGCGATGGCGTACGCAAGCGCGAAGAACATCGATCTCGACGAGATCCCCGTCATCGACGTCGGCGACCTTGCGTCCGCCGACCGCGCGAAGATCGAGGCCGTCGGCGCCAAGATGCGCGAGGCCGCCGAGCAGATCGGTTTCTTCTATGTCAGCAACCACGGAGTAGCGCGTCCGCTGGTCGAACGCGCCTACGCGGCAAGCCGCGCGTTCTTCGCGGCGCCGGAAGCGGCCAAGCGGGCCGTGACGATCAACGCGCTCCATCGCGGCTTCCTGTCCGTCGGCGGCGCCAAGATGTACAGCAGCGCCAAGATCGACCTGAAGGAAAGCTATCTCTGGGGCCTGGAACTGGGCGAGGACGACCCCGACGTCGTCGCCGGAAAGCCGCTGATGGGGCCGAACAACTGGCCCGCCGACATGCCCGAAACGCGCGCCGCGTTCTACGCCTACTATCTCGAGATCTGCGCCTGCGGCCAGCGCCTGCTCAAAGGACTGGCAGCGAGCCTCGGGCGCGATCCCGCATTCTTCGCGTCCGCCTTCGCCAAGCCGCTCGCGCGCGGATCGGCGATCTACTATCCGCCGCAGCCGCCGGATCTGGGCGAAACGCAGTTCGGCGTGGCGCCCCACACCGACTATGGCGGCCTGACGCTGCTGTCGCAGGACCAGGTCGGCGGGCTGCAGGTCCTCGCCAAGTCCGGCCAGTGGGTCACGGCGCATCCGATCCCCGACACGCTGGTGGTCAATGTCGGCGACCTGATGCATCGCTGGACGAACGCGCGCTTCAATTCGAATCCGCATCGCGTCGTCAATTCTTCGGGGCGCGAGCGCTACTCGATCGCCGTGTTCTTCGATCCGCACCCCGACACGATCGTCGATCCGCGCGACCTGCTCGACGACCGGTCGGAGGCGAAGTACCCGCCGATCGCCTGCGGCGACTACATCGTCCAGCGCTTCGACAAGGCCTTCAAGTACCGGCAGGCGAAAGCGTGACCGTCCGTGCGCGATCGAGCCAGGCCGCCACCCATTCGGCATAGGACCGCACGCAGCGCAGCACGTATCCGTCGGGCGTGCGCACGAGGATCACGGCGACGTCGCCCAGTCGCGTGCGGCCGGCAAAGCCGGGCGCAAGCTTCTCCAGATCCAGCGCGATGCCTTGCGACAGCAGCTCGGTCGACCCCGCCCCTTCGATGCCGAAGCCGGCATAGGCGTGCGACACGTCGACGGCCATGCCGTCGTCCGGCTGCCCGGGATCCGCGCCGGCGACGAGCCACATGCGCGTCTCGATGCGGATCGCCGGCACGCGCGGCGCCGTCCGCGACATCCAGGCGGTCAGCCGTTCGGCCGGCAAGGCGAAGATGCGGGGTCCGCGTTCAGCCACGCTGGCGCTCTCCTTTCGGATCGTAGAAGGCCGGCGCCACGACCCTCGCGCCCGCGGAACCGTCGGGCAGCGCCACCGTCACGTCGCTGCCGAGGAGCGAACGTCCGCCCTCGATCAGCGCAAATGCGAGCGAGCGTCCCAACGCGTCGCTCCAGCAGCTTGCGGTCACATGACCGCGGCCGCGCGCCGAGTCGGCACGCAGCACGCATGCGCCTTCGGGCAGCACCAAATGCGCGGCGCGCGCCAGAAGTCCGACAAGCTGCGGGCGGATTTCCGGGTCGGCGCGATTGCGCGCCAGCGCCCGCCTGCCGACGAAATCGGCCCGGTCGGCATGCACGGCAAAGCCGAGACCCAGATCGTACGGATCGGCAAACCCGTCCGCTTCGTGACCGACCGAGATGAACCCCTTCTCGATTCGCAGGACATGGTTGGCCTCGGATCCGATGGGCGTGATCGCGTGACCGGCGCCCGCTTCGAGCAGCCGCTCCCACAGGACGGGCGCTTCTCCGGCTGGAACGAACAGTTCGAAGGAAAGCTCGCCGGTGAACCCGGCCCGCGCCATTCGCACCGGCTGACGGCCGATCCGCGTCTCGACCATTCCCATGAACGGAAGATCCGCCGGGACGACGGCGCCGGCGGCCGCAAGAACGGCGCGCGCATCCGGGCCGCACAGCACGATATCCGCCCACTGCTCCGTCACCGGCAGCACGAAGACGGAAAGGTCGGGCCGCAGCACCTGCCGGCAGTACTCGAACCGCTGGAGGCACGCGTCGGCATTGCCGGTGGTCGTCGTGACGAAGAAGCGGTCGACGCCGGTACGGAAGACGATTCCGTCGTCGAACAGGCGGCCATCCTCGTGCAGTTGCAGCGCATAGCGGCCGCGTCCCGGCTTCAGGTCGGACAGGCGCGTGGCGTAGACGAAATCGAGGAAAGCGGGAGCATCGCGCCCGCCGATCTCGAACTTGCCGAGCGGCGACGAATCGTAGATTCCGGCATGCTGGCGCACTGCGCGGCATTCGCGCCGCGTCGCCGCCTCGAGCGTCTCGCCGGATTGCGGGTAGTAGCCCGGGCGCCGCCAATTGGCGCCGGACTCGTACATCGCGGCGCCTGCCGCCTCGTGCCACGCCGTCAGCGTCGTCGTTCGCGAGGGGCGCAGCAGCTTTCCGCCGGCATCGGCGATGGCGCCGAACGGGACGGGCACGAAGGGCGGTCGGTACGTCGTCGTGCCTGCCGCTTCGGGCGTAATCTCCCGCGCGCGCGCGAGCATATCGATCGCGTTCATGTTGCCGAACCGGCCCTGGTCGGGCGCCATGCCGGCGGTCGTGTAGCGCTTGAGGAGCTCGACCGAGTCGTAGCCTTCCTGCACGGCAAGGCGCAGATCGTCGGCCGTGACGTCGGCGGCGGGATCGACGAAGGCCTTGCCGCGCCTGCCGGCGCGCGGCATCTCCCAGCGCGCGAGAAGATTGCACGTCGATGCGGCGACCGGTTGCGGCTCGCCCGCATCGAACCCCGCATGTCGCGCGGCGGCGATGCCCGCACGCGTTCCGTCCGCAAGTGCGGCAGCGTGCGCTCCGCGACCGTTGCAGGCACCAGCACTGAACGCACCGTCGTGCGGTCCGTCCGGCAGGAAGGCGGCCTGTGCGGCGTCGAAGGCGAGCCGGCCCCCGGGATGCGAATGGAGGTGGACCGAGGGCGTCCAACCGCCGGCCATCGCGACGGTATCGCACGCGATCTCGTGAACCCGTCCTGTGTCGGCGAGCGGCGCGATGCGTAGCGCGCGCACCGGCGAACCGACGGCCGCGAGCGCGGCATGGCCGCGATGGACGTCGATCCCCGCGGCGCCCGCAAGCGACAGGCAGGCGGACCCCGGATCCGCCCGCAGGTCGACGAGTGCAGTCACGTACACGCCGGCCGATTTCAGCGCGACGGCATCGTCGTAGGCACCGTCGTGGTTCGCGACGACGGCGACGCGCCGTCCGCAGGCGACGCCATGCATGCGCGCGTAAGCAAGGACGGCCGACAGCATCATCACGCCGGGCCGGTCGTTGTCGGCGAACACGAACGGCCGCTCGATAGCGCCGGTCGCCAGCACGACGGCTCTCGCCCGGATCTTCCAGAGCCGCTTGCGTTCGCCCCGGTCCTCGAGGGCGACCACCAGACCGCCGTCGTAGCGGCCGGTCGCGACCGTCCGCCCGAGCATGCGAACGCCGCGCGCGCGCAGCCGATCCGCGGGATCGGCTATCGGGTCGCCATCCAGCAGCCAGACCCGAGCACCCGGTGCCGCCGTCGCCGCAAGTGCGGCCGACTGCCCTGCGACACCTGCGCCGACCACCAGCACGTCGCAGTGGGCGAAGCGC
>JAEUKY010000162.1 GCA_016794005.1 Rhodospirillales bacterium
TCGCACAGATGCACCTCGCCGCCCGCCTTCGAGACGTCGGCTCCCTTGGCCATGTCGCGCACCGTGCCGATGGTGCGCCAGCCCGCGGCCGAAAACTGCCGGACGAACTCGAGGCCCAGCCCGCGCGACGCGCCGACGATCAGGACCGTCGGCATCTCAGCGTTTCCTGCGCTTGGCGGTCACTTCGATCTCGATCTTCATGCGCGGATCGACGAAACCGGTCACCAGCGTCGTGTTCGCCGGACGGATCCTGGCGAAGTGCTTTCCGACGATGGGGGCCACCGTCGCGAAGTCCTTGCGGCTTGCAAGGAAGATGCGCACGCGCACGACGTCGGCGAGGGCCGAGCCCGCCTTGTCGAGGGCGGCCCGGATATTGGCGAAGCACTGTTCGGTCTGGGCAGCCAGGCCGCGCGCGATCGCCATCTTCGAATAGTCGAACCCGGTCGTGCCCGAGACGAACACCCAGTCCCCGTCCACGACGGCGCGCGAATAGCCCGCGAGCTTCTCGAAACTGGACCCGGAGGAAATCAGCTTTCGGCCTGCCATGCGTACTCCCGCACCCTGGATACAGTCTAGCCCAGCTTCAGGCGGTTTCGGCAAACAGCTCGCGGCCGATCAGCCAGCGCCGGATCTCCGAGGTTCCGGCCCCGATCTCGTAGAGTTTGGCGTCGCGCAGCAGCCGGCCGGTCGGGTAGTCGTTGATGTAGCCGTTGCCGCCGAGAAGCTGGATGGCGTCCAGCGCCACCTGCGTGGCCTTCTCGGCCGCGTAGAGGATGGCGCCTGCCGCGTCCTTCCGCGTCGTGCGGCCGGCGTCGCAGGCCTTGGCGACCGCGTAGACGTAGCTCTTGCAGGCGTTCGTGTTCGTGTACATGTCGGCAAGCTTGCCCTGGACAAGCTGGAACTCGCCGATCGCCTGGCCGAACTGGCGGCGCTCGTGCACGTAGGGCACGACGATGTCGAGGGCGGCCTGCATGATGCCGCACGGGCCCGCGGCGAGTACGGCGCGCTCGTAGTCGAGCCCGCTCATCAGCACGTTGACGCCCTTGCCGACCGCACCCAGCACGTTCTCGGCCGGCACCTCGCAGTCCTGGAAGACGAGCTCGCACGTGTTCGACCCGCGCATGCCGAGCTTGTCGAGCTTCTGCGCGCGGGAGAACCCCTTCATGCCCTTCTCGATCAAGAAGGCCGTGATCCCCTTCGAGGCCGCCGCCGGATCGGTCTTGGCGTAGACGACGAGCGTGTCGGCATCCGGCCCGTTCGTGATCCACATCTTGTTGCCGTTGAGGACGTAGCGATCGCCCTTCTTCTCGGCGCGCAGCTTCATGCCGACCACGTCGGAACCCGCCCCCGGCTCCGACATCGCCAGCGCCCCCACATGCTCGCCCGAGATCAGCTTGGGCAGGTACTTGCGCTTCTGCGCCTCGCTGCCGTTGCGCGCGATCTGGTTGACGCACAGGTTGGAATGCGCGCCGTAGGAAAGCCCGACCGAGGCGGACGCGCGGCTGATCTCCTCGACCGCCACGCAGTGCGCGAGATAGCCCATCGCGGCCCCGCCATACTGCTCGGACACCGTGATGCCGAGCAGGCCGAGGTCGCCGAACTTGCGCCACAGGTCCATCGGGAATTCGTTGGAGCGGTCGATCTCCGCCGCGCGCGGCGCGATCTCGTCGGCCGCGAAGCGCGCGACCTGCGTGCGCAGCATGTCGATGTCGTCGCCGAGCCCGAAATCGAACTGCGGCAGCGAATTCCCGGCCATCGTTTCCTCCCTGTCTCGTTCAGCCCGCGGCGCGGCCGTCGGACTTGCCGGCCATCGTCATCAGCGTCTGCAGCATCGTCGCGCACAGCCTTGTCTGGCCGTTCTTGTGCGCGAACACGTCGGTCTGCGTGACGACCAGCGTGCGGCCGGGCTTCAGCACCCGGCCTTTGGCGAGGATCGTCTGCCCGTCGGCGGGCGCAAGCAAGTTCATCTTGTATTCGACCGTCAGCACGCTGGCACCCGGCGGCATCATCGAGAAGCCGGCATAGCCGCCGGCGGAATCCGCGATCATGCCGACCACGCCGCCATGCACATAGCCGTGCTGCTGGGCGATGGCGTCGGCATAGTCGACCGCGATGTGGGCATGCCCCGGTTCGAGATGCACGAGCCGCGCACCGATCGTCGACATGGCGCCCTGGCGGGCGAAACTGTCGCGGACCTTGGCGTCCCAGTCCGGGTCGGCCGGCGTGAAGACTGCCTGCATCGTTCTTCCCCTCCCCTCGAACATACGCTACCGTATGGTATGGCCAAGCGCGTGTCAACGAAGCCCCGTCTGGATGCCGGTGCGTGGATCGACGCCGCCCTCGCGGCCCTGGGCGCCGAGGGGCCGGGGGCCGCGCGGGTCGAGCCGCTGGCCAAGCGGCTGGCCGTCACCAAGGGGTCGTTCTACTGGCACTTCCGCGACCGCGAAGACCTGCTGTGCCGCGCACTGGCGCGCTGGCAGGATTCGCGTATCGCCGCGATCCGCGAGCAGACCGGGAACGCGCCCGACCCGCGCGCAGCCCTCGTCGCCCTGCTCGATCTCTATACCCGCGCGCCGAACCCGAAGGGTCTGGCCGTCGAGCTCGCGATCCGGGCGCTCGCGCGAAATCATGCGGCGGCGGCCGATGCCGTGGCGCAGGTGGATGGCGAACGGCTTGCGCGCGTGGCGGCCCTGTTCGCGCGCACGGGTCTGGATGCGGAGGCGGCACAGGCGCGCGCACTCCTCTTCTATGCGTTTCTTTTCGGCCAGAGCCTGCTCGGCGGGCGCCGCCAGACCGCAAGAATTGCCGAAGCGGCGCGGATGGTACTCGCGACCTGATCTGCTATCCTTGCGCGAAGGAAGCGCGAGGTCCGCCGATTGCCGCTCACGCTCATCAAGTTCCCGCCCGCGTTCGGCTTGCCCGACCCCAGCCCGTTCTGCATCAAGGCAGAGATCCTGCTGAAGATGAGCGGGCTGCCCTATTCGATCGAGCTCACCGGCAATCCGGGCAAGGGACCGAAGGGCAAGCTGCCCGCCTTGCGCGACGGCGGGCTGCTGGTCGGCGATTCAGAATTCATCCGCAAGCATCTGGAGATCGTCCACCGGATCGACTTCGACAAGGGCCTCGGGCCCCTGCAGCGCGCCCGCGCGCACGCCTTCGCGCGCATGCTCGAGGAACGTACCTACTGGTGCGGCGTGCATTGCCGCTGGATCGAGGATTCGGCGTGGCCCGTCATGTCGGCCACGCTGTTCGGTGGACTGCCGCCGGTCGTGCGCCGGATCGTTCCGGCGATCGCGCGGTACACCGTGCGCCGACGGCTGCGCGCGCACGGGCTGGGCCGCCACACGCGCGAGGAGATCATGGCGCTGGGCGTTTCCGACTTCGCCGCCGTTTCGGCCGAGCTCGGCGACCGCGCCTTCTTTATGGGCCAGTCGCCCAGTGCCGCCGACGCGACGGTCTATGCGCTGCTCGCCGCCTTCGCGGTTCCGCCCTTCGACAATCCGGTCCGCGCGTCGATCCTGGCCACGCCCAACCTCGTGGCGTACATGGACCGGATGCAGGCGCGCTATTTCGCCTGACGGCGCGTGCCCAGCCACAGGCCCGGCATCAGCAGCGCCAGACCGACCAGATGGAAACCGGCAAGCTGCTCGCCCAGCAGCAGCCAGCCGAGCCCGGCGCCGTAGAGCGGCGTGAGGTAGAGGATCAGGCTCGCGGTCGCGGGCCCGAGGGCCGCGACGATCAGCGAATAGGAAAGATACGAACCCACGCCGGGCACCAGCGCCAGGAACAGCACGATGCCCGCCGTCTTCCATTCGAGCGGCGTGGGCGCGAACAACGCGAACTCGCCCACATAGAACGGCAGCGTGACGAGCACGCCGCCAGCGCAGATCGCGGCCAGCCGCGTCGTCGGATCGAACCGCGTGGGGCTGTGGCGCAACTGCACCGAATAGATCGACCATGCCACCATCGACACGACGACCATCAGGTCGCCCGGCACGAAGGCGAGCCGCAGCACGTTGGCGGGTTCCCCGCGCAGCACGATCCACGCCATGCCGGCGAAGCACGCGGCCACGCCGATAATCTGGCGCGCGGCGATCGGCTCGCCGTAGCGCCACCAGCCGATCAGCACGACCAGTACCGGCGACACGGCGTAGATCAGCGCGATGTTCATCGCCGTGGTCGAAATGCCGGCCGCGTAGACCGGCGCCCCGCACAGCCCCATGCCGAGGAAGCCGAGCCACAGATAGGTGCGCCACTGCGCGCGGATCTCGTCGCGCCCGCGCCACAGCCGCTCGGCGACGAACGGCAGCAGGATCGCGAAGGTCAGCGTCCAGCGGCCGAAGGCGAGTGCGACCGACGGGATTTCGCCCGCGTTCCAGCGCGCGACCAGCATGTTGCTCGCGAAGAACAGCGGGATCAGGAAGAACAGGACGAGCGCCGTGCGCCGGCCGATCCGGGGCGAACCGATGGAAGCCATCGCGGAATCTAAGCACCGGCCGCGCCGATGTCGCCACCCCGCGCAAGCTTGACAGGTATGCGCCGGCGTCGGATGTCTATCGGCAACCGGAGAGGGAGACCGATGCCGTGCTTTTCATGATCGTCGAGCGGTTCAAGGATCAGGACGCCGTGCCCGTCTATCGCCGGGTGCGCGAGAAAGGGCGCCGGCTCCCGAAGGGTCTGACCTATGTCGGCAGCTGGATCGAACCGAACTTCGACCGCTGCTTCCAGCTTATGGAATGCGACGATCTGCGCCTTCTCCAGGAATGGATCCTGGGCTGGCGCGGCGCCGGCGTCTCGTTCGAGATCGTCCCGGTCGTGCCGAGCAAGGACACGCAGGCCGTCGTGGCGCCGTTCCTGGGTGCGGCGAAACCGAGCAAACGACGCGGCTGACGGACCCCCGGACGGCTTCAGCCGGACGTCGATTTCCGGTCGGCGGGCAATCTCGGCGTCAGTCGCTCCGCACCGGGGTAGGTGCAGGCGATAAGGATCATGTCGACCGTTTCGCCGTCGGCGGCCAGGGGGAAGTAGACCCGCTCGCTGTCGATGAAGTCGCGGTTCGGATGCGGCATCGGGAACCTGTCGCGGACGGGGCGACCCGTCTCGACGACGGTGCGCATGTTCGCGACGATCCGGTCGACGAACTGGGGAAGGACCGCATCGTCCACGAACAGGCCCGTGATCTCGCGCCCCGCCATGTCGGATTGCGCCGATCCGACGAGGCGGAACCGGAAACGCAGCCGGTCGGGTTCGCGCACGACGTCGACGAGATTGATGAGCTGCAGGTTCGGCACGAAGTCGCAGGGATCGATGTCCCGCCGTCCGGCGAGCCTCTTCCCGTGCGCGCGCTCGGCGAGATAGCGCCGCAAGTGTCCGTACCAAGGATGAATTCCGTCGAAGTCCGCATCTTGCAGGACGCGGGCTTCGCGACCACCTTCGGGATCGGCCATGGCAACCGTCCTCGCTGGATCCGGCGAGGAAACTAGCACGGTTCGCCGCCGAGCGCCCGGCCGGCGACGCGCGTACGGCGATACCGGCGGCGTCAGACCAGCTGGTCGACCTGCGCGTCGACGACGCAGAAAGCGGCCATGTTGACGATGCCGCGCACGCTCGCACTGCCGTCGAGCACGTGGACCGGCTTGTTCATGCCCAGCAGGATCGGCCCGACCTTCTGCGCCTCGCCCAGTTCCTTCAGCAGGCTGAACGAGATGTTGGCGGCATCCAGCGTGGGCATCACGAGCAGGTTGGCCTTGCCTTCGAGCCGCCCTTCGAGGATGCGCTGGCCGCGGATTTCCTGCGACATCGCGGCCTCGGCGGTCATCTCGCCGTCGACCTCCAGATAGGGCGCCATCGCCTGCACGCGCTCCAGTGACGCGCGCATCTTGCGCGCGCTCTTCGTGTCGGACGATCCGAAGTTCGAGTGCGACAGCAGGGCCGCCTTCGGCTTGATGCCGAAATGCTTGATGACGTCGGCCGCGCGCACGGTCATCTCGGCGATCTGGACCGGCGTGGGATCGGGCGTGACGTGGGTGTCGCAGATGAAGACCGTGCCGTGCGCGTGAACGAGCGCCGAGAGCGCGGCCGGCACTTCCACGCCGGGCCGCAGGCCGATCACGTCGACGATGTCGTTGAGGATGCGCGAATAGCGGCCGACCAGTCCGCAGATCATGCCGTCCGCCTCGCCCTGTCGCACCGCGAGCGCGCCCAGCACGGCGTTGCGCGTGCGCACGATCGTGCGCGCGGTGTCGGGCGACACGCCGCGACGGCCCATGATCTGGTGGTAGAGCTGCCAGTCGCGCGCGTAGTTCGGCACGTCCTCGGGATTGAGGAGCCTGAAGTCCCTGTCGATCGCGATGCGCAGGCCCAGCTTCTCGATGCGCTTGCGGATCGTCTCGCGCCGTCCGATCAGGATCGGCAGGCAGATCTCCTCGTCGATCAGCGTCTGGGCCGCGCGCAGCACGCGCTCGTCCTCGCCGTCGGCGAAAACGACGCGCTTGGGATTGGCGCGCGCGCGCTCGAAGATCGGTTTCATGACGAAGCCCGAGCGGTAGACGAACTGCGACAGGCTGTCGAAATAGGCGTCGAAATCCGCGATGGGCCGCGTCGCCACGCCCGATTCCATCGCCGCCCTCGCGACCGCCGGGGCGATCTCGGTGATCAGGCGCGGATCGAACGGCTTGGGGATCAGGTTCTCCGGCCCGAAGGCCGGCGGTTCGCCGCCATAGGCGGCCACAACGATGTCCGACGGCTCCTGCATGGCGAGGTCGGCGATCGCGCGCACGGCGGCGACCTTCATCGCCTCGTTGATCGTGCGCGCACCCACGTCGAGGGCGCCGCGGAAGATGAACGGGAAACAGAGGACGTTGTTGACCTGGTTGGGATAGTCCGACCGGCCCGTCGCGACGATCGCGTCGGGGCGCACGGCCTTGACCTCTTCCGGCAGGATCTCCGGCGTCGGGTTGGCGAGTGCGAGGATCAGCGGCGACTTGCCCATCTTGGCGACCATCGCGGGCTTCAGCACGCGCGGGGCCGACAGGCCGAGGAACACGTCGGCATCGCCGATCACGTCGTCGAGCGTGCGCGCGTTGGTCTCGCGCGCGTAGCGCGACTTGCGCGGGTCCATCTGCTCGACGCGGCCCTTGTAGACCACGCCCGCGATGTCGGTGACCCAGATGTTCTCGGGCTTGAGGCCGAGATCGACCAGCAGGTCGAGGCAGGCGAGCGCCGCCGCCCCCGCCCCCGACGTGACGAGCTTGACCTTGTCGAGCGCCTTGCCGACCACGCGCAGCCCGTTGAGGATCGCGGCACCGACGATGATGGCCGTGCCGTGCTGGTCGTCGTGGAAGACGGGGATGTTGAGGCGCTTCCGGAGCTTCGCCTCGATCTCGAAGCACTCGGGCGCCTTGATGTCCTCGAGATTGATGCCGCCGAAGGTCGGCTCCAGCGAGGCGATGATGTCAACGAGCCTGTCGGGGTCGCGCTCGTCGATCTCGATGTCGAACACGTCGATGCCGGCGAACTTCTTGAAGAGGACGGCCTTGCCCTCCATCACCGGCTTGGACGCCAGCGCGCCGATCGCGCCGAGGCCGAGCACGGCCGTGCCGTTCGTGATGACGGCGACGAGGTTGGCGCGGCTGGTGACGGTGGCGGCTTCGGCCGGATCGGCGACGATCGCCTCGCACGCGGCGGCCACGCCCGGCGAATAGGCGAGTGCGAGGTCGCGCTGGTTGGCGAGCGGCTTGGTCGCGACGATCGCGAGCTTGCCCGGCGTGGGAAGCCGGTGATACTCGAGCGCGCTATCGCGCAACTTG
>JAEUKY010000181.1 GCA_016794005.1 Rhodospirillales bacterium
CGCAGCCGATCCGCGGGATCGGCTATCGGGTCGCCATCCAGCAGCCAGACCCGAGCACCCGGTGCCGCCGTCGCCGCAAGTGCGGCCGACTGCCCTGCGACACCTGCGCCGACCACCAGCACGTCGCAGTGGGCGAAGCGCTTTTCCGTTTCGAGCGGTGCGGCCGCATCGGGCAGCGTGCCGAGGCCGGCAAGGGCGCGGATCGCCGGCTCGAACAGGTGCCACGCACGGCCGCGCGGACCGCGGAAGGTCTTGTAGTAGAAGCCCGCCGGCATCAGCGCGCCGAACGCGCCCAGGACCGACGCGACATCGAAGCTCGACGACGGCCAGCAATTGACCGGGCGCGCTTCCAGTCCGGCGGCGACGGCAAGGCGCGTCGCCGGCATCGTCCCTTCGCGCGTCTGCACCAGCGCGTTGGGCTCGTGCCAGCCATAGCCGACGATGCCGCGCGGCCGGTGGTACTTGAAGCTGCGGGCCACGGTGCGAAGGCCGTTCGCGAGCAGTGCTGCGGCAAGCGGCTCGCCTTTCCGGCCGGCAAGCGTGCGGCCCTCGAACGCGAACTCGACGGATTCGCCGGGCGGAATCTCCGAGAGACGATAGCCGCTCATGGCACGAAGGCGTTCGACGCGGTGTCGCGGCCGAGGCGGAACCAGCGCCGGCAGCCGAATTTGTGCCACCACATCTCGTCGACCGGCCCCTTCGCGTTCGTGCGGGCGTAGAGCGCGTCGGCCAGATCGGCCGCCGGATCCGGATGGGGCGACGGCTCGCCCATGCAGACGAACTCGTTCTGCTCGCGCGGGCCGCAGTCGGGGCATGGGACGAGGCGCATCGCGTTCAATCCCGGTTCGAGGCGCCGGCGGTTTCGTAGAGCGGCCGGCCGCGGGCGAAACGGTCGAGGGCGAAGGCGGCGATCGGCGCGCCCGGCATATCCGTCGCGATCAGGTCGGCGAAGGCGGCACCGCCGGCCGGGATCGCCTTGAAGCCGCCCGAGCCCCAGCCGACGTCGAGATAGAGACCTTCCACGTCCGTCTTCGAGACGATCGGCGACGTGTCGTGGCACAGATCGATGGCGCCGGCCCACTGGCGCAGCATCCGCACGCGCCCGAGCACGGGAAAAAGCTCGACGAGGTTCGTGACGATGCGCTCCAGCGTGGCGAACTCGCCGCGCTGGGCATAGGACGGCACCGGGTCGGAACCGCCGCCGATCACGAGCTCGCCCTTGTCCGACTGGCTGAGATAGACCTGCCCCGGGCAGTTGACGACGCAGGACAGCATCGGCTTCAGCGGCTCGGACACGAAGGCCTGCAGCGGCACCGTCTCGATCGGCAGGCGCACGCCGGCCGTCGCGGCGAGCACGCTTGCATGCGCGGATACGGCGAGGGCCACCTTCGGGGCGGCCACGAAACCACGCGTCGTCTCCACGCCCGAAACGCGGCCGCCGTCGCGCCGGATCGCCGTCACCTCGCAGTTCTGGACGATGTCCACGCCTAGCGCGTCGGCCGCGCGCGCGTAGCCCCACGCGACCGCGTCGTGGCGCGCCACGCCCGCCGTCGGATGCCACGTCGCGGCGAGTACCGGCAGCCGCTTGGGTCCGTCGAGATCGAGGATCGGCACGCGGGCCTTGGCTTCGGCCGGCGCGACGATCTCGAACGGCACGCCGGCTAGCCGCAGCAGCGACTGCCGCCGCTTCACGTCGCGCAGCTTGGCCCAGGTCTGGATCAGGTCGAGCTGCCCGCGCTCGGAGAACATGACGTTGAAGCCGAGTTCCCCCGACATCTCCCGCCACATCCGCAGCCCTTCGGCATGGAAGCGGATCGACTCCTCGCGCAGGTAGTTGGCCCGGATCGTCACGGTGTTGCGGCCGGTATTGCCGCCGCCGACCCAGCCCTTGTCGACGACCAGCACGTCGCGAAGCCCGTGCCGCCGCGCGAGGTAATAGGCCGCCGCAAGCCCGTGCCCGCCGGCGCCGACGATCACGGCGTCGTAGCGGGCGCGCAGCGGCGGGCTGCGCCAGGCGCGCGGCCAGTCGGCCCGGGCGGCCAGCGCGTTGCGCGCCAGACTCCAGATCGAATAGCCGCGCATGCGGGTCAGACGTGCTCCCAGTCGTCGAGCTTGTCGGAGTTCGGCGGCGAATAGCCCAGGATGTCGCCCTGCGTCGTCACGCCCAGCCCGTTCAGCAGCCGGTTGGAATAGTTGAAATAGGCGCAGACCTGGTTCGCCTCGAAGATCTCGGCGTCGCTCGCACCCGCCGCACGCGCGGCCTCGACGTCGGCCTCCTCCATCTTCTGCGGCTCCAGCGTGAGCTTGCGCACGTAGCGCAGCAGGCCCAGCTCCTTGCCCTCGAAGACGCGTTCGGGCACGCCGAGGACCAGCGCCTGATAGATCGACTTCGCCTTCGCGTCGTCCTTCAGCAGGCGCGTGAGGCCGGCATAATGGTGCGAGACCGAGTACTCGCACTTGTTGGAAAGGCTCGTGTAGATGCCGAGGCATTCGAGGAACCAGACGGGCATTGTGTTGCCGACATGGTGCAGCACGCTCTTGTAGAGCGCGCTGTGCCCTTCCATCGTGTGCGGGCGCAGCGAATGGATCTTCATCACGTTGTCGATGGCCCCGCCCGGCCCCTTCACGCGGTCGTAGAGCTGGCGCAGATAGCCGGTCGATTCGTCGTACTGCAGCATCTTGATCCAGGCCGTCATCGTCTCGTCTCCTCGAAGTCCGGCGTCAGAACCAGCCGGAATAGCGTGTGGGGGAATAGGGCGTCAGGTCGACCGCCGGTGCGCGCCCGGCGACGAGGTCGGCGACGATGCCCGCCGTCGGTGCCGCCAGCGTGATGCCGAGATGCGCATGGCCGAACGCGAGCACGGCGCGCGGACTTGCCGGCGCAAGGCCGATCACCGGCAGGCCGTCGGGCAGCGACGGACGGAAACCCATCCAGTAGGTCGCGTCGCGCGCGTCGAGGGCGGGCAGCAGCCTGCGGGCGTTCGCGACCAGCCGTTCGGCACGCGCGTAGTTCGGCGGCGCTTCCATGCCGCCGAGTTCGACGGTGCCGGCAAGGCGCAATCCGCCGACCATCGAAGTCAGCGCGTACTTGCCTTCGCCGTCGATCATCTGGGCCGGCAGCTCGAAACCGGGTGCGGGCAGCATGGCGTGGTAGCCGCGCTCGACGTCGAGCGGGACGCGTGCACCGAGCTTGGCCGCGAACGGCTTCGAATGCGCGCCGGCCGCCAGCACGAAGTGGCCGGATCGCCACGAAGCGCCTGCCGTCCGGAAGTTCACGCCGTCCGCGTCGGCGGCCAGATCCGCGACCGCCTCGCGCACGATGCGCCCGCCCTTGGCCTCGAACGCGGCGGCGATCCCCTCGCACAAAGCACCGGGATCGACGGCGTGCCCGGCTCCGGGCGAATAGACGCCGTACCTGTACTCGGGCGACAGCATTGGCGCGAAACTCCGCAGCCACGTGCCGTCCACCTCCTGCATCGCTACGCCGCGCTTTCGCCGCAGCGCATGCGCCGCCTCCGCACCCGCCCGGCTGTCGGCTCCGGCATAGGCATAGAGGATTCCCTGCCGTCGCAGCAGATGGCCCACGCCCGTTCGCGCGGCGAAATCCGCCCACACCTCGTAGGAATTCAGCGTCAGGGCGGCGAGCGCTTTCGAAACCGCTTCGACGCGGGCGGGCAATGCCGCCGCGGCGAAACCCAGCAGCCACGGCAGCAGCTTGAGCAGGTACGCCGGCCTGATCGCCAGCGGCGACAGCGGATCGACGAGCATGCGCGGCAGGGCGCGGATCGTCGACGGCATCGCGGTGGGCGCCACCCAGCCCGGCGTGATGCCGCCCGCGTTGCCGAACGACGCTCCCTTCCCGGGTGCGGGATCGAACAGCGCGACCTCGCGCCCGGCTTCGGCGAGCGCAAAGGCGCTGGCGAGCCCGACGGCACCGCCGCCCAGGACGGCGACATCGACGCGGCGGATCGTCACTTGAAGCGGCCCATCCGCG
>JAEUKY010000243.1 GCA_016794005.1 Rhodospirillales bacterium
TGTGGCCGATCTTCTGGAAATTGCCGAAGGCCTTTTCCTCGATCGTCGTCAGGCCGCCCGCGATGTTGCCCTTGGTCGGCTGGGATTCCGACAGGTCGCTCGTCTTGAAGCGGTTGATCATGTCCTGGTAGGCGTTGAAGACGGACATGAACTTGTTCGCGACGTTCTTGTCCATCGCGCGCTTGACCATTTCCTTCTCGGCACCCGTCAGCTCGGATGTCTCGCCGAAGCAGGTCGTCGCACCCAGCGGATCGACCTTGTCGATGAGGTTGCCGACCGTTGGGCACGAAGCGAGGCCCGACGTGGTGTCGGATTCGCCGCACTTGGTCGAGACCCACAGCTCGTCGATCGTGCACTGCTCGCGCTGCTTTTCCGTCGCCCACATGACGAACTGCTGGGCCACGCGGCTCGCCGCCTCGATCGTCTTGAGGTCGCCGTGGCCTTCGATGGCGAAGCCCTGCACGGGCTTGCCGGTCTTGGCGATGCCTTCGACGACGCGGCCGGTCCAGCCCGGCTCGATGCCGATGACGACGACGGCCGCGACGTTGGCGTTGCAGCCCGTGCCGATCAGCGTGCGGAAATGCAGTGCCAGATCCTCGCCGAACTGCAGGCGGCCGTAGGCGTGCGGCAGCGCCATCGTGCCCTTGATGTTGTTCGCCACGGCCTCGGCCGCCGCGTTCGACAGGTCGTCGAGCGGCAGGATGATGACGTGGTTGCGGATGCCGACGCGGCCGTTTTCGCGGCGATAGCCCATGAAGGGCAGCTTGCCGGTGCTGCGGGAACGCTTCTTGATGAGTGCGGGGGCCTTGGCCATGGGGCGTTCTCCCTTACCAGCGCTTGGTTTTCATGTTGTGGACGTGGACATGGTCGCCCTTCTTCGTGTCCGCGACGACCTTGCCGATGTCGTGCCCGTACTTGATGACGGTGTCGCCCTTCTTGAGGTCGACCATCGCGATCTTGTGGCCGAGCGGAATGGCCTTGAGCGCCTTGACGCGCACGGTGCCGTCGCCTTCCATGAGCCAGCCTTCCAGCATGGCGCCGGGCTTGACGGTCTCGACGACGATGACGCCGACGGTGTCCTTCTTGTCGTGGACGATGAATTGGGTCGCCATTTCCCCCTCGCGGTTTCTTTAAGGTTTTCGAACGGTCGCGAACGCTACGCCCCGCTTGCGCGGACCGTCAACATGGTCTTGTATAAGACATAGGATATGGAACAGCCGAACCGCAGCCCGCTCTACCGCCAGGTCAGGGAAGCGCTGATGCGCCGTCTCGTCGACGGGCACTGGCGCGCGGGCGAAGCGCTGCCGGCCGAACCGGCCCTCGCCGCCGAACTCGGCGTCAGCCAGGGCACGGTGCGCCGCGCGCTCGGCGATCTCGCGCAGATCAACCTCGTCGTGCGCCGGCAGGGCAAGGGCACGTTCGTGGCCGAACACACGCGCGAACGCGCGCTGTTCCATTTCTTCCATCTGGTCGGCGACGACGGCAAGCGCGCGCTCCCCGGCAGCCGCGTGCTGGCGGTGAAGGCGGGCCCCGCGACGCGCGAGGAGGCGCGCCGGCTGGCGATTGCGGCGGGTGCGAAGGTCGTGCGGCTGCACCGGCTGCGCATGCTCGACGGGCACGCCGCGATCGTCGAGCGCATCGTGCTGCCCGCCGCGCTTTACGACGGGATCGAACGGCTCGACCGCGCGGGCCTGCCCAACGAGCTCTACAAGCTCTACCAGGACCGATACGGCGTGTCGGTCGCGCGTGCGGCCGAAAAACTGAAGGCGACGAATGCCGGGCCGGAGGACGCCGCCCATCTGGGCCTGCGCAGCGGGGCGGCGGTGCTGGAGATCGACCGGATCGCGTATGCCCTCGACGGACGACCGTGCGAATGGCGGGTGTCGCGCTGCGACACGGCTTCCCACCACTACGTCTCGGAAGTGGTCTAGAATTCCGCCATGGCGACTCCCGAGGACATACGCAACGGCCTGCGCGAGCTGGATTTCGCGCTGCACGCCGCGTGGAAGCTGGGCCAGCACATGGTCGCGGGCTGGGCGCACGAGGGCTCGGCCGTGTCGATCTGCGCGGCCCCCGTCTGGCGCGTGCTGGCCGAGGCGCCAAACGTACCGCGCATCCTGTCCGGCGGCCGGCACATGGGGGCGCAGACCTTCGCCGAAGTGTGCAAGGCGCTGCAGGCGCGCCCCATCCGCGTCGAGCTTCCCTTCCAGGTCGGCGAGAACAAGGGCGAAATCGACCCGCAGGTGATCGACCAGGTCGTGCGCCGCTAC
>JAEUKY010000264.1 GCA_016794005.1 Rhodospirillales bacterium
GCGTGCTGTTCGACGGGTTCGAACCGCAGACGAACTGACGCGTCAGGCCGGCGACTTGCGGAACAGGCCCGCGATCTTCGCGACGACGAAGCCGACGAATTTCGCCAGCAGCCACAGCGCGATCCCCATGACGACGATCCCAACCGCGACGGCGCCCAGGAACCAGACCGGGTTCGTGACGGCGGCGTAGAGCCCGCCGATCACCGCGATATCCTCGACGACCGACGCCGCGGCCGTTCCCACGAACGGCAGGTGCGTGTTGACGAAGAGCCGCCCGCTCGCCTTCGTCGCGTGCGTGCCGAGGCTGAGCGCACCGCCCGCGATCGCGGCCGCAAGCTTCAAGGCACCGTCCGCGTCGCCCACGGTGGCGGCCGCGAGGAACGCGCCCGCCGGGATGCGGATGAAGGTGTGGATCGCGTCCCAGCCGAGGTCCACGCCCGGGATCTTGTCGGCGACGAACTGGGCGAGATACATGCCGCCCGCCGCCGCCATCACGGGGAACGACGTCACCATCTGCATGGAGTCCGGCAGCGTGACGATGCCAAGATGGTGCATGGCGCCCAGCGCCAGCACGGCCGCGTAGAGATTGATCCCGCTCGCCCAGGCGACCGCCGAGGCGAGGGCGAGGATCTCGGAGGTTCCGTCCGGCAACTAGCGCCCGACCGCGTAGGCCTGCTGGAGACGCGGCGTGGCCGCCGCCTTCATCAGCTTGCCTTCGCGCTTGGCCGCGGCGTTGCGGCCCAGCGACCATTCGCCCCCGACCTCGATGTCGTGGCCCTTGGCCTTCAGCGCCTCGATCGTTTCCTTCGGGAAGCGCGATTCGACCTGCACCTTGCCGGGGCGCGCCTCGCGCGGGAAGAACGAGTTCGGCCAGTGGTCGGTCTGCAGCATGGGCGCGTCCATCGCCGCCTGCATGTTGAGCTTGTGGTCGACATGGCGCAGGAAGAACTGCGCGATCCACTGGTCCTGGTTGTCGCCGCCGGGCGAGCCGAAGGCCATCCACGGCTTGCCGTCCTTCATCGCCATCGACGGCGTGAGCGTCGTGCGCGGGCGCATCTTCGGCGTCAGGCTCGACGGCAGGCCTTCCTGCAGCCAGAACATCTGGCCGCGCGTGCCAAGGCAGAAGCCCAGATCGGGGATCGTCGGCGAGCTCTGCAGCCAGCCGCCCGACGGCGTGCACGCCACCGTGTTGCCCCAGCGGTCGATGACGTCGAGATGGCAGGTGTCGCCTTCGGCGGGCCCGCGCGCGGCACGGCCCGCGCGCGCCATCGCCGAAGCGCCGCCGTCGCGGTAGCGTTCGGTCGCCAGCGCGTCGCTCTCCACGCGCGCGGGTTCGCCGAAGCCGCCCATGCCGGGGATCATCTTCTTGGTGCCCACGACGTTGAACTTGGGCAGCGACGGGTTGCGCCCGTCGGGCGCGCCCGGGCGCAGGTCGAAATTCGCGGTGTCGCCGATCAGCTTGCGCCGCTCGTCGTTGTACTTGGCCGACAGCATCGTCTTCATCGGCACGTCGTTGAAGTCGGGGTCGGCGTACCACGCCTCGCGGTCGGCATAGGCGATCTTGGTCGCCTCGACCAGCGTGTGGATGAACTCGGGCCCCGTCGTGTCCATCGACGCGATGTCGTAGCCCTGCAGCAGGGCGAGGACCTGCAGGAACACGGGCCCCTGGCTCCACGGGCCGGCCTTGCACACGGTGATGCCGCGATAGTCGAAGGTCGTGGGGTCTTCCACGGGCGCGCGCCACGCGGCCATGTCGTCGGCCGACAGCACGCCTTTGTGGCGCTTGCCCGACACGTCCATGATCTCGTTCTCGCGGCAGAAGCGGTCGATCGCCTCGGCGACGAAACCCTTGTAATAGGCGTTGCGCGCCTTCTCGATCTGCGCCTCGCGGTCGGGACCGGCCGAAGCACCCTCGGCCAGCAGGCGCTGCATCGTGTCGGCAAGCTTCGGGTTGGTGAACAGCGTGCCCGCGGCCGGCACGTTGCCGCCCGGCATCCATGTGGCGGCCGAGCTCTTCCACTCGGTCTTGAAGATCTCGGAGACCGACTGCACGGCGCCGGCGACGCCCGGCAGCAGCGGGAAGCCGTCCTTCGCGTAGCCGATGGCGGGCGACAGCACCTCGGCGAGCGTCATCGTGCCGTAGTCGCGCAGCATCGTCAGCCACGCGTCGAACGCGCCCGGCACCACGGCGGCGAGAAGCCCCGTCCCCGGGATCGTTTCGATGCCCTGCGCCCTGTAATGCGCGATCGTCGCCTTCGCCGGTGCCGTGCCTTGGCCGCAGATCACCTTGGGCTTGCCGTCGGCCGTGCACGCGATGATGACCGCGTCGCCGCCCAGCCCGTTCATGTGCGGCTCGACGACCTGCAGCGTGAAGCCCGCCGCCACCGCCGCGTCGAACGCGTTGCCGCCCTTTTCCAGCACGCCCATGCCG
>JAEUKY010000273.1 GCA_016794005.1 Rhodospirillales bacterium
TTCCGCAAGGCGCTGGCGATCCCGAACACGCTCAAGGAGATCGGCGTCGATGCCGCGCGCGCCGGCGAGATCGGCGAGATGGCGGCCCGCGATCCGTCCGCCGGCGGCAACCCCTGCCCGGTCGACGCGGCGGCGCTGGAATCCGTGTTCCGCAAGGCGGTTGCGGGCGATCTCGGCTAGGTCCCCGCTTTAACATTGCGTTAGCGCTTTTCGGGCTAGTTTTCCCGCCTGACGCAAGCGGGAATTCCGGGATATGGCCAAGCTCGAACTGTCCGACGACGACTACTTCGCGATCGAAGACGCCCTTCTGAACAGTGCCCGCGGCCGCGCGTTCCTGCGCATGCGCGACGAGCGCCAGCGCGTCGTTTCGGTCGACGAGGCGCGCCGGATCGCCGCCTCGTTCCGCGAATGGACGATCAAGCAGATCTCGTCGGCCAAGGAGACGCAGAGCCTCGACGTGCTGCGCGCCGAGTTGCAGAACATGGCCGCGCACATCCAGACCGCGAAAACCGAGATCGCGTCGATCTACAACAAGGACCCGAAGGTGCAGGCCGCCGGCAACCGGATCAACGCGGCGACCAGCGAGCTCGACCAGATCGTCGCGTCGACCGAGCGGGCCACGTCCGATATCCTCAACGCGGCCGAACGCATCATGGAAGTCGCCGGCACGCTGCCGGCCGAGCAGCAGGAGGCCTCGCAGGTCCTGACCGACCAGGCGACGGAAATTTTTACCGCCTGCTCGTTCCAGGACATTACCGGCCAGCGCATCTCGAAGGTCGTCAGCACGCTGCGCTACATCGACCAGCGCGTCGCCGCCATGGTCGCGATCTGGGGGCCGGAGAACCTGGCCGGCGCGCAGGCCAAGGCCGACGAACAGGCCGACCGCCGGCTGGACGCGCACCTGCTCAACGGCCCGGCCATGCCCGGCCAGGGCCGCACGCAGGACGAGATCGACGCGCTGCTGGCCGGTGCGGCCGCGCCGGCATCCGCCGCGGCACCGCCTTCGACTGCGAGTGTAGCACCCGCACCGCAAAAGCCCGCCGCCGAGCCGCCGCCCGCACCCAAGGCGGCCCCGGCGCCTGCGCCCGCCATGGCCGGTGCAACGGCCTCGCAATCGGACATCGACAAGCTGTTCGACTGATCCGCACTGGTCAATCCGCCCGGACCATCGTAAATAGGGCAACATGGAAAGTACGGATACGCCCGCTGTTCCGGCCGCGGACCCGCATGCCGCGCCCGCTGCGGGCGCCGATGCGGTGCCGCCGCCCGCTGCCGGCGACGCCAACGTCGACGAGTACGATGCCGAGGGACAGGACGCGCTGCACATCCTGCCGCTGCGCATCATTCCGCTCGAGACGCCGGGCCTGCGCCGCCTGCGGCTGATCAAGAACGTCCGTCTCGATTCCGTCGTCGAGCTCTACAAGGACCAGGGCCACAAGTCGGCGCAGGTGCCGCTCGACGCGCTGCACAGCGTCTTCCAGAGCTACGCCGAACCGCTGCGCAAGGACATGCCGCTGCTGCAGAGCCTCAGCAGCATCCCGTCCTTCGACGTCTACACGCTGCGCGTGGCGCTGCGCGCGCTCAACCTCAACATCGACATGAAGAAGGAGCTGCAGCTCTCCGACGGCAAGCGCAAGGAACTGACCGAGCACATGAAGGTGTTCACCCACCCGCTGATCCAGCAGATCTACGGGTCCGACGATTTCGAGGTGAACGACGTTTCCGACATCATGAAGCTGATCGCCTCGCCCAACCGCGAGGACGCGCTCAAGAACCTGCGCATGATGTCGCAGAAGCTCAACGTGCCGCTGACCGAGATCCCGCGCTTCCTCGAAGACTACGGCGACACCTTCCTGTCGCTCGCCTATTTCCGCGCGTGCCTCGATCTCGTCGTGCCGCAGGTCCAGGGGTTCCTCGACTGGCTGAAGCCGCTCGAGGAGAACCAGATGATCAAGCAGGACCGCATGTCCAAGCAGATGCTGGACAAGGTCAAGGAGTCGCTGTCGGGCGTCATCATCTCGCTGACCGGCCGGTTCGAGGCGTTCAACCGCAAGAGCTCGGATTTCTGGAAGGACATCAACGCCGACAGCTTCTCGCGGATGAAGGATCTCGTCTTCTCCAACCACCGCTCGATCGGCGGCGTGCTGTGCGGCCTATCGGTGAAGATGCAGCTGTGGCGCGACCGCTTCCCGACGGCCAGCGGTGGGCCGAACAAGCGGCTCGAATTCGTGCGCTCCGAGATCGTCCCGGGCATGCAGCTGATCGACGAGCTGGAAGCCGCCGCGCGCAAGCGCGGCATCTGATCCCCGCCTAGAGACCGCGCGTCAGCGAGACCATCGCCGCGTTCTGGCGGCGGAAGACCACCCGCTTGGCGTTGGCGATGACCGGCGTCATGACGCCCGAAAGCGTCTTCAGCGCGGTGGGGACCGGCGAGGACGGCGTGACCGGGCCCGTCGCCCCCATCAGCGTCTTGAAGGCGCCCGGCAGCGCGAAATGGTCGGCAAGCGACGTGCCCATCAGGTCGAACTCGCTGCCGCCCAGCAGCTCGCGGAACGCGTCGTTCATCCACAGGATCGTGCCGTCGACCGTGCCGACGAGCGCCACGGCGACCGGCAGCGCGTCGAGGATCTCGGCGAGCTTGCCGTCCTCGTTCTCCGACTGGTCCTCGGCCGGCAGCGGCACCATGACGAGGAACAGTCCGCCGCCCAGTGCGGCGACCTCGATCCGGTCCTCGATCCGGTGGCCGCACAGGATGGTGCCTTCGCATTCGACGACCGAATCCCCGCCTTCGGCAAGGCGGCCGAACGCGCCTGCCAGGGCCGGCGGAACGCCTTCCGGAAAGGCCGGCGCGCCGACGCCGGCGCGCTCGAAATTGGCGAAGAACTGTGGGGACGCCCAGACGACGCGCGCCGACGCGGCATCGCTGCCCGCGATCCGCAGGACGGCAACGCACCCGGCTGTCTCGAACTGGTCGGACGGCGCCATGGCTTCCCCTTCGCACGCGCGAAGAGAAAAGTTTAGCGTCCGGGCGGGATCAAGCCAAGGACGGCCTCAGGCCGCTTCGACGCCGCCGCGCTTTATGGCGAGCAGACGGCTGACCTCGAGGACGACGAGCAGCTTGCCCTTGAGGCGGTAGATGCCGCCCGAAACCTCGCGCCAGCGCGGGTCGAGCGTGTTCGGGTTGCGCTCGTAGGTGTCGGCGGACAGCGAAAGCACCTCGCCGACATTGTCGACCATCAGCGCATAGAGCTCGCCCTTGAAATCGACGACGACGTTCATGCCCGGCTTGTCGGCCTCGCGCTTGGGCAGCCCCAGACGGCGGCGGACGTCGAAGGCCGTGACGATGCGGCCGCGCAGGTTGAGGGCGCCCGCCACCTCCGGCGGGGCGAGCGGTACCCGCGTGATGCGCTGCGGCCCGAGGACGTCCTGCACGGTCAGCACGGGAATGCCGAAGAGCTGGTCTGCGACCATCATCGTGACGAAGTCGTTGGCGACGTCGGCACCGGCGGGCTTCACGCCGCCCGGACGATCGGCGGTAACGAGGGAGTTGCTCATCTGTCTTTCTCCTGGACCCGGTGCCTACTGGGCCGCCGCGACGCGGTTGCCGGCGCTGAGCTCGTTCAGCGAGGCCAGCAGGCCTTCGCGGTCGAGCTTCGGGATGAAGTCGGTGAAGCCCACGCGACGCGCGCGCTCGATGTCCTGCGGATGCGTGTGCGAGGAAAGCGCCAGGACGGGCGTCTCGCGGAAACGCTCGATCTTGCGCAGCGCCTCGGCGAACTCGAACCCGCTCATGCCCGGCATCTCGATGTCGGAGACGACGATGTCGAATTCGCGGCCGGCCTCGCACATGGCGAGCGCCTGCGTGCCGGTATCCGCGGTCGTCACCTCGTAGCCCGCGACCGACAGGATCGGCTGCAGCAGGTTGCGGAAGAACGGGCTGTCGTCGACGAGCAGCAGTCGGCGCGACTGCGACTGGCCGAAAGGCGAGTCCGCCTTGCCGAACCAGTCGCCGAAGGCGAGCGACAGGTAGTGCGCGGTGTCGATCACGTCGGTCGCCTTGCCCGAGATGATCGCCGAGCCGACCATGCCCGGACGGACGTTGTTCATCTCCACCTCGAGGCGCTCCTCGACGATGTCGACGATCTCGTCGACCAGCAGGCCCATGTTGCGGTTGCGGTCGGCGAACACGAGGATCGACTGGCGGCCCTCGCTGCGGATCGCGTAGGACGGATCGATCGTGACGAGCGGCATCAGCTTGCCGCGATACTGCAGCACCGGCTTGCCGTCCGAGAACTCGATCGTCGAGGCGTCGGTTTCCTCCAGGCGCGCGATCAGCGACAGCGGCACGGCCTTGGGCGCCTGGCCGCCGGCCCGGAAGACCAGCAGCGCGATGCGCTGGGACTCGGTCCTGGCGCGCTCGTCGCCCTGCGCTGCGGCGGCCTGCTCGCCCATCGAGGCCGATTCGCCCGAAGCGGCGGCGATGCCGTTGGGATCGAGGATCATGATCACCGAGCCGTCGCCCAGGATCGTATTTCCCGAGAACATCGAGATGTCGCGCAGGATGGGCGCGACCGGCTTGACGACGATTTCCTCGGTGTCGAACACGCGGTCGACCATGATGCCGAAGGTGTAGGTGCCGACCTGCGTGACGACGATGAAGCTTTCCGACGCGTCCACGCCGCGGTCCTCGCCGAGCTTCAGCATGTCGTGCAGGCTGACCAGCGGCAGCAGGCGGTTGCGCAGGCGCAGGAACGGCGAATCGTTGACGCGCTCGATCGTGGTTTCGGAACCGGCCGTGGCGCGCACGAGTTCGAGCACGCTGATCTGCGGGATCGCGAAGCGCTCGCCCGAGCATTCGACGACGAGGGCCGAGACGATCGCCAGCGTCAGCGGGATCTTGATGACGAAGCTCGTGCCCTTGCCGCGCTGGAACTTGAGCTCGACCGTGCCGCCGATCTTCTCGATGTTCGTGCGCACGACGTCCATGCCCACGCCGCGGCCCGAGACCGACGTGACGACGGCGGCGGTGGAGAAGCCGGCCTTGAAGATGAACTGCGCGATCTGCTGGTCGGTGAACGTGGCGGCTTCCGCCTCGCTGCACACGCCGTTCTGGATCGCCTTCTGCTTGATCTTGTCGATGTTGAGACCGCGGCCGTCGTCCGTGATCTCGATGATGATGTGGCCGCCCTCGTGGAAGGCGTTGAGATTGACGCGGCCGACTTCAGGCTTGCCGGCCGCACGGCGCTCCTCGGGCCGTTCCAGCCCATGGTCGGCGCAGTTGCGCACCAGATGCGTCAGCGGATCCTTGATGAGCTCGAGCACCTGCCGGTCGAGCTCGGTGTCCTGGCCGTGCATCTGCAGGTCGATCTTCTTGCCCAGTTCGTGGCTGAGATCGCGGATCAGGCGCGGCAGTTTGGACCACGCGTTGCCGATCGGCTGCATGCGCGTCTTCATGACGCCTTCCTGCAGTTCCGACGTGACGTGGTTGAGGCGCTGGAGGGGGCCGGAGAACTCGCTGTCCTTCTGCGAGCGCAGGATCTGGAGGAGCTGGTTGCGGGTCAGCACCAGTTCCGAGACCATCGTCATCAGATTCTCGAGCACGTCGACGTTTACGCGGATCGACGAGGCGGCGACCGCGGATTCGGCGACTTCGCCGCGCGGCTGCTCGGCCTTGGCGGCCGGCTTGGCGGCGACGGGGGCCGGAACGGGGGCCGGCGCCGGCGCCGGTTCGGGCGCCTTCTGGGCGGCCAGCGCGTCGGCGACGGCGGCGGTCTTGTGGGCCGGAACGGGCACGAAGCCGTGCTCGTCGGGCTCCGGCTCGGCCGACGGCGCGGGGGCAAGCGCCTGCAGCGGGACGGCTGCCGCGGCCGGTGCGGCCGGCGCCGAGGTCTTTCCGCTGGCGTAGTCGTTGAGGCGCTGGATCAGGTCGGCGTCGTCGCCCTCGGGCTCGGCCTCGGTCTGCTCGAGAACCGACAGGAGACTCTTGATGCGGTCGAGCGCTTCGAGAATGAGCGTGACGGCCTGTTCGTTGGGAATGAGCTTGCCGTCGCGGATCTGGTCGAGGAGGTTCTCGCCCGCATGCGCGACCTTTTCGAGACGCGGCAGGCCGAGGAAGCCGCACGTGCCCTTGATGGTGTGCATGATGCGGAAGATGCTGCCGACCAGCCCGGGATCGTTCGGGTTCTGCTCGAGCTTGACGATCTCCGTGTCGAGCACGCCGAGATTCTCGTTCGTCTCGGTCAGGAAGTCGCGCAGCAGGTCGTCCATCTTTTCTCTCCGTCGCCGTCCGAGCCCCGTCCGATAGGTCACGGACCGATTGGACATTTCACCGTCAGATGCCGTTTTAACCTTACCGGAGTTACCGAACCGTTTACGCAGGTCCGGCCGTCCTCAAATAATCTAGCGCATTGTTTTACCGCAGGAATTCATCGCGAATCGCCGACGATCTCGCGCACGAAGCGAATGTGCAGGCGCAGATTGAAGAGCATGTCGGCATAGCCGGCCGGGACCTTGAGAGCTCCGGCATTCGCTTGTAGCACGTCCAGCTCGGACAGCAGCGCCGCCCGCTGCAACGGAGTCTTGGCGACGCGCAGTTCCGCCTCGATCCGCCGCAGCGCCTTGTACTTCGCGAAAATCTTCCCGCGGACCTGCCAGCGATAGGCCGGCGGGGCGATGCGCGCGAGCGGGATCATCAGCGTGACGAACGGGATCAGCATCACGAGGCTGCGTTCGATCAGCACCGCCGCCCAGAACGGCAGGTAGCGCGCGAGGAAATTCGGGCCGCGCTCGATCAGGCGTTCGGAATCCTCGTGCAGCGGGAAATCGGCGAAACGCGTCGTCGGAAAGGTGCCGGCCGGCGCGAAGATCTGGCGGGGGCCGTGCACTTCCTTGGCGGCCTTGACCAGCAGCTGGACGAGTGCCGGATGCACGTCCTCGCGCGCCACGAGCTGGGCGACGGGCGCGAGCAGGATCGTGTCGTCGTTCGGCACGTCGCGCGCGAGGTCGAGCGCGCCGCTCGGCAGCGTGATCGACGACAGGAACGGGAAATTGTGGCGATAGGCGGCGTGGCGTTCGAAGCTGTAGAGCCGGTGCTTGCCCTCCGCCAGCAGGTCGGTGAGTGCCGCGGGTGCGCGCGCACCCACGAAGAACGCCGCGTCGATCGAACCGTCGCGCAGCGCTTCGAACGATGCGGCGGTGCCGATCGCGCGCGCATCGACGTCGCGCGCGACGTCGAGCCCGTTCGCGCGCAGCACCTGACGCACCAGGATCTGCGTGCCCGACCCGTCGCCGCCGATCGCGATGCGCCGCGCGCGCAGATCGTGGAGCTTGTCGACCGGCACGTCGGTGCGCAGCACGAGCCACACCGGCTCGTAGAACACCGAGGCGAGCGCCACGAGGCCGGGCGAGCCTTCCTCCGATCCCACCCCGCCCTGGACGAGGCCGATCTCGACGGGGACCGTGCGGTCGGACAGGCGACGCAGATTGTCGGCCGCACCGGCCGTCTCGACGATCTCGAGCGCGACGCGATCCTTCGCGAGGATCTCGGCATAGCGCTTCGCGAATTCGAGATAGGCGCCGCCCTGCGCGCCGGCCGCCATGACGATGCGGTCGGGCGGCGGCGGGGCCACGAACCGCAGCGCCACCGCGAAGCCGGCGACGATCAGCAGGACGATCGGAAGATAGACTTTCAGCGCCTCGCGCATCGCGTGCCGTTCCTATCCGTTGTCGAGATCGAGTTCGAGCGAGTGCAGCCCGCGCACGACCAGATTGTCCGACCAGCGCAGCGTCTGCGGCGCAAGCGCGATGCGCGGCAGCCGTTCGAGCAGGCGCGGGAACGCGATCCGCGCCTCGAGCCGCGCCAGCGGCGCGCCGACGCAGAAATGGATGCCGAAGCCGAAGGCGAGATGCGGGTTGGGATCGCGGCCGAGATCGAAACGGTCGGGATCGGCGAACATGTCCGGATCGCGGTCGGCGGCCGCCAGCATCAGGAAGATGCGGTCGCCCGGCTCGAAGACGACGCCCTGCCATTCGTACCGGTCGCGCGCCACGCGCACCTGGGCGAGGCTGGGCCCGTCCCAGCGCAGCATCTCCTCGACCGCGCCCTCGACGAAGGCGGAATCGCCGGCGTTCGCGCGAAGGTGCGCCATCTCGTCCGGATGCGTCAGCAGCGACCACATCCCGTTGCCGATGAGATGCGTCGTCGTCTCGTGGCCGGCGAAGAGCAGCAGCACGCAGGTCGCGACCAGTTCCTCGCGCGACATGCGCGCGTCGCGGTCGGCCGCACCGATCATCCACGACGCCGCGTCGTCGCCCGGCTTCGCGCGGCGCGCCTCGACGAGATCGCCGAAGTAGGTCTCCATCTCGCGCGCCGCCGCTTCCGCGCGCTCGTACTTGTCGGGCGTGGCGCGCGCGGTCAGCACGAAGGCGCCCAGATCGTCGGACCAGCGCTTGAGGAGGTCGACATCCGCAAGCGGCACGCCGAGCAGGTCGGCGATCACGGTCGCGGGCAGCGGATAGGCGAAGTCGCGGATGAAATCGATGCGCCGGCGGCCGGCGAACGCGTCGATCAGCGCGTCGACGCGACGCGCAACCAGATGACCCAGTCCCTCGATCGCGCGCGGACTGAAGGCCTTGTTCATCAGGCCGCGCAGGCGCGTGTGGTCCGGCGGATCGACGAACACGGCCCAGCGCGTGACGGTGGCTTCGAGGCGCGCCACGCGCGCGCGCCGCTCGTCGGGCATGTGCGCGAAGAACGGCCCCATGCGGTCGGCCGACAGCCGGGGATCCTTCAGCAGCGCCTTGCAGTCGGCATGGCGGGTGACGACCCAGCCGCCCAGCGAAGCGGACCGGAACACCGGCTGGACGCCCCGAATCGCCGCGAGCGCCGGATAGGGATCGGCGATGAAATCGGCGGCGCGGGGGTCGATATCCAGTGGCATGGGCGGCAACCCTAGCAAACCCCCGTACCGCCTACATCCGCAAGCCTGCGTTCCCGGGGCGGCAGCCATGCGGAGCCAAATACCGGCTCCGCTTGACTTATTGCACCGCACAATGCATAACCCGTCCCGCGCCGCTTCGTGCGGCCTTTGGTTTCCGGCTCGCGTGAGCGCGATCGACGACTTGATCGCGACCCGCCGGAAGCTCCAAGACACCTCGCCCGGACACGCACGGGCGCTCCCAGAAACGGATAGCCCCGTGGCACACGGCATCGACCCTTGCGAGGGCGACCGCCGCGCGACTGTCTTTATTCGACGAAAAGAGAACTCAGTGACTCATACGACCCAGAACGACAACACGACGACGATCCAGACCCCGACCGCCCCCGCTCCGACCGGCCCGACCTTCGACACGCTCGGCCTTTCCGCCCCGATCCTGAAGGCGGTCCTCGCCGAAGGCTACACGACGCCGACGCCGATCCAGCTGCAGGCGATCCCGCAGGTGATGGCGGGCAAGGACCTTCTCGGCATCGCGCAGACCGGTACGGGCAAGACCGCCGCGTTCGCGCTGCCGATCCTCCACCGCCTGATGGCCAACCAGCAGCGTCCGGGCCGCGGCTATTGCCGCGCCCTGGTGCTGTCGCCGACGCGCGAACTTTCCGGCCAGATCGCCGACAGCTTTCGCGCCTACGGGCGCGAACTGCCGATCCGCGGCGCCGTCGTCTATGGCGGCGTGTCGTTCGGCCCGCAGGCCCGCCAGCTCCAGAGCGGCGTGGACATCGTCGTCGCCACGCCGGGCCGCCTGCTCGACCATCTGGGCCAGGGCACGCTGCGCCTCGACAAGACCGAGATCTTCGTCCTCGACGAGGCCGACCAGATGCTCGACCTCGGCTTCATGCGCGACATCCGCAAGCTGATCCCGCTGCTGCCCAAGGAACGCCAGAACCTGTTCTTCTCGGCCACGATGCCCAAGGAAATCGGCAATCTCGCCGACGAACTGCTGCGCAACCCCGTGCGCGTCGCCGTTACGCCGGTCGCCACGACGGCCACGCGCGTCGAGCAGAAGGTCGTGTTCTGCGAGGGCGCGAAGAAGCGCCCGGTGCTGGTCGAACTGCTCAAGAAGGTCGCCACGACCCGCACGCTCGTCTTCGCGCGCACCAAGCGCGGCGCCGACCGCGTGGTCGAGCACCTGGAGCGCGCCGGTATTGCCGCCCAGGCGATCCACGGCAACAAGAGCCAGGGCCAGCGCGAGCGTGCACTGGGCGCCTTCAAGAACGGCCAGTGCCGCGTTCTCGTGGCGACCGACATCGCCGCGCGCGGCATCGACGTGGACGCCGTCGGCCACGTCATCAACTACGACCTCCCCAACGTGCCGGAAAGCTACGTCCACCGCATCGGCCGCACGGCGCGCGCCGGGGCGGACGGCACGGCGATCTCGCTGTGCGACCCGACGGAACGCGGCTTCCTGCGCGACATCGAGCGCCTGATCCGCAAGCAGATCCCGCGCCTGGACATGCCGGGCGAAGCCCCGGCGGCCCGCCGCGCGGCCTGATCCAAAAGCCTTGAGCCCGATCCGCCGCCGGACCAAACTGTCCGGCGGCGGTATCCGGGCGCGCCGACGCACCGGTCGAATCCGCCCCGCCTAGGAGGGCCGATGCGACCGCTCGACGACGCCACTGCCGCAGCCAATTCCGAACTTCTCGACGTCGAAACCACGCAAGCCGACCGCGCGCGCATGGTGACGCTCGCCGGGCCGCAGATCGCGGTCGTCGCGCGCACGCATCTTCCGTTCGACAGCGAGCCTTCGCACCTCGTGCGCGGCCTTTCGCAGGGCAAGCGCGCATGAGCGCCCTGCCCGCCGATCCCACGCAGGCCACGCTGGTCGAGATCGCCGACGCGATCGCCGCGAAGAAGATCTCGTCGGTCGAGATCGCGACGGCCTGCATCGCGCGCGCGAAGGCCTGGCAGCCCGCCCTCAACGCCTTCATCTCGCTCGACGCGGAAAGCGCCCTCGCCGCCGCGCGCGCCGCCGACGCGAAGCCCGCTTCGGGCAAGCTGCATGGCGTGCCGCTCGCCCACAAGGACATGTACTACCGCGCGGGGCGCATCGCGACGTGCGGCTCGAAGATCCGGCGCGACTGGAAGGCGCCCGTCACGGCGACGGCGCTTGCCCGTCTCGACGCGGCCGGTGCGGTCGATCTCGGCACGCTCAACATGGCCGAGTTCGCGTTCGGCCCGACGGGGCACAACTACCATTTCGGCCATGCCCGCAATCCGTGGAACACGGCGTACATCACCGGCGGTTCGTCGTCGGGCTCGGGCGCTTCGGTCGCCGCACGCCTCGTGTTCGGGGCGCTGGGTTCCGACACGGGCGGTTCGATCCGCATGCCCGCACTCTGCAACGGCCTTGCCGGCATCAAGCCCACCTGGGGCCGCGTCAGCCGCCACGGGGCGATGACGCTTTCGTGGACGATGGACACGGTCGGCCCGCTCGCGCGCACGGTCGCGGACTGCGCGCGCCTGTTCGGCGCCATCGCCGGCCCCGACCCGGACGACGCGACGGCCGCGAACGAACCCGTGCCGGACTACGAGGCGGCCTGCGCGCGGCCGGTCAAGGGCCTGCGGATCGGCCTTGCGGCCGGCTATTTCGACGAAGATCTGCATCCCGACGTCGCAAGGATGCTCGACGACGCGGTGGCGACGTTCACGCGCCTGGGCGTTGCTGTCGCGCGCGTGAAGATCCCCGATCTGGAAGCCGTCAACGCGGCAGGATCGCTCGTCACGATCGCGGAGGGTGCATCGGCGCACCGGCCGTGGCTGGAAACGCGACTCGACGACTATTCGCCACAGGTCCGCGCGCGCCTGCTGCCGGGCCTGACGGTTCCGGCGGTCGCGTATCTCGACGCGCAGCGCATCCGGGCCGCCATGCTGTCGCGCTTCCTCGCCGAGGTGTTCGACAAATGCGACGCGGTGCTCGCCCCCGTCTTCGCCGTCCAGATCCCGACGATTGCGGCGACGGACGTTACCGACAGCGACGCGATGCCGGCCACGCTCGGCAAGCTCACGCGCCTGTCGCGGCCGTTCAACGCGATGGGCCTGCCGGCACTCTCGGTTCCGGCGGGGTTCGACTCGCAGGGCCTGCCGCTGGGCCTGCAGCTCGGCGGCCGGCCGTTCGACGAGGCGACGCTGTTCGCACTGGGCGGTGCGTTCGAACGCGAGACGCAGTTCCATCGCACAGCGCCCAAGGCGCCGGCCTGAAGGCCTAGCGCGCTGCGATCGTCGCGATCACGGCGCGGCCTTGCGCGAACTCGACCGTCGCCGCACCGTCGATCCGCAGCGCATGGCCGGATGGAATGTCGTGCGCAGCGCCGTCGACCTTCGCGCCAACGGCGGTTTCCGGCGCATAGACGACATGGATTGCGGGCGCCAGCGTCGCGCGGGTCCCGGTCGTCGCGACCGCAAGATCGCCGACGGCGTGGCTGCGCCGGACGATCAGGTTCACGACCTCGACCGGGCCGTCGTCGAGGACGGAGTCGATCTTCGTGGCACCGTCGAAACGCACCGGCACGAAGGGCGTGCGCACGTCGATTTCGTGGCCGTCGGCCGCGCGCAGGCGCAGGCCCCTGCCCTGCACGACGATCTGGACGCGCTCGAAGCCTGTCATGTCGGAAAACGGGCCGGGCTTGCCGATGCCCGTCCGCCCGAACCGCCACAGCGTGCTGTCCCAGTTGCCCGGTCCGCCGCCGGGCGAATAGGCGGCCGCGATGTCCATCGTCACGCCGAGCCCGTTCTTCCACGGGAAGGCGATGAAGCGGTCGGGCGGGATGGGCGTGCAGGCGGGCATCGCCGGACACAATGGCGCATCGACGATCCGGCGTCGAGCAGTAGACCCGAACGCGCCGAAATGTTCTTCTAGGCCGCTGCCATGAGCCTGCCCGCGAAGTTCCGTATCCTGCCCTGCGGCGACGCTGCCCTGACGGTCGAATTCGGCGATACGGTCGATTCGGCGCTCAGCGCGCGCGTGCTGGGTTTCGATGCAGCCGTGGCGCGGGCGGCCCCGGCCGGGATCGTCGAGACGGCCCCCACCTATCGTTCACTCTTCGTGCAGTACGATCCCGTCGTCGTCGGCTTCGACGAGCTTGCCGCGAGCCTGCGCGCGATCGCCGAGGCGACCTCGACGCAGCAGGCGAACGGGCGGCGCTGGCGCGTTCCGGTCGTCTACGGCGGCGAGGCCGGCATCGATCTCGACGATGTCGCCCGCCGCCATTCGATCACGACGCGCGAGCTGATCGCCCGCCACGCGGCCGGCGACTATCGCATCTACATGATCGGCTTCACGCCGGGCTTCGCCTATCTGGGTGGGCTCGACCCCGCGATCGCAACGCCGCGGCGCGACGCGCCGCGTGCGCTTACCCCACCCGGCGCCATCATGATCGGCGGCGTGCAGGCCTGCGTGCAGTGCCTGGCCGGGCCCAGCGGCTGGCACGTGCTGGGCCGCACGCCGATGCGAAATTTCCATCCGGCGCGCGATCCGATGTTCCTGATGGAGACGGGCGACAGCGTCGCGTTCCACGAGGTTCCGGCGCGCGAATGGGCGTCGCTCGAACGCGCCGCCGAGCGCGGCGAGCCGGTCGCCGAACTGGTCGCGGCATGAGCCTGCTTGCCGTCGACGAGGCCGGGCCGGCCACTTCGGTCCAGGATGCCGGCCGTTTCGGGGCGCTGCGCTACGGGCTGTCGTCGGCCGGTGCGATGGATCGCTACGCGCTGGCGGCCGCCAACGTGCTGGTCGGACAGAACGCCGGCGCCGCCGCCATCGAGATCGGTCCCTTCGCCGCCCGCTTCGCCGCGCGCGCCGGTGCGGTGCGCGTCGCCCTCTACGGCGCCGACCGTGCGGCGACCGTCGGCGACCGGCCGGTCCGGCTCGCGCGCAGCTTCGTCCTGCAGCCGGGCGAGACGCTGGCGCTGCGCGCGGCGCGCGGCGGCACGTTCACCTATCTCGCCGTCGAAGGCGGAATCGCCGGCACGCCGTCGTTCGGCAGCATGTCGGTGCATGCGCGCGCCGGGCTCGGCAGCCCGATCGCGCGCGCCCTCGCCGCAGGCGACGCGCTCGACGTCGGCACGACCCGGACGGAGCGCGGCGAGATGCAGATCGCCGTGGTTCCGTTCGACGGCGGTCCGATCCGCGTCGTGCTCGGGCCCCAGGACGACTATTTCTCGCCGGACGAGATCGCCGCCTTCCTCGCCGCCGAATGGCGTATCGCACCCGCGTCCGACCGCATGGGCTTCCGCCTCGACGGGCCGCCGATCTCCGCGGCCCGGGGCAACAACATCGTCTCGGACGGGATCGCCAACGGCCAGATCCAGATCCCCGGCGGCGGCCAGCCGCTGGTCCTGCTGGCCGACCGAGGTACGACGGGCGGCTATCCGAAGATCGCCGGCATCGTCACGGCCGATCTCGGGCGTTTCGCGCAGATCCAGCCGGGAAAGCCCTTCCGCTTCCAGTCGGTCGGCATCGATGCCGCACGCCGCCTGACATGCGACTGGCGGATGGCGCTCGACGGGCTGGCCGGGCGGGTGGTACCGCTCAGGGGCGCGGAACCGTCGAGCGAGGCGCTGCTCGCCGCGAACCTGGCGGGCGGTGCCGTCAGCGCGCTCGACACCGACACCTGGTCCCATTCGTGAGGATGCCGGCATGACCGCAGTCGATCTCAACAGCGACCTTGGCGAAAGCTTCGGCGCCTGGAACATGGGCGACGATGCCGCGATGCTCGACGTGGTGACGTCCGCGAACGTCGCATGCGGCTTCCACGCCGGCGATCCGGACACGATGCTGAAGACCGTGGAAAGCGCCAAGGCGCGCGGCGTGGCGATCGGCGCGCATCCGGGCTTCCACGACCTTCAGGGATTCGGCCGCCGGCAGATCCAGGGGCTTACGGCGCGCGAGATCGAGACGCTCGTCGCCTACCAGATCGGCGCCCTGCAGGCGATCGCGACGATGGCCGGCCACCGCGTCACCCACGTCAAGGCGCACGGCGCCCTGTCGAACATGGCGATGGTCGACGACGGCATGGCGACGGCCCTTGCCCGCGCCGTGCGCGCGGTCGACCCGACGCTGACCTTCGTCGTTCTGCCGCAGACCGCACTGGAGCGCGCCGGCGAGACCGCCAACCTGCCGCTGGCCCGGGAGATCTTCGCCGACCGCGCCTACGAGGACGACGGCACGCTCGTGTCGCGCAGGAAGCCGGGTGCGATGCTGCACGACCCCGAGGCGGTCGCCGAGCGGGTCCTCCGGATGGTCCAGGAACGGGCCATCGTCAGCGTATCGGGCAAGCGTCTGCCGATGCCGATCGACACGGTCTGCATCCATGGCGATTCGCCCGGTGCCGTCGCGATGGCGCGGGCAGTCCGTCGCCGGCTGGACACCGCGGGGGTCCGGATCGCGCCCTTCCGCAAATAATGCGGATTGGCTAAGGTTGTACGGACGGCAATGAGCCGCAGCTTGGGGGAGCTTGAAATGACGCTTAGAATCAACTCGGTGGCACCGGATTTCACGGCCACGACGACGCAGGGCCCGATCGAGTTCCACAAATGGATCGGCGACGGCTGGGCCGTCCTGTTCTCGCATCCGAAGGATTTTACGCCCGTCTGCACGACCGAACTCGGCTACATGGCGCGCATGAAGCCGGAATTCGACAAGCGCAACGTCAAGATCATCGGCCTCAGCGTCGATCCGGTCGACAACCATTCGAAATGGGCGAAGGACATCGAGGAGACGCAGGGTGCCGCCGTCACCTACCCGATGATCGGCGACCCGGAACTGAAGATCGCCAAGCTCTACGACATGCTGCCGGACTCCGCCGGCTCCACTTCGGACGGCCGCACGGCCGCCGACAACGCGACGGTGCGCACCGTCTTCATCGTCGGACCCGACAAGAAGATCAAGGCGATGCTGATCTACCCGATGACGACGGGCCGGAACTTCGACGAGGTGCTCCGGATGATCGACTCGATCCAGCTCACCGCGAAGCACCAGGTCGCCACGCCGGTGAACTGGAAGCGCGGCGAGGACGTGATCATCGCGGGTTCGGTCACCGACGATATGGCCAAGGCGAAGTATCCGGAAGGCTGGAAGGCGCCCAAGCCCTATCTGCGGATCGTGCCGCAGCCGAAGGGCTGAGCGTGGCGACGCATCCCGTCCTTTCGGACTTCATCGCGAACTGCGAGGCGATCGTGGCGCGCGAGGCGGACGTCGCCTCGCGCGTCGACGCGATCGCGCCCCTGATGCAGAAACTCACCCGGCGCGCCGACGAGTTCCTCGAACCGGCGCATCTGGTGTCCGATCCGGCGCACTACCGGCGCAACGCGATCTATTTCTGCCCGAACGAGGCGCTGTCGCTGTTCGCGATCGTCTGGCTGCCGGGACAGTGGACTCCGGTGCACGATCACGGAAGCTGGGGCGTGGTGGGCGTCGTGCGCGGCTTCCTCGAAGAGCGCGCCTATATGTGTCCGACGGGCGAGATCTGCAGCAACGAAGGCATCGTGCTGCGCCGCGGCGGAGTCGTCCTGCTCAATCCCGGCGCCGTCACCAGCTTCGTGCCGAACCCCGATCACATCCACATGACAGGCGTCGACGGCACATCCGAAGCCTGCGTGAGCCTGCATCTCTACGGCCGGAACATGAACTCGTTCCACATCTACGATCTGGCTGCCGGAACGCGTCGCCTGATCGACGTTCCGCATCACGCCGTACAACAGTAGTTTCACCACAATTTTATGAATTGTAGTCCGATCGCGCTCCAACGATTCGGAACCATTTGATTGAATTCGGAAGCCAACGTGATTAACATTTTTATTTGTATTCTACGAATGAATACAAACTTTTCTTGCGTTTGACGGAACTTCTTGCGG
>JAEUKY010000401.1 GCA_016794005.1 Rhodospirillales bacterium
GGCGGGAACGCCGCCGTGGCGGCGGGCGGCCGCCTCGAAGATCGCGCCGACGGCGAGGGCCGTCAGCGGCGTCTTCTCCGACGGCTTCCAGACGACCGCATTGCCGCACACGAGCGCGAGTGCCGCGTTCCACGCCCACACGGCGACGGGAAAGTTGAAAGCCGTGACGATCCCGCACACGCCCATCGGATGCCAGGTTTCCATCATCCGGTGGTTCGCCCGCTCGGTCGCGATGGTCAGGCCGTGGAGCTGGCGCGACAGGCCGACGGCGAAATCGCAGATATCGATCATCTCCTGCACTTCGCCGAGGCCTTCGGACGCGATCTTGCCGGTTTCGATCGTCACGAGCATGCCGAGATCGGCTTTCGCCGCCCTCAGCGCCTCGCCGAGCAGGCGCACGAACTCGCCGCGCTGCGGGGACGGCACGTCGCGCCATGCGAGGAACGCGCGATGCGCCGCTTCGATCGCCGAGTCGCACTCCGACTTCGAGAACTCGCGCACCCGGCCGATCCCGATTCCGGTGATCGGGCTGCGCGCGACGAGCGTGCCGCCCGTATACGCTGCCGGATCGACGCCGAGACGCTTCAGGATTTCGGCGGTTTGCGTGCGGATGTCGGGAAAGGCGGCGGCAGGCTTGGACACGTCGGTTCTCCTCGGGCTCGCGGCGTTCGGCCGCGCCGGGATATTGGAGAAGACGGGACGCTGCGGCAAGGCCGCGCTTGGCCGGGGCCGGCCCCGGCGCGGCGACCCGACGGCCATCGACGGGCAACTTCGCCGGTTCCGCTCGGAAAAGGTTTTGGCCCGGCGCGCTTCGTGACACTATCGCGTCGTTGCGGCCCCTCGCCGCGCCGACGACGAATCCGCCAGCCGATGACCGCGCGCGACAACACCCGCCCGAAAGCCGCTTCCGGTGCCACCGATTTCGACCCGGCGCGGATCGCCTCGCCGATGCTGCGCCGTCTCCACGACGCGTGGCGGACCGCCGCCGGTACGCGCGCGATGCCGTCCGCGGCCGACCTGCCGCCCCAGGCCATCGACTGGGCGCGCGATTTCCTCAGCGTCCACGACGTGCTGCCGGACGGCGAGTTCCACTTCCGCATCGACGCGCCGCACACCGCCAACATATTCGGCAACGACATGACCGGAAAGCCGCTGTCGGCATATGGCGACCCGAAAGTCCGCGAACTGATCCGGCGCACGCTCGTGCGCGTGGTCGAGACGCGCGCACCCGTGCTGGAGATGCGCGACATCGCAGTCAGCCTGTGGCGCTGGGAATACGAGATACTGCTCGTGCCGCTTTCCGCCGACGGGCGGAACGTCGACACGGTCTATTCCCTGCCGCAGATCGGTTCGGAAATCCGCCGCTGACGCCTACTTCACGGCACCGGTCGTCAGGCCGCGGACGACGAAGCGCTGGCCGAACGCCATCAAGAGCAGCGCAGGCACGATCGCGACCATCGAGGCGGCGGCCATCTGCGCGTGCTGGATCTCGTACTGCTGGGCGAAGCGCGCGATGGCGACGGGGACGGTCGCCGTCCCGCGCGAAGTCAGGTTGAGCGCCACCGAAAACTCGTTCCAGCTGAACACGAACGACAGGATTCCGGCCGAGACGAGGCCGGGCACCGCGAGCGGCAGCATGATGCGCCGGAACGTGCCGAACTCGCCGCAGCCGTCGATCGCCGCGGCGTCGCGCAGCTCGACCGGGACTTCGTCGAAGAACGTCATCATGATCCAGATCGTCAGCGGCAGGTTGATCGCGACATGCGTCAGCACCAGCGCCGTCAGCGTGTCGTAGAGGCCGAGCGCCTGGAACAGCACGTACCACGGGCCGACGAGCGTCAGCGTCGGGATCATGTGGAACACGAGCGTCCAGCCCAGCAGCAGCCGCGCCAGCAGCTTGCGCCGGTGCCAGCGGTGCAGGCTGTAGGCGCCCAGCGTGCCGATCGCCAGCGCCAGCACCGTGCTGATCGCCGCGACGACCAGGCTGTTGGCGAGATTCGAGATCAGGTCGGAGCGCCGGCTGAACAGCACGTCGACATAGTTCTGCAGCGTCGGCTCGAACACCCACGCACCGGTGTAGATCGCGATCTGGTACTTGATCGAGTTGAGGAAGATCCACGCCGTCGGCCCGACGATGAACAGCGCGGAAAGCGCCAGGGCGCAGTAGCCGATCGTCGCGGCATGGCCGTGCAGCGGGACGATCATCGCTTCGCCGCCGCGAACCGGCCGGCCGACAGCGAGGCCGCGATCATGCAGATGACCGTCAGCGACAGCATGGCACCGTAGCCGAGCTGGTTCTGCTCGAAGAAGACGCGGTTGAGATGCAGGCTGATGAGTTCGGTCGAGGTTCCCGGCCCGCCCGACGTGAGCAGGTAGACCTGGTCGAACGCCTTGAACGCGGCGATGGCGCGGAACAGGGCGGCGACCGCCAGTGCGGGCCCGAGCAGCGGCAGGATGACCAGACGGATCGTCTGCCACATCGAGGCCCCGTCGATGCGCGCGGCTTCCAGAACGTCCTGCGGCAGCGATTCGACGGCCGCGAACAGGATCAGGAACACCAGCGGCGTCCAGTGCCAGACGTCGACCGCGACGACCGCCATCAGCGACCAGTCGACGCTGCCGAGGAAATTCGCCGGGGCGATGCCGACGGCGCGCAGCATCTGGTTGAACAGGCCGAAATCGTAGTTGTACATCAGCTTCCACATGCTTCCGATCGCGACCGGCGGAAGCAGGATGGGCAGGATCATGATCGTGCGGGCGGTACCGCGCCAGCGCGGCATGCACGCGATGAAGATCGCGCAGAAAAGGCCGAGCACCATCTCGAACGCGACCGAGACGACGACGAAGACCAGCGTGTTCGAGATCGAATCGCGCAGGACCGCGTCGCCGAGCAGCAGTTCGAGGTTCCGGCGCGGCGTGAAGCTCCAGGTCTGCTGGCCGCCGACGATCTCGAGCGTCGAGAACGCCATCGGGACCAGTTGGAGGACCGGATAGACCGAAAGGGCGACGAGGACGCCCAGGCAGGGCCAGAGGCTCCAGTGCCTGAACGTCCCGTCGAACCTTTCGGCCAATCCCCGGTTCATTCCGGCAGGTTCGCCAGACGCCCGGTGCGCCGGCCGTTGCGCTTCAGCAGTTCCTCGATCTCGGCTGCCGCCATGTTGAGCGCCTTGCCGGTCGAAAGTTCGCCGATCAGCGCCTGGTTGAGGCGCAGACCCAGAACCTGCTCGACCTGCGCGCCCTCGGCGAAGCCCAGTTCCTGGCGCGCGAAGGGCTGGCTGTCGCCGTAGGCCTTCATCCAGCGGAACTCCGGCCGCGTCGCGAGATCGGACGAGAACGTGTCCGAACGCACCGGTATGCCGCCGCCCAGCGCGTACTCGCGCTGCGCGCCTGCCGTCAGGAACCAGCGCGAGAAAGCGAGTGCCGCCTTCTTCTTCTCCGCCGGCAGGTTCTTCGGCACGACGAAGTGCCAGTTGCCGATCACCACGCCGGGCTTGCCGCCCGGGAAGGACGGCACGGGTGCCGCATCCATCTTGCCCACGACGGCGGACTTCGTGCGGTCCTCGAAGCTCGGCCAGGCCGCGATGACGGCCATGCCCTGCAGGGCCTTGCCGGTCGACAGGAGCTGGATCAGATCGCCCTGCCCCAGCACGCCGTGGTTGGGCGGCGCGCAGCGCTTCATCAGGCCGACATAGCGGTCGAGGGCCGTCTTGGCCGCCGGCGAGTTGATCGTGACCGTATAGTCGCCGTCGGCCGGCGCCTTCACGATGTCGGCGCCCGCGCCGATCATGAACGGCATCCAGTCGAAGCGGATGCCGTTGCCGCGTTCGCCGCGGGTGACGAAGCCGTACATCTCCGGCGGCTTGCCGGCCTTCTCGCAGATCGCGGCAACGTCGTCCCACGTCTTGGGCGGCTGGAGCCCTGCCGCCTTCACGAGATCGCCCCGGTAATAGAGCACGTGGATGTTGCCGTTCGGCGAGTAGCCCATCAGCTTGCCGCCGTCGCGCGTGCGCCAGCGCTTGGCGGCGTTCCAGTAGTTCGAGTCCTGGTAGGTCAGCACCTCGCGCGGCAACGCGAAGGCCGGATCGATCTCGTCGAACGGCGTCAGCGTGCCGCCCTCGTAGAATTCGATCGTCCACTGGGTGTCGATATTGAGGATGTCGTAGGGGCTGTTCGCGCCGCGCACGGCGTTGCGCGCCTTTTCCAGCATGCCGCCGAACGGCGTCACGTCGAGCGCCACCTTGTTGCCGGTCTGCTTCTCGTAGAGCTCGACCGTCTTCTCGAAGCCGGCGAACCACGGCGAGGAATTGATCAGGATCGAGATCGGCGGCTGCCGGCCGACGTCGGCGAACGGCGCCTGGGCCTGCGCCGTGGCGGCGAACGCGACGGCCGTGCCGAATGCGGCGGCGGCGAGACTGCGGATTTTCATCGTTTTCTCCCTGGTTTCCGTCGGCCGTTCACGCGGCCAGTTTCGGTCCGATACCGTAGCGGGCGTAGAGTTCGGCGGGCGCGTCGTGCGCGCGCATCTGTGCCGCAATGCCGGCAAGGATGCGCCGCTCGATCGCGTCGTCGCGGAACGGCTTGAGCTGTTTGGGATCGGCGTGGATGTCGTAGAGCGTCGTGCCCACGCCGGGGTCGAACAGCTTGCCGTCGTGCATGGGAATGCGACGCGCGTCCATCAGCGC
>JAEUKY010000016.1 GCA_016794005.1 Rhodospirillales bacterium
CGTGCCCGGCGGATGCCGACGGGATCACTTCAATACCTGTCCGAACCCGATATCGTGCCCGTCGAGATCGCGAACGGCGAATTCGCGGCAGCCATAGAACTGGTCGCACGGCGCATACGAGATCGTCGCCCCGCGCGCGACGAATTCGGCATGCAGCGCGTCGGCGTCCGAAATCCAGAAATAGGCGCTCCACAGCCCGCCGGCCAGCTCGCGATGCGTCGCGACCGGTACGCCCGCCTCGACCTGCTTGAGCATCAGGTGCATGGCGTCGCGCACGAGGATCACGAAGCCCGGCGGTTCGCCGTAGAACCGGTCGTAGGAAAAGCCGAGCGCGTCGCGATAACGGCCCGCCGCCGCGACGACGTCGCGCACGAGCAGGACGGGCGCATTGGCAAGAAGGCGGGAAGGGGCGGCCATGGTGCGGGCATCCTAGCGCATCGGCCGGCCTACTTCCTGCGGACGATCTCGGCGATGTCCCAGTTCGTCGTCCGGCCGTCGACGACGTTGCGCGAGCGGAAGCGCAGCAGCACGCCCAGATCGGGCGAGTACCAGACCGTCCGCAGGTATTCGTAATTGCCCTGCGCCGGAGTCGCCGCCTTCTCGCGGATCTCGATCACGAAGCAGGGATAGGCCCGGTCGGCGAGCACGATCGGTTCCTCGCGCAGGACCTTCACGGCATGGACCCAGCGGTCGGCGTTGCCGCCGAGCTCGTGCATCTCGGCCTCCTGGCCGACGCGCAGCGGATGCATCCCCACGACCGCCTGCGCGTAGGCGGCACTGGTTCCGCGCGGCAGGAAGAAGAATCCGCCGATCCAGCGGCTGGACTGCCCGCCCGTGTTCGAGAGCGTGACGAGCTCCGGCGTGGCGCCGGTGACCCTGAATCCGCCGGTCGCCGTGCGCAGGAAATCGCCGGTCGCGATCCGCGCGGCCGGCTCGCCGGCGGCGGCCTGCACGGGCGCCGGCACGGGTGCGGGGGCAGGGGCAGGGGCCGTCGCCACAGGCGCAGGTGCCGCGGGCATCGGCGTGGGGATCGGCGAGGGCCGCGGGGCGAGTGCCGCGCGCGCGCGATTGAGCAGGCCGCCGTCGTAATGGATCGAATTGAGGAACCGGACGGTATCGGCGTCGACCTTCTCGCGCGACTGGCCGGGATCGCCGCACCAGTAGCCGCTCATGTAGGCCGTGTAGCCGGAGTTCAGCCCGACGACCGAGTGATTGAACAGCAGCTGGTAGGCCGAGCATTCCGCCGCACCCGCCTTGCCGCGCAGATAGGCGTAGCGGCCCGAGCGCACGTTGCCGCGCACGATCTGGCTGCGGTCGGCCTCGATCCCGCGCGTCCTGCCGACCGAACCGAGGACGAGGTCGATCATGCCGATCGAGGTGTCCGTCGTGCTCATGTAGAAGGAGTTCTCGACGAGCGTGCGAGAATAGCGTCCGAAGCCTTCGCGGAACGCATAGGTCTGGATCGCCGTCTGCGGCAGGCTCAGCGTCACGTAGCGCGTGATCGCCGGTGCCGTCTCGTCGAAGCTGACGAAGCTTTCCGATGCCGGCACGTCGACCGGCGCGCCGGTGCCGAGCACCCGGCCGGTCGTGTCCCGGACGTTTCCAGGCGCACTCGTGTCGCAGGCGCCCGCCAGCAGGGCGGCCGCAAGAATTCCGATCAGCCCGATGCGCATGTGCCCGTCGCCCCGCTTCGCCTGCAACCCGGGCATTTCCGCCCTCGATCGATCAACCGGAAGCTAGCCTGCGGACTCCGATGCCCGCAAGACGGGTGTATGCGATCTGAACTTGGAGGTTGCAATCGATCGCGATCCGGCATAGGATAATTAAGCTATAAAACAGGAAGTTCTCCTGTTGGACTACGTGACGTGAAAATCCGGTTGACGGTCAACAGGTGGCTGAAAAAACATTCTAGATCAAAGGGATAAAAATTTTGCGTCAACTGCCCGTCAACATCCGTCAACTGCCGTCAAACAAGGACTGCGGGGCGCCGTCAGCGCTGCGGGCAGTCGGCGCGCGCGCACGGCGCGCTGTTCGCCGAGACATACGTGCGGCACACGCGGCACGGCGCCATCGTCTCGGCCTCCTCGCGCAGGGCCGCCTTGACGACGCCGCCCTGGCGCATGCGCTCGGCCGCGATCTCGGCTTCCTTCTCGCGCACGCGGAAATAGCGCCAGCCGAACCACACGACGGCGAGCACGAGGATCAGCAGGAACAGTTTTCCGAACGAAAGACCCATGGGTCAGAGACCGTAGCGCGCCCACAGGGCGCGTGTCTCGAGCGAGTCGACGAGGTCTTCGGGCCATCCGTCGCCGCCGTGCCTCAGGCCCAGCAGGCTGCGCAGCGAACGGCCGGCGACCGGCACGCCGCGAAAGCGCACCTTCTCGCCGAAACGGCGGCGCAGGTCGCTGCGCGCGTCGCCCAGCGCGTCGACCAGGCCCAGCGCCCTGGCCCTGGTGCCGGTCCAGAACTCGCCGGTGAACAGCGTTTCCGGATCGCCGGTCAGGCGGGTGCCGCGCCGCGCCTGCACCCAGTCGCGGAAATTGGCGTGGATCTCGTCCTGCAACGCGCGCAGCCGTTCGACGTCCTCGGGCTTCTCGGGGCCGAACGGGTCGAGCAGCGATTTGCGCGTGCCCGCGGTGTAGAGGCGCCGGCGCACGCCCAGCCGGCGCATCAGGTCCTCGAAGCCGAAGCTCGCCGCGATGACGCCGATCGAGCCGACGATGGAGTTCGCGTCGGCGACGATCTCGTCGGCGGCACAGGCCAGCCAGTAGCCGCCCGAGGCGGCGACGTCCTCGACATAGGCGTAGACGGGCAGCTTCTTTTCTTCCGCCAGTGCGCGGATGCGCGCCCCGATCAGCGCGGATTGTGCGGGCGAGCCGCCCGGCGAATTGATCACCAGCGCCACGGCGGAAATGCCGGTCATCCCGAACGCGCGTTCGAGGGCGGGGGCGAGGCGCTCGATCGACAGGCCGCGCCGGCCGCCCACGCCGATGGGGCCCTGCAGGCGCAGCACGGCCACGCTCGGCGTCGGCGTGCGGCCGAGCAGTTTCTCGAAGGAAGCGCGCAGATCCATCGTCGCGGTCTATACCAGTGCGAGCGCTTTGCCGTCGCGCAAAATCGCGTCGGCTTCGGGCGTATAGCGCCCGTCGGCTTCGTGCAGGACGAGGCCGGCGGCCAGCGCCATCGGCGTGCGGATACCCTTGCGCGCGCGCACGATCACGCGTTTGGCGGCCGTGCCCGCGCGCGGCCACAGCGGGAAGACGACGGTTTCGCCCGCCGCACCGGCAAGGGCGCCGAGCAGGTCGGCGAGCCGGTCGGCGCGCTGGACGAACACGAGCGTGCCGCGCGGCTTCAGCGCCTTCAGCGCCGCCGCGACCCAGCCCGCGAGCGGCAGGCCGCCTTCCACGTCCGCGCGCCGGCTTGCCGGATCGGGCGAGGGATCGGCGCGCGCGGCCTCCAGATAGGGCGGATTGCAGAGGACCAGATCGAAGCCCGTGCCCGCGAACGCCGCCGCATCGCCGGTTTCGACCGCGAAGCGCCCGGTCCAGCCGTTCGCGGCGGCGTTGGTGCGGGCAAGTCCGGCGAGGGCGGGATCGATCTCGATCCCGGTCGCGCGCACGCCCGGAACGCGCGCCAGATAGGCGAGGCTCGCCGCACCCGCCCCGCAGCCGAGGTCGAGGGCGGTGGCGGCGTTCGCGTCGCACGCCGCGGCGAGCAGGACCGGGTCGATCGCCACGCGATAGCCGGTCGCCGGCTGGCGGAAGCGCACGCGCCCGCCCAGCAGCGCGTCTTCGCTTGCATCCGGAATTTCCTGCATGATTCCTGCGGTTCGCGTGGCGTTGCGGCGCTTGATTCCTGCCGCTTGGGGACTATGCTCCGACGGACGCGGCAGCCGGTCAAGCCGGACGCGCCGCGAGGGGCGCCGGCAGCCGGCGCAAGAGGGGTGAAGTCGTGGCCGTCGTCGTGAATCTCGAAGGTGAACGCGGGCGTTCCCCGCGCCCGGGGCGCAACGCGCTGCAGGCGCTGATGGCGCTCGTCGGCGAGGACGTGAAGGCCGTCAACGACACGATCGTGCAGCGCATGCACTCGTCGGTCGAGCTGATCCCGCAGCTCGCCAGCCACATCGTGGCGGCCGGCGGCAAGCGCATGCGCCCGATGCTCACGCTCGCCGCCGCGCGCATGTGCGGCTATCGCGGGGCCCGGCACATCAAGCTCGCGGCCTGCGTCGAGTTCATCCACACCGCCACGCTGCTGCACGACGACGTCGTCGACGAGAGCGACCTGCGCCGCGGGCGCGCCACCGCCAACGCCGTGTGGGGCAACAAGGCGAGCGTGCTGGTCGGCGATTTCCTGTTCAGCCGCGCCTTCCAGGTGATGGTCGAGGACGGCTCGCTGCCCGTCCTCGCGATCCTGTCGAACGCTTCGGCCGTGATCGCGGAAGGCGAGGTGCTCCAGCTCACCACCGCCAACGACACCGAAACCTCCGAGCAGGCCTATCTCGAGGTGATCCGCGCCAAGACCGCGGCCCTGTTCGCGGCCGCCTGCCGCGTGGGGGCGGCCGTCGCCGAGCGGCCCAAGGCCGAGGAGGACGCGCTCGAGACCTACGGCCTCAATCTCGGCATCGCGTTCCAGCTCGTCGACGACGTGCTCGACTACGCGGCCACGGCCGACGAGATGGGCAAGAACGTCGGCGACGATTTCCGCGACGGCAAGATCACGCTCCCCATCGTGCTGTCGTTCCTGCGCGGGGACGAGGGCGAGCGCGCCTTCTGGCGGCGCACGCTCGAGGAGCTCGACCAGAAGGACGCGGACCTGCCGCACGCGATCGAGCTGATGCGAAAGCACAGGGCGCTCGACGACACGATCGAGCGCGCGCGCCATTACGGGCGCATCGCGCGCGACGCGCTGGGCATCTTCCCCGACGGGCCGGAGAAGCGCGCGCTGGTCGATCTCGTCGATTTCGCGATCGAGCGCGCCTACTAGTTAACCCTGTAGCTGCGCCAGGTAGAGCGGCGCGGCCTTGCGCGCCTCGACGATGCCGTCGAGATATTCCGCCCCCGACTTCGCCGCCGGCGCGGCCGTCAGATGCTCGGCCAGTTCGCCCGCCGTGCGGTAGCGGCGCGTCTCGGAATCGCGGAACACCTCGCGGTTGGCCTTCGCGGCCACCGGCAGCAGCCGGTTCGACGGCGTCTCGGGCGAACGTTCGGCCGCCTGGATGAGGCGTACGGCACCGCGCGCGCCGAGGAAGTGTGCGGTGTAAACTTCCTGGTAGGTGGGCTCGCGGCCCAGCGCCGCCGTCAGCGACTTGCGGTTCTGTGCTGTCAGCTCGCCCGCCATCGCGGCGGCGGCCTTCGGGGCCTTGCGCAGGGCAAGAATTGCCTGGCGATCCTCGCCGCCCGGCACTTCGTACCGGCCGGTCGCGGGATCGCGGACGATCTTCGCGGCCGCAGCACCCAGCCCGTGCCTGGCGCCCGTCCGGCGCACGAGGTCGAGCCAGGTCTGCTCGGTGAACTGGAACAGCCCGGCAGCGCTGGAACGCGGGTTCTGCGCCGCCGGATCGAGGCCGCTTTCGCGCTTCGCCGTGGCCAGAAGCTCGGCGAACGCCGCCTGTCCGCGCCGCGAAGGCTCGGCGAATGCGGCCCGGATCTGCGGGGAAATCCGGGGCTGGCTGGCGGGTTTCGCGTCCATGCCAACCCCCTCAGCAACCCCCGTGCCAGCCCCCCTCGCGATGCGCTTGCGGTCCGGGGGCAGGAAGGCTATACCGACGGCCCCGATCGGTCGGAGCGTAGCTCAGCCTGGTAGAGCACTTGCTTCGGGAGCAAGGGGCCGGAGGTTCGAATCCTCTCGCTCCGACCATTCATCCAACTCCTCGAAAATCCTCAGATGCGGGCGGGGCGATGAACTCCTTGCGCGTCCCACGACAGCGGCTCCATGCCGGCGGCCCCGAGTTCTCCAGGCTCGCCTGGGGCGTGTGGCGTGCGCAGAGGGGCGAGGAAACGTCCTCGCCTTCGAAGCTGGCCGCGTTCGTCGACCGGTGCGTCGAGATCGGAATCACGTCCTTCGACCTCGCCGACATCTACGGCGGCTACGAGATCGAAGGGCTGTTCGGCGCCGCCCTGAAGGCGCGTGCGGCCGGACGCCGGGGGATCGAGATCGTTTCGAAGTTCGGAGTCTGCAATGTCGGCCCGGCGCGACCCGGCAATCGCGTGAAGCACTACGACGCCAGCCGCGCGCATATCGTGGCGACCGTCGAGAACTCGCTGAAGGCGATCGGCACGGACCATCTCGACCTGCTGCTGGTGCACCGGCCCGACTTCCTCGCCCCGGCGGAAGAGACGGCGGGTGCGCTGGAAGCGCTCGTCGCGGCCGGCAAGGTCCGCGCGGTCGGCGTCTCGAACCATGCGCCGCATCAGGTCTCGCTGCTGCAGTCGAAGCTGTCGCTGCCGATCGTCACGAACCAGATCGAGCTGTCGATCCTCGCGCGCGCGCCGCTGCTGGACGGCTCGCTCGCGCACGCGCAGGAAACGGGTGCCGCGCCGATGATCTGGTCGCCGCTCGGCGGCGGCCGGCTGTTCGACGAGGCGGACGCGGCGACGGCGCCGGTCCGCGAAGCGCTGCGCGAGGTCGGCGCGCGCCACGGAACCGACGACATTGCAGCCGTCGCCATCGCCTGGCTGCTCGCCCTGCCGAGCCGGCCGGTCCCGGTTCTCGGCTCGACGCGCTTCGAGCGTCTGCGGGCATTGGCCGCTTCGTGCCGGATCGATCTCGACCGGCAGGACTGGTACCGGATCCTCGCATCCGCCCAGGGCAAGCTGCCCTGATCGGGTGCCGCTAGGCGCTTCCGGCAAGCGGGGGACCGGCTTCGTCGGACGGCCTTGCGAGCGTGGGCTCGAGATGGCGTGCCGCCCATACGATATCGGTCTCGATCGCGATGCGCGCGGCCGCTCCGTCGCGTGCGCGAAACGCGGCAATGACGCCGTCGTGCGGATGGTCGGTGACGATCCGGCTGTCGGCGACGTCGAAGATGCGCGTCAGGATCGGGCCTATCTGCACCCAGAGCCCTTCGATCAGGCCGTAGAGCACCGGCATGTCCGAAAGGCCGTAGACGGTGAAGTGGAATTCCTCGTTGATCGCGAGCGCGCCGCGGAAGTCGCGCGCCTGGCGGGCTTCGCGCAGCCGTTCCTGCAGCGACACGAGCGTTCCGACGGTCGCGTCCGTCGCGTTGCGCGCGGCGATCTCGGCGGCCCTGCCTTCGAGCATGACGCGCAGGTCGCGGATCTCCCTGAAGCGGCCGACCTCCACGACGGGCACGCGGATGGCGCGCGACGTGTCGCTGACCAGCGCGCGCTCGGAAACCAGCCGCAGAAGCGCCTCGCGGACCGGCGTCACGCTGATGCCGAGTTCGTCGGCGAGCGGGCGCAGGCGCAGCACGTGCCCCGGCGGGAACTGTCCGGCCATCAGGGCCTTTCGGATGATCCGGTAGGTCTGCGCGTAGAGATTCTCTTTTCGCTGCGGATCGAAATCGGTCACGGCTGCCGACCGGTTGATGGTGGGAAGATGCGGGCGAACCTAACGCCCCGTACCGGGGCGCGCCTCGAAGATTCCCACCGCGCGGCGCGACCGCTCCGCGATCTCCTTCCAGTTCGCCGCCTCGATGACGTCGCGCGGGGCGAGCCAGGCTCCGCCGGCCGCGAAGCAGTTGTCGAGCGCCAGGTAGCTGAGGAAGTTGGCGTCGCCGATCCCGCCCGTCGGGCAGAAGCTGATGTCTGGATAGAGCGGCAGCACGTGCTTCAGCGCCGCGATTCCGCCGAACAGGTCCGCCGGGAAGAACTTCAGTTCGTGGAATCCGTGCTCGCGCGCGATCAGCATCTCGGACGGCGTCACCGCACCGGGGATGTACGGCAGCCGGATGTCGGCGGCGGCGGCTGCGAGGCGGTCGGTCAGCGCGGGGCTGACCGCGAACTGCGCGCCGGCATCGCGCGACTGTGCGAGCTGCTCCGGCCTCGTGACTGTTCCCACGCCGACAAGCGCGTCGGGAAACGCCTTGCGCATGCGTCCGATCACCTTCAGCGCGCTGGCGCTGCGCAGCGTCACTTCCAGCGCCACGAGCCCGCCGCCGACGAGCGCCTCGGCCAGCGGTTCGGCATGGTCGGCATTCTCGACATGCAGGACCGGAATCAGCGGCGGACGCTTGCCGATCAGGGTGGCGAGCGACGGGCGGGCGGCGGTCGAGGCTTCGGGCATGGGACGGATCTCTCTTCTGGACGAGGCGAGGCAGTCTAGCGGGTCGGCCGGGGCGATTGGTAGGCCTGTGCCGGCGGGCTTCGCATTTTGTCGACCGTCTCGGGCCTGGCCTGCTGCAGGCGCAGGGGCGGGAGCCCGCGCAGGACAAGGCCGAGATCGTCGAGGATCAGGTCGCCGATCGCCTTCATGGCGGCGGGCATGCCGCCCGCACGATGCGCGGACATCAGCAGCCGGCTCGCGCGGATCGGGCTGTCGGCCGGCAGCGGTTCGTGCGGGAACACGTCGGTTGCGGCGCGGAAGCGGCCCGCATTCGCCAGAGCCACGAACGCGTCGAAGTCGACGACCCCGGCCCGGCTCGCGAGCACGACGATCGCATCCTGCCGGATAGCGGAAAGCTCGCGATGTCCGAGGAAACCGCCGTTCTCCGAGGTCACGCCGGCGAGGATGAAGACGAACTGCGACGTCGCCAGAAGCTCGGCAAGCTTGACGGGCACCATGCCTTCGTCGCGCAGGTAACCGTCGGGCAGCCACGGGTCGCAGACCTGGATCGTCACGCCGAAGCCCAGCAGGAGCTTGCGCAGCGCGCGTCCGATATTGCCGTAGCCGACGAGCCCGACCTGCGCGCCCGACAGCAGCACGGCGGCGGCGTTTCCCGCCGAGCCGTAGATCTCGGAACCTTCCCGGACCGCCCGGTCGCCGGGCGTCACGCCGCGCGCCAGATCGAGGGCAAGGGCGATCGACATCTCGGCCACCGGAACGGCGAAGGCGGGCGCGATCGACAGCACGTGGATGCCGCGCGCGAAGCAGGCCGGATAGTCGACGTTGCGGTAGAAGTTCCCTTCGACGTTGATCAATGCGCGGAGCTTTCCCGCGCGCCGGATCCGTTCCGCGGTCAGCGCCGTCTGCCCGATGACGGCCGTCGCTTCGGGGAGCAGGCGGTCGACGAGTTCGTCGCGCATCGGGGCCGCGTCGTCCTCGACGATCTCGGCCATCGCGACGAGGCGCGCCCATTGTTCGGAATCGAAGATCCGTTCGCGCTTGCGCGGATGCGGATCGAGAAGGACGAGAGGCCGGCTCATGTCGCGGGGCGGTCGATGCCGAGCGCGCGGGCGACCTGCGCGTCGGACAGTTTCGGGCGCATCGGCGCATCGAACGCGGCGGGCGTGACCGGCACGATGTGCGATGCGATGAACGCAGCGCCTTCGCGCGCGCCCTGATAGCGGTCCTTCAAGTAGCACTCCCATTCCAGGCAGGCCCAGCCATCGTATCCGATCGCGGCAAGCCGCGAGAAGATCGCGCGGAAGTCGACGTCGCCGTCGCCGGTGCTGCGGAAGCGGCCGGCGCGGTCCGGCCAGTCCCGGTAGCCGCCATAGACGCCGGTGCGCGCCGACTTCCTGAACTCGGCATCCTTCACATGGAAGGCGCGGATGCGCTCGCGGTAGACGTCGACGAAGCCGACATAGTCCATGTGCTGGAGCAGAAGATGGCTCGGATCGTAGAGGATGTTGCAGCGCGGGTGGCCTCCGAGGATTTCGAGGAACCGCTCGAACGTGGCGCCGTCGTGCAGGTCTTCCGTCGGATGCAGTTCGTAGCAGACATCGGTACCGGCCGCGTCGAACGCGTCGAGGACCGGCCGCCAGCGCGCGGCAAGCTCGCGGAATCCGGCCTCGACGAGGCCTTCGGGTAGAGGCGGGTAGGGATAGAAGTGCGGCCACAGCAGCGAGCCGCTGAACGTGACGTGCCGCTTGAGGCCGAGGCGGCGCGAGGCCCGGGCCGCGAGCATCAGCTGGTCCGACGCCCAGCGCGTGCGGGCGACGGGGTCGGCGCGGACCGCTTCGGGCGCGAAGCTGCCCGCCGTAAGGTCGTAGGCCGGATTGAGCGCAAGCACATGTCCCTGGCGCTGGCTGGTCAGTTCCGTCAGCTCGAGTCCGTGGGACCGCAGCAGTCCCAGCAGAGCGTCGCAATACGCCTGGCTCTCCGCCGCTTTCGCCAGGTCGAAGATGTGCGGCCGCCAGGTCGGAATCTGGAGGCCCTTGAAGCCCAGTCCGGCGGCCCAGACAGCGATGCCTTCGAGCGTCGAGAGCCGCGCGTCGGCGTCGATGTACTGCGCGATGAAGAGGCCGGGGCCTTTGACGGTCGGCATGGTCGGAATCCGTCGCGTTGGCGCGGCACCGCCGCATCCGGCGGTGCCGCGCATGCGTTCACATCACGGGAAGGTTGCCGACGGGCACGCTGAGGTGCTTGCGCGTCAGCTGGTCGATCTCGCCGCTCTGCTTGGTCAGGAAGACGAACGTGTTCAGGTACTGGAGCAGGTCGATATTGCCCTTCTTGACCGCCATGCCCATGAACAGCTCGCTGAGCGTGATCTTCGGCTCGTATTCCTTGCCCGGAGCCATCTTGTTGAGCGTCGCCGGAACGAGGATGCCGCCGCCGATCAGGTCGGCCTGGCCGGTCAGCAGAGCCTGCTGCACGCTGGCGTCGTCGTCGAACTTCATGATGATCGCGTCGGGCGCCTCGCGCGACACGACGATGTCCTGCGGGCTGCCGCGCGGCACGGCGACGCGCAGGCCCTTGAGGTCGGAGTACTTCGAGACGTTCTTGCTCTTCTCGCCGATCAGGATCAGCGGGTTCGGCGCGTAGGGCGTGGAGAACCAGACCTGCTTGGCGCGCTCGGCGGTGATCGACAGCGTCGACAGGATCACGTCGACGCGGCCGCTCTGCAGGAACGGGATGCGCCCGGGGCTGGTGACGCGCTCGATCTTCAGCTTCACGCCGAGCTTGTCGGCGAGCATCTGCGCGTAGGCCGGATCGAAGCCCGCCGGCTGCTGCTGCGCGTCGAGGAAGCCCCACGGCGCGTTCGTCAGGTCGACGCCGACGACGATCTCGCCTTTCTTGACGATGTCGTCGACGGTCTGCGCCTGTGCGGAAGGCGATGCGACGCCCGCTGCGAACGCGAGTGCCAGTGCCGCGATCAGTTTTCTCATCTTCGTTTCCTCCGGTTCGTTTGCTTCGTGGTGTCTAGATTCCGCGACCCGTCCGGGGCTGGAGGCCCCGGCCGAGCCGGTCTTCGAGCGTCTGGCTCAGCTTCGACAGCGGCCAGCACATCGCGAAAAACAGGCATGCGACGAAGCCGTAGACGAACAGCGGCTTCAGCGTCGCGTTGTTGATGAACTGGCCGGCGCGCACCAGTTCGGTGAACCCGATGATCGAGGCGAGCGACGTGCTCTTGATCAGCGCCACGAGGAATCCGACGGTGGGCGGAACCGCGATCCGGCCGGCCTGGGGGACGATGACGAGGCGCAGCGTCGTCCAGTAGGGCAGCGCCAGCGATTTGGCGCCTTCCCATTGCGAGCGGGGGATCGCGACGACGCAGCCGTGCCATATGTCGCCGAGGAAAGCCGAGGCGTGCAGGCTGAACGCGATAAGCGCGGCGGTCCACGGATCGAAGCGGATGCCGATCAGCGATCCGCCGAAGAACACGAGGAACAGCTGCATCAGCAGCGGCGTCGCCTGCAGGAACTGGATGTAGGCGAACGCAGCCGCGCTGACGATCCGCCAGCGCGACATCCGTGCGGCGACGATCAGGAGCCCTGCCAGTCCGCCGCCGAAGATCGCGATCAGCGACAGCGCCACGGTCCAGCGCGCGGCGAGCAGCATGTAGACGAAGTCGTTGAAGTTGATGTCGCGGATCATCGGGCGGGTGTCCTGTCGTACCCGCTGCGCCCGAACGTGAGCGAGTAGAGCAGGCCGAGCGCCCCGCGGAACGCGAGCGCCATAAGCAGGTACATGAACGTCACGACGAAATACGTTTCGAACGTGCGGAAGGTGAGGGACTGGATGCTGTTGGCGACGGACGCGAGCTCATTCGCCGAGATCGCCGACACGACGCTCGAACCGAGCAGCACCATCGTGAACTGTCCGACGAGGGGCGGGTAGATGATGCGCAGCGCCGGGGGCAGGACGACGAGACGGAAGACCTGCAGCGGCCGAAGGCCGAGTGCTCGGGCCGCCTCCGTCTGGCCATGCGGGATCGCCTCGACGCCCGCGCGGACGATCTCGGTCGCATAGGCGCCGAGATTGACGACCATCGTCAGCAGGGCCGCGTCGTTCGGCGTGAGCCGCACGCCGACCGACGGCAGGCCGAAAAAGAAGAAATAGAGCTGCAGCAGGAAGGGCGTGTTGCGGATCACCTCGACATAGCCCGTTGCGAGCCTGCGCGCCCAGGCCGGCCCGCTCGTCTTTGCCCACGCGCCGACGATCGCGACGATCATGCCGAGCGCGACCGACGCAAGCGTCAGCCGCATCGTAAGGCCGGCGCCCAGGAGCAGTTGGTCGTACGCCGCGAACACCGACGTGAAACTGAAGGACTGGTCCATGCGGGTTCGGTGGAGCGCTCCTGTGCGGCGGCGTGCCGGTCGGCCGCCGAGGCGTGTCGTTGCGCCAACATTATTGGCAATTGTTATATAGTCAACGATTTTGTTGACAATATAACAATGAGCAGGCTTATTCGCCTCCACTGCGCGAACAGGGGCGACCGGAGATTCGATGACCAAGATCAAGTCCGTACGTTGCTGCAGTGTCGCCGTGCCGCTGGGTGTGGCGACCGGATTCTCCAGCCGGGTCGTGACGGAACGGCATTACGGGCTGATCGAAGTCGAGGGCGACGACGGCGTGCGCGGACTTGGCTTCTGCTACGTCGGGAGCGTCGGCGGCCAGATCTTCGTCGAAGCGGTGCGCCGGTTGCTGGCACCAAAAGTGATCGGGGAGGATGCGCATGCGGTCGAGGGAATCTGGGACCGCATGTACGGAGAGGCTTTGCTGCAGGGCCGTGCCGGCACCGTGATGCGCGCGATCAGCGCCATCGACATCGCCCTCTGGGATCGTAATGCCCGGGCCGCGAAGCTGCCTCTCTACAAGTATCTCGGCGCTTTCCGGACTGGCCGCGTGCCGGCCTATGCCAGCGGCGGCTACTACGTCGAAGGGAAGACGCCCGAGCATCTCGCCGACGAGATGGAGGCATTCGTCGCGCAGGGCTTCACGGCCGTGAAGATCAAGGTCGGCCGATACGCCGATCCGGACGAGGAGGGCGCTCGCGTCGCGGCGGTCCGCCGGCGTATCGGCCCCAGAATCGCGCTGATGCTCGACGCCAACAACGCCTGGCGCGATGCGCCGACGGCGATGGACTTCGTGCGCCGCTACGAAGCCTGCGACCCATATTTCATCGAGGAACCGTTCGGTCCCGACGACATCGAAAACCACGCGCGTCTGGCGAAGCTCACGCGCGTGCCCGTGGCGACCGGGGAGATCGAAGCCGGGCGCTGGCGCTTCAAGGAACTGCTCGACAAGGGCGGCGCCTCGATCCTTCAGACCGACGCCTGCGTATGTGGCGGCATCACCGAGTTCCGCCGCATCGCGGCGACCGCGGCCAGCTACGGGGTCAACCTATGCCCGCACTGGTTCCACGACCTGCATGCCCATCTGGTCGCGAGCACGCCGAACGCGCAGTATGTCGAGTTCTTTCCGACGGATTCCGTCCTCAACTTCCGGAATCTCGTCGATACGCAGCTCGTTGCGAAAGACGGCTATCTCCTGTTGACCGAGAGACCCGGTCTCGGCTTCGATTTCCTCGCCGACGCGGTTCGCCGCTTCGCGACGTCCCCCTGGTCCTGACCCGGAGATGAGCATGTACCCGACACCCGAGCTTTTCATCGACGGAAACTGGCGCGCCGCTTCCGGCACGCGGGTGGTTCCGGTCGTGAATCCGGCCAACGAGGAGATCCTTGGCGAGGTCCGCGATGCCGGTCCCGCCGACGTCGCGGCCATTCTCGCGAGTGCCGAGGCGGGGTTCGCGCGCTGGCGGAGCGAAGCGCCGTGGAAACGGTCGGACGTGATCCGCCGCATCGCCGCGCTGATGCGCGAGCGGGCCGACGAGATTGCGCGCCTGCTGACGCTGGAGGTCGGCAAGCCGTTGGCCGAGGCGAAGACCGAGGTCGTTTCCTCGGCCGACCACTTCGACTGGGCGGCCGACGAGGCGCGCCGGGTCTACGGCTATGCCGTCGGCGCGCGCGCGCCGGAAAGCAGGCTGCGCGTCGAGTACGAACCGGTCGGCATCGCGCTGGCGCTTACGGCCTGGAACTTCCCGATCAACCTCGCCGCACGGAAAATCTGCATGGCGCTTGCCGCCGGCTGCAGCGTGATCGTGCGCCCGGCCGAGGAGGCGCCGGCCTGCATTGCCGCTCTGATACGATGCTGCGCCGATGCCGGTGTTCCGCCGGGCGTCGTCAATCTCGTATTCGGTTCGCCCGAGAACGCCGTCGTGCCGTTCATGGAAGCGGCGGCGGTGCGCAAGGTGTCGTTCACCGGCTCGACGCGCGTGGGCAAGCTTCTGATCGGGCAGAGCGCCGGAACCGTCAAGCGGCTCACGATGGAACTGGGCGGCCACTCGCCCGTCCTGGTGCTCGAGGACGCGGGCGTCGACGCCGCCGCGAAGACGGCAGCCGCGGCGAAGTTCCGCAACGCCGGACAGGTCTGCGTCGCTCCGAGCCGCTTCTACGTACATCGCAGCATCGCAGGCCGGTTCACGGAGCGGATGGTCGAAGAAGCCAGCGCGATCCGCGTCGGCGATGGGATGATGCCGGGAATTACGATGGGGCCGATGGCGACGTCGCGCCAGCGGGATCGCGCGGAGGCGATGGTCGAAGACGCCCGGCGCGCCGGTGCCCGCGTGCTGTGCGGCGGCTCGCGACCGAAGGACCTCAACCGCGGATATTTCTATGCGCCGACGGTGCTGGCCGACGTTCCGGACACGGCAGCGATCATGACCGAGGAGCCTTTTGCGCCGGTCGCCCCGATCATTCCCGTCGCCAGCACCGCCGAAGCGATCGCGCATGCCAACAGGCTGGAGATGGGGCTCGCCGCCTATGTGTTCACCCAGTCGCTTGAGCAGGCGACCCGCGTGTCCGAAGCGATGCAGGCTGGCGTTGTCGGCGTGAACACCTGCGCGGTCGCGTTCCCCGAGACGCCGTTCGGCGGTATCAAGCAGAGCGGCTACGGCCGCGAAGGCGGGGATTCCGCGATCTACGAATATCTCAACACCAAGTTCGTCCACACCCGGCTGACGGCCTGACGGCAGGATCATGAACAAGAAAGTCGAACTTTCCGACCTGCGCAGCCAGCGCTGGTTCGGGGCATCGGGCCAGCCCGGAAACCACAAGTCCTACCGCACGAAGCAGATGGGCTTCACGAGCGAGGACTTCCGGAACAAGCCCGTCATCGGCATCCTCAGCACCTGGTCGGACCTGAACAGCTGCCACACGCATTTCCCGCAGCGCATCGAAGAGATCAAGCGCGGCATCTGGCAGGCCGGCGGCTTTCCGGTCGTGATGCCCACGCTCAGCGTCGGCGAAACCTTCGTGCGCCCGAGCACGCTGATCTATCGCAACCTGCTTGCGATCGACGCCGAGGAGATTCTCCGGTCGCATCCGATCGACGGCGCGGTGCTGCTCGGCGGTTGCGACAAGACGACGCCCGGCCTGATCATGGGCGCCGCATCGATGAACATCCCCGCGATTTTCGTTCCCGCAGGCGCCATGCTGCGCGGGAACTGGCGCGGCCAGACGCTGGGAACCGGATCGAGCACGTGGAAAGCGCTGGCCGATTTCCGCGCCGGCAAGATCGACGAGGAGACGTGGCGCAGCTTCGGCGAGGGCACGTCGCGCTCGCCGGGTACGTGCAACGTGATGGGCACGGCGTCGACGATGACGAGTCTCGTCGACGTGCTCGGCCTGACGTTGCCGGGCGCAAGTTCGATTCCGGCCGTCGATTCCAGGCACTCCCAGATGGCCTCCCTGTCGGGTCGGCGGATCGTCGAGATGGTCTGGGAGGACATGCGCCCGAAGAACTTCGTCACGGCGAAGAGCTTTCGCAACGCCGTCATCGCGGACATGGCGCTTTCGGGCTCGACGAACTCGCTCATCCATCTCGTCGCGATGGCGCGCCGGCTGGGGCTTGAGCTGTCTCTCGACGATTTCGCCTCGGCCAGCGAGACCGTGCCGGTGATCTGCAACTTGCAGCCCAGTGGCAAGTACCTGATGGAGGATTTCTATTACGCGGGCGGGTTGCCGGCGCTGCTGTCGCGCCTGAAGGGGCATCTCGATCTTTCCTGCCTGACCGCCAACGGGCGGACGCTGGGCGATAACATCGCGGACGCGCAGGTCTACGACGAGGACGTCATCCGGCCGGTCGCCGATCCCGTCTATGCCAGCGGCGGGCTTGTCGTGCTGCGCGGCAATCTTGCGCCGCGCGGCGCCGTTCTCAAACGCGCCGCTGCCGATCCGAAACTGCTTCAGCACACCGGGCCCGCAGTCGTGTTCAGGAACTTCAAGGACATGCTCGCGCGCGTCGACGATCCGGACCTGCCGGTCACGGCCGACAGCGTGCTCGTGCTGCAGGACGGCGGGCCGGTCGGCGGTCCGGGCATGCCCGAATGGGGCATGTTGCCGATCCCCAAGAAGCTGCTGGCGCAGGGCGTTCGCGACATGGTGCGCATTTCCGACGCGCGGATGAGCGGGACCAGCTACGGCACCTGCGTGCTGCATGTCTGCCCGGAAAGCCGCGTGGGCGGCCTGCTTGGGTTGGTGCGCGACGGCGATCCGATCCGGCTCGACACGAAGGCGCGCACGCTCGACCTGCTGGTGGACGCAGCCGAGATCGAAGCCCGCCGCAAGGCTTGGGTCGCACCGCCGCCGCATTACGAACGCGGCTATGGCGCGCTCTTCTCCGAGCATGTGCTGCAGGCGGACGAGGGATGCGACCTCGATTTTCTGGCACGTCCCGGCGACATTCCGGATCCCGAGGCGCGCTTTTCGTGAACGCGCTGCCGACCCGTCACACGCGCTGAACGTCGACCCATTTGCCGAGCTTCGTCGAAGCTATGCAGGCTTCGACGAAGGCGAGTCCGTCCGCACCATCCTCGGCCATCGGCACGCTCTTCGCGAGCGGATCCGGTGCCGCGCCGGTCCGGCGGGCGGCGACGAGTTCGGCGAAATCCCGGTAAAGATTCGCGAACGCTTCGAAGAACGCCTCCGGATGGCCGGCCGGAATGCGTGCCGCGGCGCGGGCCAGCGGATGCAGCGTGGGCAGGCCGCGCGTGCGGATCTCGGCCGGCCTGGCGTTGCGCATGACGCGCAGCTCGTTGGCCGCCGCCTGGTTCCACGAAACGCCGCCGGCCTCGCCGTAGGCCTCGATCGACAGCGCGTTCTCGGCGCCCGTCGCCGCCTTGGTGACGAACAGCGCACCGCGGGCACCGCCTTCGAGGCGCACGACTACGGATGCGGTATCGTGCGCCGTACGGCCGGGAATGACCGAGCCGACGTCGGCGAGCACGGCCTCGATCCGCCGGCCGGCGACATAGCCCACGAGCTGGTGCACATGCGTGCCGATGTCGCCAAGCACGTGGCTGAGCCCGCCCCGCGCCGGATCGAGCCGCCAGCGCAGACGGTCGGATATCTGTTCGGGATTGTCCTCGACGCGCGTGCCGAGCGATCCCTGCACGTACGAGGCGTGGACGACGCGCAACGGCCCGATCTCGCCGGCGGCGATCGCCGCGCGCGCCTCGCGAACCATCGGATAGCCGGAATAGTTGTGCGTTACGCAAAGCAGGCGCCTGCTTGCCTTGGCGCGCGCGACGAGATCGAGCGACGAGGCGAGGTCGTTGGTCAGCGGCTTGTCGCAGATCACGTCGAGGCCGGCTTCGAGCGCCGCCGCCGCGTAGCCGTGATGGCTGTCGTTCGGCGTCATGATCGCCACGGCATCGATGCCGTCGGGGCGTGCGGCCTCGCCGGCGATCATCGCCGCGACACTCGGATAGCCGCGCGGCACGCCGAGGCGCAAAGCTTCCGCCAGCGCCTTCTCCGCGTTCGACGACAGGGCGCCGGCGACGATGTCGAAACACTCGTCGAGGCGCGCGGCGACGCGATGGACCGGGCCGATCAAGGCGCCGCCACCGCCGCCGATCAGGCCGAGACGTACGCGCCGGCCGAGCTTCGCAAGTGCGGGAGACGCCATGGAAACCCCCTCAGCGCAGGCCTGCGTTCACGAGCAGCATCTGCTTCGTGATCATCCGGCTGTCGTCGGCGGCAAGGAACAGGGCCGCGTCGGCGACATCCTGCTCGCGGACCAGTTCGGGGATGCATTGCTGCGCGAGGATTCCGGCGGTGGATTCCGGCGTGTGCCAGAGCCGCTTCTGGCGTTCGGTCATGACCGCACCGGGCGCGAGCGCGTTGACGCGGATGCGATCGGGGCCAAGCTGGCGGGCAAGCGAGTTCGTCAGGCCGACGATGCCCGCTTTCGCGGCGCTATATGCCTGCAGATCGGCGATACCGCCGACCCAGGCGCCGGAGCTGACATTGACGATCGAGCCGCCGCCGGCGGCGCGCATCTGCGGTGCTACGGCCTGCGCCGCGAAGAAGTGCGGACGCAGATTGATGTCGATCGAGCGATCGAAGCTCTCCGGCGTCACTTCCGCGAATGGCTGACGGAAATCGTTCGCCGCGTTGTTGACGAGGATCGTCGCGTTGCCGAGCGTCTTGCCGACCGCGACGATGGCCGCCTGGAAGGCTGCGATGTCGGTCAGGTCGCAATGCGTGTAGGTCGGAGCGGTGTCCCCTGCCGCCGCGATGTCGCGCACGAGCCTTTCCGCCGGCTCGTCCTGGATATCGAAAAACGCGACGCGCGCGCCGTTCGCCGCGAAGGCGCGCACGATCGCTTCGCCGATGCCCGATGCGCCACCGGTGATGATCGCGACGCGGTTCTGGAGGCTTGGATACCGTGCGGCGGCGGTTGCCGGATTATTCCGTTGATTCAGCATGGTACATGGATTAATTTCACACGACAGGATTGTCAACAAAATAGACAATGATATTGTGGGCGGGCTGCGAATGGCCTTGGCGAAACCGACACCGTCGTCGCTGAGCGAGCTGGAGTTCATCTCCAGACGGCTCGAGGAAGATATCGCCCTCGGCCGGATCCTGCCGCGCGAACGTCTGATCGAAGAGGAGCTTGCCGACCGTTTCAAGGTGAATCGGCACGTGATCCGGCAAGTGCTGTCCGATCTCGAGGGGATCGGAATCATCGTCCGCCAGCGCAACAAGGGCGCTACGGTCCGAGACCTTACGCCGGTCGACGTCGAGAACATCTACTCGGTGCGCGAGCTGCTCGAGGGCAAGGCCGCCGAAATGATCAAGCTTCCGCCCGACCCGGCGGTTCTCGCGGAACTCAAGGACATCCATCGCCGCCACTCGGCGGCTGCGGCGAGCGGGAACTTCACGGACGTCTTCCGGCTCAATCTTCTGTTCCACAAGACCTTCTTCGCCGCTTGCGGAAATCCGCAGCTCGCGGAGGCGATCCAGAATTTCGCGCTCAAGGCGCACATCGCCCGCTCGCTGACGATCAGCGATCCCGCACTGCTCAAGCGCGCGGTCGGCGAGCACGGGCAGATGATCCAGCTTATGGAAGCGGGCGATCGCAAGAGATTCGTGAAGATGGTCGTCGATCACATCATTCCGTCGAAAGACGCGTATATGGAGAACTATCGACGGCGATTTGGTATGGCCAAGCCTTGAAGTTGAATTCCGAAACCGATCGTCATGCGACCGCCGTCCAACGCCCGCCGCTCGTCGACGAGCGTACGGCAGCCTCGATGAAGGCCATTCCTCGAACCCCATCCATGATCGTCGGGAATCGGACTTCCGCCGGGATCGGCATCCCGGCGCGGCGGGCATCGATGGCGCGCGCGACTTCCGTGTAGATCGTCGCGAATGCCTCAAGATAGCCTTCCGGATGCCCCGACGGGATGCGGGTCACCCGAGCGGCTTCCGTTCCCACACCTCCGCCTGCACGCGTCACGATCCGTGTTGTGTCGCCAAGGCGCGAGACGCGCAAGGCGTTGGGTTCCTCCTGCAGCCATTCGAGACTGCCGGTTTCGCCATAGATGCGCAGGCGCAACCCGTTTTCGTGCCCGACCGCGATCTGACTGGCCCAGAGCCCGCCACGGGCACCGCCCTTGAAGCGAAGCAGCATCTGGGCGTTGTCGTCGAGCCTTCGCCCTGGCACGGTCGCCTGCAGGTCGCAGGCGACGCTTTCGACTTCGCCGCCGGAAACGAACTCGGCGAGATTGAAGGCGTGCGTGCCGATATCGCCGAGTGCGCCGCCGGCGCCGCTGCGCGCGGGATCAGTGCGCCACGCCGCCTGCTTCTGGCCGCTGTCCTCGAGCTTCGTGGCGAGCCAGCCTTGCGCATACTCGACCTGGACGACGCGCACCTTGCCGATCTCGCCGGCCGCGACCATCGCGCGGGCCTGACGGACCATCGGATATCCGGTGTAGTTGTAGGTGACGGCGACGATCCGGTCGCTTCCGGCGGCAACTGCCTCCAACTCCCGCGCTTCGGCGAGACTTGCGGCCAGCGGCTTGTCGCAGATCACGTGCATGCCGGCTGCAAGGCAGGCCTTGGCGGCGGGCACGTGCACGTGATTTGGCGTCACGATCGCGACCGCCTCGATGCCGTCGGATCGCGCCGCCTCGCCCTCGAGCATCGCCGGATAGTCGGGATAGCTGCGCGCCGGATCGAGGCCAAGCGCCAGACCCGAGGCGATCGATCTCTCCGGAGTCGAGGAGAGCGCACCGGCGACGAACGCATACCGGTCGTCGAGCCGCGATGCCATGCGGTGAACCGCACCGATGAAGGCGTCCTGCCCGCCGCCGATCATTCCAAGGCGGATACGCGGAATGCTCATGCGTTGCGCCCGAGGCCGAGCACGCGCGCGATCTGGTTCTTGTCGACCGAGCCGCCGGCAAAGTCGTCGAACGCCTTGTCGGTCGTCCTGATGATGTGATTGGCGATGAACGGGGCGCCTTCGCGCGCGCCGTCCTCCGGGTGCTTCAGGCAGCATTCCCACTCCAGCACGGCCCAGCCGGAATAGCCGTGCGTCGCCAGTCGCGAGAAAATGCCGGAGAAGTCGATCTGTCCGTCGCCGAGCGAACGGAACCGGCCGGCCCGGTTGATCCAGGGCTGGTAGCCCGAATAGACGCCCTGCCGGCCGCTCGGGTTGAACTCCGCATCCTTGACGTGGAAGGCGCAGATGCGCTCGGCATAGATGTCGATGAAGTCGAGATAGTCGAGCTGCTGCAGCAGGAAGTGCGACGGATCGTAATTGATCTTGCAGCGCGGATGGTTGCCCGTCGCCGCAAGGAACATCTCGTAGGTGATGCCGTCGAACACGTCTTCGCCGGGATGGATCTCGAAGCCGACATCGACGCCAGCCGCGTCGAAAGCGTCGAGCAGAGGCTTCCAGCGCCGGCCGAGCTCGGCGAACGCCTCGTCGATGAGGCCGGCCGGGCGTTGGGGCCACGGATAGAGGAACGGCCAGGCGAGTGCTCCGGGAAATCCGACATGGCTCGTGAGACCGAAGTTGCGCGACGCGGTCGCCGCGAGACGCACCTGCCTTTCCGCCCACTCGCGCCGCGCGGCGGGCTTACCCTTGAACTCGGCCGGCGCGAAGGCGTCGAACAGCTCGTCGTAGGCCGGATTGACCGCGACGAGCTGGCCCTGCAGATGCGTCGAAAGTTCGGTGATGGCCACGCCGTTGGCCTTGGCAACGCCCGCGATCTCGTCGCAGTAGGTCTTCGACGAAGCGGCTTTCTCGAGATCGAACAGGCGCCTGTCCCAGGTCGGTACCTGCACGCCCTTGTAACCGAGCGAACCGGCCCACTTCGTGATCGCGTCGAACGAGTTGAAGGGAGCGGCATCGCCGGCGAACTGGGCAAGGAATATGGCGGGGCCTTTCATGGTGCTGGGCATGGTCGCTGTTCCTACTGTTTCGGTCCGGTCCAGAGAGCGGCGGCTTCGGCATCGGTCAACGATGCGGGCCTGTCGATCCGCGAAGCGACGGCGACAGGCGCGCCCGTCCTGCCGGACTCGAGGATCGCATGCATCGCGTCGAGCACGTGGCTCGCAAGCGCGCCGGAGGCCCGGTGCGGCGTGCCGCGCGCCGCCGCACTGGCAAGTTCGGCGATTCCAAGGCAGCGATAATTCGCCCGGTTCGGCAGCGTCGGGGCCCAATTCGGCGAGCGCCAGTTCGGCTTCCCGAAGGGCTTCGATGCCGAATCCACGACGATCCAGTCGCCACCCCGTTCGGTGTACTCGACGGTACCGCCGAAGAAATTGGGATCGGGGACGCGCATCGAGCCTTCGGTTCCGTAGAGCTCGATGGGCGGATGGCCATGCTTCCAGACATCCCAGCTCATCGTGAAGACGATATCGGCGCCGCCGGCGAACGACACGATGGCCATCGCGGTCGTCGGCGTCTCGACCGTGATGCGATGGCCCTTGCGCGGACCTTCCGACGTCACGAGGCGCTCGGCAAAGCCGCTCGACGTGCGGGCTGTGACCTGCGCGACCGGTCCCAGCAGGTTGACGAGCGCCCCCAGGTAGTAGGGAGCCATGTCGAGGATCGGCCCGCCGCCCGGCTTGAAGAAGAACTCGGGATCCGGATGCCAGTGCTCCATGCCGTGCGACATCAGGAAGCACGAGCCCGCGAGGATCCGGCCGACCTTCCCGGAGTCGAGAATCTCGCGGGCGAGGCGGCCGCCAGCGCCAAGGAACGTATCGGGTGCGCAGCCGATCTTCAGGCCGCGCTTCGCCGCCTCGGCGACGAGCGTCTGCGCATGGGCGGCTTCGACGCAGATCGGCTTTTCGCCGAACACGTGCTTGCCCGCCGCAAGTGCCGCGCTTCCGACCTCGAAATGCGCGTTCGGGGTCGTGAGATTGACCACGATGTCGATGTCGGCGCGCTTCAACAGCGCATCGATCGAAAGGGCATCGATACCGAACTTGGCGGCCTGCGCCTGTGCGGCTTCCGGCCGCATGTCGGCGCACGCGAGGAGCCGTACTCCGGCGAAGTTCGGCATGTTCTGCATGTAGATGGTCGAGATGTTGCCGCATCCGACGATTCCGACGCCGAGCGTTTTCATCGCGGCGATCTCCTCAGTTCCAGCTTGCGACGAAGTCGCGGGCCTGGCGGGCGAAGCGCGGCAGGTCGTTCGGCTTGTCGTGCTCGGCGACGAAATGCGCGATCTTCGTCCCGGCGATCGCGCGCCGCAGCGCCGTCCAATCCATCGTACCGCGACCGGGATCGGCCCAGCCGTCCTCGTCGGCGCACTCGCCGGGCGGGGCCAGATCCTTCACGTGGCAGGCGACGACGCGGTCCGCGTGCTTCGCCAGTTCGGCGATCGGGTCCCCGCCACCGCGAACGATCCAGCCGAAGTCCGCCTGCCACACCAGATCCGGCGCTTCCTCGAACATCGCCTCGAGATAGGTCTTGCCGCCCGTCGTCCTGGCGTACTCCCAGGCGTGGTTGTGCCAGCCGAACTTGAGGCCTTCGCCGGTAACGATCCGGCCGATCTTAGCGAGTTCCTTGCCGATCCGGCGCCAATGCGATTCGTCCCCATCGCGTTCGCCCATTGGCGGAGCCGGGGCGAAGATCGTGCCGATACCGAGCGCCTTGCATAGTCCGACCGTGCCGGCCGTGTCGGCACGAAGCCGGTCGAGGCCGACATGTGCCGTCGGGGCGGTCATCCCGTGCCTGTCGAGCAGCTTGCGCAACGTCGGGACGTCGTTGAACAGGCCGCCGAACGGTTCGACCATCCGATAGCCGAGGCCGGCGAGCAGTTCGAACTGGGCAGGCAGATCCTTGTAGAAGCGAGCCGAGTAGAGCTGGATGGAGAGGCGGTCGATCGCTTTCACTTGGTGTTCTCCTAGAGTCGCTTGCCGTTCGTGCTGTCGAACAGGGACAGCGAGGCGGCGGGGAAGGAAGCGCGCTGGCGGTCGCCCGAACGGACGGCAGTGTCGCCGGGCAAGCGCATCGAGAACGCGGCACCGCCCGGGCTGCGGCACCAGACGAGGCTGTCCGCACCCATCGGCTCGACAAGCTCGACGGTCGCGTCGAATGCGCCCTCGCGCGCATCCGAGCCGGTCACGACGTGCTCCGGCCGAATGCCGAGCGTCGCAGGACCGCTGGCCGGATTGCCGGCGAAAGCATACCCGGCGAGCGGCACGCGCAGCCCGCCGCCGTCGAAGGTCGCGCCGGCTTCGATCCTGCCGTCGATGAAGTTCATCGCCGGGGAGCCGACGAACGAGGCGACGAAGCGGTTCTTCGGTTCGCGGTAGATCTTGGCCGGCGTGTCGAGCTGCTGGATGACGCCGCCATGCATGACGGCGATCCGGTCGGCAAGCGTCAGCGCCTCGATCTGGTCGTGCGTGACGTAGATCATCGTCGCGCCGAGCTGCTGGTGCAGCCGCTTGATCTCGACCCGCAGCTCGGCGCGAAGCTGCGCATCGAGGTTGGACAGCGGCTCGTCGAAAAGAAAGACGCCGACCTTGCGGACGAGCGCGCGGCCGATCGCGACGCGCTGGCGCTGCCCGCCCGACAGCTCCGAAGGCCGGCGGTCGAGCAGATCGGAAATCCGGAGCATCTGCGCGGCCTCTTCGACCCGGCGCGCGATCTCGGCGGCCGGCGTCCCGGATACCTTGAGGCCGAACGACATGTTGCCGCGCACGGTCATGCGCGGGTAGAGCGCGTACGATTGGAACACCATGGCGATGCCGCGGTCCTTCGGTTCTTCCCAGGTGACGTTGCGCCCCCCGATCCAGATCTGGCCGTCCTTCACGTCGATCAGGCCGGCGACGGCGTTGAGCAGGGTCGACTTGCCGCAGCCGGATGGACCCAGCAGGACGAGGAACTCCGATTTCGCGACATCGAGATCGAGATTCTCGAGAACCTTGACGGATCCGAACATGATCTTGATGCCGTTGAGAGAGACGTCGCCGCGTTCCATTTTCCTAACCCTTCACTGCACCGGCAGCGATGCCGCGCACGAACCAGCGCCCCGAACCGAAATAGACGACCAGAGGAACGAGTGCAGTCAGCATGGTCGCGGCCATGTCGACGTTGTAGGCGCGCTCGCCTTGGGTCGAGTTGACGATGTTGTTGAGTTGCACGGTCATCGGCAGGTTCTCGCGTCCCGCGAAGACGAGGCCGAGGATGAAATCGTTCCAGATGCCGGTGACCTGGAGGATCACGGCGACGACGATCATGGGAATTGCCATCGGCAGCATGATCGACCGGAAGATCTGGAGGAATCCCGCGCCGTCGACCCGCGCCGCCTTGAACAGCTCCGGCGGAAGGCTGGCGAAATAGTTCCGGAACAGCAGCGTCATTGTCGGCAGGCCGAAAATCGTATGGATGATCACGATGCCGAACAGTGTCTGGTTGATTCCGGCCATCGAGAAGATCCGCACCAGCGGATAGATAAAAATCTGGTAGGGAATGAACGCGACGACCATCAGCGCGCCGAAGATCAGGTCCGCGCCTCGCACGCGCCAGAACGACAGCGCATAGCCGGTCAGCGAGCCGACGGCGATCGACACGATCACCGACGGAACGAGGATGCGGACGGAATTGAAGAAACCCACTCTGATTCCGTTGCAGTTGAGGCCGGTGCACGCCGAGCTCCAGGCCTTCGTCCAAGCGGCGAACGTCAGCTCGGAAGGAAGGCTCAGGATATAGCCGCCCCGAATCTCGTCCATCGTCTTCAGCGATGTGACGACCATCACGTAGAGCGGGGCCAGAAAGAACAACGCGGAGATCGCCAAGAACGCGTAAAGACCGACGCGTGCCGGCGACGTGCGCTTCGGGCGGGGGCCGGTGGGCTCGATCACGTTCATCGCCGGGTCTCCGCCGTACGCGCGCGGCTGCGTGCGTAGAGGAGGGGGGCGGCGATCGACACGACCGTGACCAGCATGGAGGTCGCGGCCGCCGCGGCGAGGCCGAGATTGCCGCGCTCGAACAGATGGTCCATGACGAACTTCGCGGGCACTTCCGACGCGAGGCCGGGCCCGCCGTTCGTCATCGCGACCGCGAGATCGTAGAGCCGGACGACACTCGCCGAAAGCAGGATCCCGGCCGTCGCAAAGCTTGCGCCGAGCATCGGGATCACGATCGAGACATACGTGCGCCAGGCCGGAATGCCGTCGACGCGCGACGCTTTCCAGATCTCCTCGTCGATGCCGCGCAGGCCCGCCAGCATGATCGCCATGACGAGCCCGGCCGCGTGCCAGATTCCCGCGAAAACCAGCGTGTAGATGACGGTTTCCTGGCGGACGATCCAGTCGAACTGGAATGTCTCGAACCCCCATCCGCGAACCAGCTTCTGGATCCCATGCGTGGGGTTGAGCATCCATTGCCAGGCCAGGCCCGTGACGACGAAGGACATCGAGAACGGGTAGAGGAAGATCGAACGAAGCGTGTTCTCGACGCGCAGGCGCTGGTCGATTGCGATCGCGAGAAGGAGGCCGACGAGGAGAGATCCGACGACCATCAACGTCCCGAACACCGCGAGATTCTGCGCGGAAACGAGCCAGCGGTCGTTGTTCAGCAGCGTTTCGTACTGACGCAGGCCGACGAAGTTGGAATTCGGCAGCATGCGCGACGAGGTGAGCGAAATCCAGATCGTCCAGCTCGTGCTTCCCAGATGGGCGACGAGCAGGATCGTCAGGGCCGGCAGCAGCGCGAGACCTGCAGCTGCGCGCGACGTGAGGCGGCGCGGAAATCCGGGCATCCGTCAGTCCTGGGAAATGCGGGGCCGTCGCGGGCAAATCGGCGCGCGACGGCCCCTGTTCGGATCAGTAGCGCTGCTTGAGGACGCCGACGACCTTCTCGATGAACTGGTCGGTCGTCGTGGACGGCCCGTTCCAGAACTGGGAGATGACGTCTTCCATCGCGCCGTTCATCGCCGGCGGCGCCAGCATCTGGACGGACGCGACCTGCTGCGACTTGTCCTTCATGAGGCCTGCGGCCTTCTGAGCGCAGATGTCGAGCGCCGACGTGTCGAGATCCGTACGCACCGGGATGGAGCCCTTCTTCTGCGCGAAGAGGATCTGTGTCTCGGGCTCGAGCATCGTCTTCGCGAGCAGCATCTGCGCGCCGGTCCGGCTTGCGTCCTTCTGCTTCGGGAAGGCGAAGACGTCGCCGCCGATCACGTATCCGCCGCCCTTGCTGCCGAACAGCGTGCAGCCGAAATCCTTGCCCGCCATCTTGTTCGCGGCGGCGAACTCGCCTTTCGCCCAGTCGCCCATGACCTGCATGCCGGCGCGGCCCTGGATGACGAGCGCCGTCGCATCGTTCCAGTTGCGACCCGGCGAACCGGCATCGACGTAGTTGCGCAGTTTGGCGAACGTTTCGACGGCGGCGCGGAATTCCGCGCTTCGTGCCGCAGCTTCCGAGCGCTGCGTGTAGATGCCGTTCCAGACCACCGGACCTGCCTTGTCGAGCATGACGGTGTTGAAAAGGTCGCGCTCCCAGTTCTTCTGGCCGCTGAAGGCCAGCGGGATCAGGCCGGCGGCCTTGATCTTCTCGAGGACGACGATGGCTTCGTCCCAGCTCTTGGGTTCGGCGGCGCCCACCTTCTCGAGGACCGACTTGTTGTACCAGACCCAGTTCTGGCCGTGGATGTTGACCGGTACCGCATAGAACTTCCCGTTGCGCGAGACGGCCGAGATGATCGCCTCGGGCAGGATCGCTTTCCAGTTCTGCGCCGCCGCGACCGAGTCGACGTCGGCGAGAAGGTTGTTCTCGACCAGATCGTCGAACTGCTTGCCGGTGTTGAACTGCATCGCGGTCGGCGGATCGCCGCCGACGGTGCGGTTGATGGCGGCCGTGCGCGCGTTGGCGCCGCCTGCGATCGCCGTATCGACCCAGGTGCCGCCGGCCTTGGTGAACTGTTCGGCGAATACGCGAACGGCGGCGGACTCGCCGCCCGACGTCCACCAATGGATGACTTCGGCGCGCTGCTGCGCGGATGCGGCGCCTGCGAGCATCGTCAGGACGGCGGCAGGCACGAGCGCATGGAATCTGGAACGGCCCATTGTTCTCTCTCCCTTTTTCTGCGTCTTGTTGCATCGATTTTCTGAAATCGATTACATTATTGATACCAGAACTTGGCTTCGCCGGCAAGCCCCGCCCGGTTACCGCAGCCGCTCTTGCGTTGGGACGGATTGCGCTTATCCTCGCGACACATGTCGAAGTTCAAGAAAAGCCGAAAGAATGCGGCGCCGGCAAAGATTGCCGACGTTGCGCGTATGGCCGGAGTTTCTTCGGCGACGGTAAGCCGGACGCTCGCCAATCCCGCCATCGTGACGGAGAGTACGCGCAGCCGCGTCATGGCGGCGGTCCGGAAATGCGGCTACACGCCCAATATCGCGGCGCGAAACCTGCGCGCGCGCAAAAGTCTGATGGCCCTCGTCGTCGTTCCGAACATCGCCAATCCATTCTTCGCCGAGGTTCTGCGTGGCATCGACTTGAAGCTTTCGGCGAACGGATACGGATTGATCATCGCGAATCTCGATGGTTCGGCGGACAAGGAGGCGCGCTATGTGGATCTTGCCGCCGCGGGGCAGGTCGATGGCGTCCTCCTGCTCTGCGGACACATACCGCAAGGCGTCAGCCGGTCGCTATTCGATGCCAATGTGCCGATCGTCGCGGCCTGCGAGACCATCCCGGGGGCGGCCATTCCGCAGGTCGAGGTCGACAACCGGGCGGCATCGAGAGCGGCGGTCCGCCACCTCGTCGAACTCGGGCACAGGCGGATCGGCTATCTTTCCGGCCCGTCGATCAATGTCCTCGACAAGGCGAGGCGGGCGGGGTTCATGGACGTGCTTGGTTCGCTTCGACCCGCCGCGGTCTGGGAAGGCGACTTCACGTTTGCCGCCGGTGTCGGCGCCGCAAGACGCATGCTCGACATGCCGGCGACGCGTCGGCCGACCGCCGTATTCGCGGCAAACGACGAAATGGCGATCGGATTCCTCAAGACGGCTCACGCGGCGGGCATGAGCATTCCCGACGACCTGTCGATCGTCGGATTCGATGCGATCGAGTATGCGGAGTACTGCGAGCCGACGCTGACCACCATCTATCAGCCGAGACTTGAGATCGGCATGCATGCTGCCGATCAGCTCGTACGCCTCATGACGGCACCCGAAAGCAGCCGGCCGGAGATCATCCGTCTCGAAACGAGGCTTCTCGTGCGCGGGAGCACCGGGACAGCGCCGGCGCCGTGACCGGACTGGTGTCCCTGCCGGATCAGGTCTGTTCGACCCCGCCGTCCTGATACCGGTACAAGGCGATGACGGCGGCCATGCCGATGCGCCGCAGCGAATGGAACGGAATCGCCCGGATAGGCGAAAGCGGAAACGGGAGCGCATTGCGATCGCCGGTCAGCGCGTAGGCCGCAAGTCGTTCCCCCATTGCCGTCTGGAGGCCGACGCCGCGCCCGACGCATCCGACATCGACGACGAGACCCGGCTCCGGCTCGTGCAGATGCGGAAGGAAATCGGCCGTGACCGCAACGCGTCCACCCCAACGATATTCGAACGGTACGCCGGACAGTTGGGGGAACATCTTGCCGACGACGCGCTCCAGATGCGCCCAGTCGTCGGGACCTCGAGGCTCGCGAAACGGGCCACGCCCGCCCATGAGAAGCCTTCCGGTATGGTCGAGCCGGAAATAGAGCAGAAGCTTGCGTGTATCCGACGACACATGGTCCTGCGGAAAGATCGAGCGCCGCAGGTTGTCCGACAGAGGTGCGGTCGCGACGATGAACGAATTGACGTCGATGAAGGTGCGGCTCAGTCCCTGCACGAGATCGCCGCCATAGGCGTTGGCGCAGACGATGACCTTGCGTGTCGCGACGTGGCGTCCCGTCGCAGTCCGGACCACGAAGCGTCCGGCCTGCCGTCCGATTTCGACGACCGGAGTGCCGCCGTGAATCGCGGCGCCCGTGGCCGATGCCGCCTTTGCGAGTCCGCGAGCGTACGAGAGCGGCTGGACCGCACCGCCGCGCGGATCGAGCCAACCGGCCCGATACGACGTCGTTCCGAGAAGGTACGCCGTCTCGTCCCGGTCCAGCATGCGCGCGCCGACCCCCCGGCTCGACCATTGCCGGACGCGCGCCTTTGCCAGCGCGATGCCGTCTTCCGAATGCGCGCCCTGGATCCAGCCGTTGCGCCGATGGGGAACGTCCATCTTGTATCGGTCGATCAGGTCGAAGACCCGATCGGCGGTCGTCCCTGCGAACTCGACGAGCCTGTTGCCGATATCCGATCCGAACTTCGCGACGAGTTCGTCGGGATCGAACTTGAGACCGGGGATTACCTGACCGCCATTGCGACCCGAAGCGCCCCACCCCGGTTCGCGCGCTTCGAGGAGAGTGACGTCCGCGCCGGCTTTGGCCAGGTGCAGTGCGGTCGAAAGGCCGGCAAACCCGCCGCCGACGACGCACACGTCGGCCTCGCGATCGACGTCGAGCGGCGGAGCGGCTGCCGGCGGTGTCGCCGTTGCAGCCCAGAGCGACGGGGCCAGCGGAAACGGCTCGGTCATCCGCGGCTGTCCATCCAGCGATAGTACATGACAGACGGTGCCAGAAACCACGGATTGCCCGTGTAGAGCGGGATCGTCGGGAATGTCAGGTCGTCGAAGCCCGTTGCGCCTGATTTCAGGCCGAGGATCTTCTGGCCGATTCGCATGCCGAGGAAGCTCGCCATGCCGACCCCCGAGCCGCAATAGCCCATCGCGTAGTGCATCCCGTCGTGCATGCCGGTGTGTGCCAGCTCGTCGAACGTGTAGGCGACGAGGCCGCACCACGAGTGGCTGACCCGCGTGCCCGCGAGTTCGGGGAACAGACGCACCATCTCGGCATGCAGTTTGGGCCCGCTGACGCGCGGATCGGTTTCGCTGTGCGAAACGCGTCCGCCGAACAGGATGCGTCGTCCGTCGGGCGAAGCGCGGTAGTAGTAGACGACCTTGCGCGTGTCGCTGACGATGCGGTCCTTCGGCATCACCCGCGCCATGGTCTGGGCAGGTATCTCTTCCGTGGCGATGATGTAACTGCCGATCGGAATCACGCGCCGGCGCAGCCACGGCGTAAGCTTCCCGGTATATCCATTCGTCGCGATCACGACGTCGCGCGCGCGGATCTTGCCGCGTGGCGTTGCGACCGTGAAACCGTCCAAGTCTTGCGTGATATCGATCGCCGGCGTATGGGGAAAGATCGCGGCGCCGGCTTCCCGGGTGCGACCGAGCAGGCCTGCGTGATAACGGGCGGGATCGACCGAGGCATGGGCGGTCAGGACGACGCCGCCATGGTAGGCATCCGTCCCGAGTTCGCGCCGCTGTTCCGCACGCGGCACGATCTCGAAGGGAACCTCGAAGTCCTTCGGCTGGTTCGTCATCTGGCGCGCCAACGCTTCGTACTGGGCCGGGTTGTGCGCGGCATGGAAGCGGCCGGCGACGCGGAAGTCGCAGTCGATCCGCTCGTTGCGAACGAAGTCTCCGAGCCAGGAGAGCGAACTGCGTCCGTCGCGAAGGATCCGCGCCGCCGCTTCCGGGCCGTGCCGGCGAGCGAGTTCGGCGTGGCCGGGCTTGACGCTTGTCGAGACCTGCCCGCCGTTGCGCGTGCTGCAACCCCAGCCGGCATCCTCGGCGTCGAGCATGACCGTATGCCGGCCGCCGCGTGCCGTCTGTAGCGCCGCGTGAAGTCCTGTATATCCGGATCCGACGACGAGCACGTCGGCTTTGGCGGGGAGGGGCGCCGGCTCGATCGACGGGCGCGGCGCATGGTCCCACCAGTAGGGCGTGGTCTTGAAACCGTCGGCGAAGATGCTTTGCGTCATCGGGACATGCTCTTTCCTAGCACGAGATCGGCGCCTTTCTCGGCAACCATGATCGTCGGGGCGTTCGTGTTGCCGGACGTGACGGTCGGGAAGATCGAAGCGTCGATCACCCGCAGGCCGACAATGCCTTTGACGCGAAGCGAATCGTCAACGACATCGGCGCGAGGATCCGGACCCATCCTGCATGTGCCGACCGGATGGAATACGGTCGAGCCGCGCCGCCTTATGTCGGCCAGATGCTCTTCGTCGCTGCGAACGTCGCGACCCGGCAGCATCTCGGCGTCGATGACGGCACGGAACGCAGGCGTATCGGCAAGCCGCCGGAGCAGGCGTGCACCTTCGACCATCTCCTGCCTGTCGTGTTCGGTGGACAGCGAGTTCGGGAAGATCGACGGCGGCGCGCCGGGATCGGTCGATGCGATTTCGATATGGCCGCGGCTGGTCGGTCGGCAGGGTTGCGCGCTCAGCAGGAAGCCGGGGAAGGGATCCGGACGCATGAGCGGCCGCTTGCCCGGCGGCGTGCGCGTATAGCTGAGCGGCGAGAAATAGAGCTGCATGTTCGGCCGGTCGAGTCCGTCGCGCGACCGAACGAATCCGCCACCTTGGTTGACGCTGAGCGCCATCGGTCCGCCGCGGTCGAACAAGTATCGGAGCGCGGCCGCTATCTTGCCCGTCCAGGATCCGAATGTCTGGTTCAGAGTCGGGACGTGCGCGCGATAGAGATGGTCGATACAGAGATGATCCTGCAGATTGCGGCCGACCCCCGGGCTGTCGAGTACGACGTCGGCGCCGCGTGCCTTCAGGCGGTCGGCCGGTCCGACACCGGAAAGCTGGAGAAGTTTGGGCGAGTTGATGCTTCCCGCCGCGAGAATCACTTCGCGTCGAGCTTGGGCGGAGCGGCGGGTGCCGCCCTTCAGGTATTCGATGCCCCGCGCGCGTCGGCCATCGAATTCGATGCGCGTCGCGAATGCCCGTGTTTCCACGGCCAGATTTCGGCGCCGCATCGCCGGGCGCAGATAGGCCCGTGCGGCGGAGAGGCGAAATCCGTCCCTCGTGGCAATCCGGTAGATGCCGACACCTTCCGGATCGGCGGAGTTGAAATCGGGATTGAACGCGAAACCGGCGTCGCGGCCGGCAGCAAGGAAAGTGTCGCAGAGCGGGTGCACGGCAGCCGAAACGTCCTCCCCTGCAACCTTCCTCTCCGCGCGCTCGCAATACGGCCAGACGTCGCGAGCCGACCAGCCGGAATTTCCTTCGGCGGCCCAGTCGTCGAAATCCAGTCTGTGGCCGCGGACATGGACCATCGCGTTGATCGATCCCGATCCGCCGAGGACCTTGCCGCGCGGCCAGTAGCCGCGCCGGTCCACGAGACCCGGATCCGGCTCTGTGCGGAACATCCAGTTCACGTCGGGATCGAAAAAAGTCATGCCGTAGCCGATCGGCACCTGGATCCGGAAGCGTCTGTCGCTTCCACCGGCCTCGAGAAGCAGGACCTTGAACCGGCCGCACTCGCTGAGGCGGTCCGCGAGCACGCAACCTGCCGAACCGGCGCCGACGACGATGTAGTCGAACTCCATCATGCGTCGACGGTCCCATCAGATTGGTCCGTCTGCGAGGACCAGTCTGGAGTGTCTTTCATACCATTCTGCGGCCCGACCGGCGCGCCAGCGCCTCGAGGGCGGGTGCGAGCCTGGCGACGCCTTCCTTGATGTCGCGCGGGCCGACTGCGCCGAATCCGAGCACGAGCCCGTTGTCCTTCGTCGGCGAGATCGAAAACCGTGCGATCGGCGATACGACGACGCCCTTTTCGGCCGCTGCATCCGTCGCGATCCGCTCGGAAATTCCTTTCGCGAGTCTGCCGATCGTGTGCAGGCCGCTTTCGGTCGGCACGATCTCGAGAAGTCCGCGCAGCTTCCGGTCGGCTTCTTCGCAAAGCGCCGCGTGCCGCTCGGCATAGACGCGACGCATTCGCCGAACGTGCGTGGCGAAATAGCCTTCGTGGATGAAATCCGCGACGATCGCCTGCACGCTGGTCGGAACGCCCTGGATGAAGGATGCCGAGATGCGCTCGAACGTCTCGACCAGTGCCGGCGGCACCAGCATGAATCCGAGCCGCAACGCGGGGAAGAGCGATTTGCTGAACGTTCCGACGTAGATGACGAGCCCGGTCTGATCGACGCTTTTCAGCGTCGGCAGCGGCCGCCGCCCGAACGAGAACTCGCCGTCGTAATCGTCCTCGATGATCCAGGCGCCCGCCTGTTCGGCGGCCCTCAGCAGGGCGAAGCGGCGCTCGAGGCTCATGATGTGCCCGAGCGGCTGCTGGTGCGAGGGCGTGACGAAGGCGAGACGGAAGTGCCGGCTCTGTCGAAGCCCTTCGTCGACCCGCAGCCCCTCGCGATCGATGGGAACGGGAACGAGATCGGCACCGCATGCGACCAGTCCGTTGCGCGCGCCGATGGCGCCGGGATTCTCGAACCAGACCTTGTCGCCCGGGTTCAGCAGGGCGGCGCCGATCTGGTAGAAGGCCTGCTGGGCGCCGCCGACGACGAATATCTGCCCCTTTTCGCAGGAGATGCCCCTGTTCCCGCGCAGGTGCGTCGCGATCGCTTCGCGTAGGCGCGGATGCCCGTAGGGTTCGCCGTAGCCCATGACGTCGTCCCGGGCGCCGCGCCAGTGTCTTGCCGCGACCCGGGCCCATTGCGCCATCGGGAACGCATCGTAAGCGGGCAGGGCCGTCACGAAGGCGCGCGGCCGATGGGGCAGGCGCTCGCGTCGCGAGAAATGGGCGAACGCCCAACCCATCGCGCGCGAAAGCTGGGGCTGCTTGCGCTCTTCGGGCGACTTTCCGGCGCGTGGCGGCGGTTGCGGGCGTTCGGTGCGCAACGCATCGCTGACGAAGCTGCCCGAACCGACCCGCGATACGATCAGGCCTTCGGCGAGCAGGCGCTCGAACGCTTCGATGACAGTGGTGCGCGAAACGCCGAGGTCGCGCGCCAGCGTACGCGTGGCCGGCAGCCGGACGCCGGTGGCAATGCCGCCCGACAGCATCAGTTCCCGCAAAGAGACGTAGAGCTGCGTGCCGATCGGTCGCGGCGAAGCGGGGTCGATCTGAATGCCGAGCAGCAATGCCCCGCCCGCCCGCTTCACCATCGCTTCCGCCCCGTCTCCGGTCTCGACTTCAGAATGGTATCATAGAATTTATAGATTGGACCTACGAATGCGGCCATTGAGCGCCGATCATTCCGGGCATCGTTATCCCGGGAACGGCACGTCATGAAAATCCGCAAGATCGAGACGTTCTGCAACGAGTTCGTCGGCTTCGTGCGCGTGACCGCTGAAGACGGCGCGACGGGCTGGGGGCAGGTCTCGGCCTACAACGCGGATATCACGTCGCTGATTCTGCACCGGCAGGTCGCACCCTGGTCGCTAGGCCGCGATTGCACCGACATCGCGGGCGCGATCGACCTGATTCCGGAGCGCGAGCACAAGTTTCCCGGCAGCTATCTCTGCCGGGCGATGACCGGGCTCGATACCGCCCTCTGGGACATGGCCGGCAAGCGGGCGGGAAAGAGCGTGTGCGAACTGATCGGCGGCACACCGGGAAAGCTGCGTGCATATGCCTCGTCGATGCGGCGCGACATCGGCGCCCGCGACGAGGCGGACAGGTTCCTTCGTCTGCGCGAACGCCGGGGATTCGACGCGTTCAAGTTCCGCGTCGGCGCCGAATACGGCCACGACGTGGATGAGTGGCCCGGCCGGACCGAGGAGATCGTCCCAGCGGTGCGCAAGGCTCTGGGCGACAAGGTGGATCTGCTGGTTGACGCCAACAGCGCGTTTTCGCCTAAGCGGGCCATCGAGGTTGGACGAATGCTCGAGGCGAACGGCGTCGGGCACTACGAGGAGCCGTGCCCGTACTGGGAACTCGAGCAGACCCGTAGCGTGCGCGAGGCGCTCTCGATCGACGTCACCGGCGGCGAGCAGGACTGCTACATCCCGATCTGGCGCCACATGATCGAGATGGGGGCGGTCGACATCGTGCAGCCCGACGTCTGCTATCTCGGCGGCATGGTGCGCACGCTGCGCGTCGCGGCGATGGCGCATGCCGCAGGGCTTCCGTGCACGCCGCACAGCGCGAACCTCTCGATGGTCACGCTTTTCACGATGCACCTGCTGCGCGCCATCCCGAACGCGGGCAAGTACCTCGAATTCTCGATCGAGGGGCCGGATTACTATCCCTGGCAGGAAGGACTTTTCCGCAATTCGCCCTACGACGTCGTGGACGGCCACGTGCGCGTCACGGACGAGCCTGGTTGGGGGGCCGAGATCGATCCCGCATGGCTCGAAAAGGCGGCTTATCAGGCAAGCGAGGTCGCGGCCTGATGTCGGCCAGCTTCGCCGAGCTGACCGCCGAAGCATTGGCGACCGGGACATTGTCGGGCCTGCCGGATCGGCATTTCATCGATGGGCGTCCGGTAGCGGCCGCATCGGGGCGGCAGATGGACGTCTGCGATCCGGGAACGGCGAGCATCTTCGCGCAGGTCGCCGCCGGCGACGCAGCGGACATCGACGCGGCGGTCCTGGCGGCACAGCGCGCCTTGAAAGGTCCATGGGGTAGGATCGTTCCGGCCGAGCGCGGGCGAATACTCGCACGTGCTGCCGCCATGATCCGGGCGGAAGCCGAGCGTCTTGCGGTCGTCGAGACCCTCGATTCCGGCAAGCGTCTTGTCGAAGCAAGGGGCGATGTTGCGGGGGCGGCGCGGGCTTTCGAATACTATGCGGGTGCTTGCGACAAGCTGCAGGGCGACAGCATCCCGTTGGGGCCGGACTATCTCGCCTACACGCTGAATGAGCCGGCGGGCGTGGCCGCCCAGATCGTGCCTTGGAACTATCCGATTTCGACGCTTGCGCGCGGTCTTGCACCCGCACTGGCGGCCGGTTGCGCCGTCGTTGCCAAGCCCGCCGAGCAGACGCCGCTGACGGCGCTGATGCTTGCCGATCTGCTGCTGCGCGCCGGGTTGCCGGCCGGCACATTCAACGTCGTGACGGGGACGGGACCGGGTGCGGGCGCGCCTCTGGTGGCGCATCCCGGCATCGATCACGTCACCTTCACGGGTTCGGTCGTCACGGGTATCGGCGTGATGCGTGCCGCCGCCGCCAACGTCACGCGGCTGGTGCTGGAACTCGGCGGCAAGTCTCCGGTGGTCGTCCTTGCCGACGCCGATCTCGATGCCGCCCTCGAAGGCGTTCTTGGCGCCATCTTCGAGAATGCCGGGCAGATCTGCTCGGCCGGGTCGCGCCTGATCGTCGAGCGGCGCATCCACGCCGCCTTCGTCGAGCGGATCGCCGCGCGCGCACGATCCATGAAGCTCGGTCACGGGCTTCGGGAGTGCGACATGGGTCCCGTGAACTCGCCGACGCAGCTCGACCGTATCGCGGGATTCGTCGATCGCGCGACCGCGCGCGGTGCGCGCGTCCTGTGCGGCGGCCGGCGCGACGTCGATCCGCAAAGCGGCCGAGGCTGGTTCTTCCAGCCGACGGTTCTCGACGATCTGGCACCGGACGACGAGGCGGTGACGTCGGAAATCTTCGGGCCGGTCCTCGCGGTGCAGATCGCGGACGACGCGGCGCACGCCGTCGAGCTCGCCAATGGCACCGAGTTCGCGCTGGCGGCCGGCATCTACACCAGGGATTTCGCGACGGCGCACAGGCTGGCGCGCGAGATCGACGCCGGCCAAGTCTACATCAACGAATACTTCGCCGGCGGCATCGAGACGCCGTTCGGCGGCAATCGCAGATCGGGGTTCGGCCGGGAGAAAGGCCTCGAGGCATTGCGCAGTTACTGCAGGGTCAAGAGCGTGGCGGCGCGCCTGTAAATGGTATTGCCGGCAGTTCTAAATGGCCCTGTTCCACCGACCAAAATAGCGTCGACACTTGTCGACGCATCAAAAGGAGGCCCGCCATGAGCAAGAAGCCAACAGCCCTTTCGATCCTCGCCGCCGTCCTGCTGGGAAGTGCAGCCATTCCCTTTGCCACGCTCGACGCCGCCGCCCAGACGCTCACGGTCGTGTCCTTCGGCGGTTCGTATCAGGACGGCCAGAGCAAGGCCCTGTTCCAGCCCGGCGCGAAAGCGCTCGGGATCACCGTCAAGGAAGAGACCTATACCGGCATCGCCGATCTTCGCCTCAAGGTGCGCGCAAACGCCGTGACCTGGGATATCGTCGCAAGCGGCTCCGGCAGCGCTGCGCGCGCGGGCGCCGAAGGTATCCTCGAGAAGCTCGACTACAAGACCATCGATACGAAGGACTTCCTGCCGAATCTCGCAGGCGAGTACTGCGTCGGCGGCGACGTGTTCTCGACCGTCCTCGCCTGGAACACGAAGACCTACGGCAACAATGGCCCGCAGAACTGGGCGGATTTCTGGGACGTCAAGAAGTTCCCCGGCAAGCGCTCCTACCGAAAGGGTGTCGCGGGCGCCCTCGAGCCGGCCCTGATGGCCGACGGCGTGGCGCCGGCGGACGTCTACAAGGTTCTGGGCTCGCCCGGCGGTATCGAGCGTGCGATCAAGAAGGTCAAGGAACTGAAGCCGCACGTCGCCGTTTGGTGGTCGTCCGGCGCCCAGCATGCACAGCTGATGAAGGACGGCGAAGTCGACATGATCACCGGCTGGAACGGCCGCTTCGACGTGGTCGCCAAGGACGGTGCGCAGGTCGCCTACACGTTCAACCAGGCGCTGCTCGACTACGACTGCTTCGCCATCCCGAAAGGCGCGCCGAACAAGGATCTCGCGATGAAGTTCCTCGCCGAGATCAGCAAGCCGCAGTACCAGGCAGAGTTCACGAAGTACATCACCTACGGCCCGACGAACAAGAAGGCCTACGACCTCGGCACCATCGACGCGGCCTATGCCAAGCGGCTGCCGTCGCATCCGGACAACGCGGCGAAGCAGGTGACGGTCGATCTCGACTGGTACATCAAGTTCGAGGCGCAGGCCGCGGCCGCCTACGAGAACATGCTGACCGAGTGAGCCGGGTACGGAATGCGGCGCTCCGCGCGGAGCGCCGCATTCCGCTTTCGCCGGACGATTGATAGAGTGTGGAAATGGCACGCAGCGCAGCACTCCCGATCGCCATCCGGCAGCTGACCAAGAGCTACGGCAAGCTCCGGGTCCTGGATTCGGTCGATCTCGACATCCGCAGCGGCGAATTTCTCACGCTGCTCGGCCCGTCCGGTTCGGGCAAGACGACCCTACTGATGATGCTCGCGGGCTTCGTGCGGCCCGATCACGGAAGCATGAAGTTCGGCGACAGCGAAGTCGTCCGGCTTGCGCCTCACAAGCGCGGCGTCGGGATGGTCTTCCAGAACTATGCGCTGTTCCCGCACATGGACGTGGCGGCGAACATCGCGTTTCCCCTGAAACTTCGCGGCATCGGCGGCGACGACGCGATGCGTCGCGTGACCCAGGCGCTCGAGCTGGTCAAGCTCGGCGGCTATGGCGCACGCCGGATCGACCAGCTTTCCGGCGGTCAGCGGCAGCGCATCGCGCTCGCCCGCGCGATCGTCTTCGAGCCGCGAATCCTCCTGATGGACGAGCCGCTGTCCGCCCTCGACAAGCAGCTGCGCGAGCACATGCAGATCGAGCTGCGCCAGCTCCACGAGCGTCTCGGCATGACGACGGTCTATGTCACGCACGACCAGCGAGAGGCGTTGACGATGTCGGACCGCATCGCCGTCATCGATCAAGGGCGCATCATGCAGATAGCGCCGCCGCGCGAGCTTTACGAACGTCCCGCCAACAGGTTCGTCGCCGAGTTCATCGGCGAATCGACTTTCGTACCGGTCGAAGTGGCGAACGGCGCGTGCCGCCTCGACGGTATGGAGCTAAAGCTTGCGGTACCGCCCGCAGGAAGCGGCCGGCGCCTGCTGATGGTCCGGCCCGAGCGTCTGGAAATTCTGGGCGACGGCCCGGCAGACGACGTCAACGTGCTTCCGGCAACGGTGCAGGCCACGATCTACCAGGGCGACAGCGTTCTGCTTCACGCCTCGATCGGCGGCGGCACCAGCATCGCGATCCGGGGTGCCGCGTCCGGTCGCCTGCCTGCCGCGGGCGATAACCTCCGCCTCGGCCTTCGGCCGGCCGACGCCTACCTGATCGACGACGGCGGGTCGCCGACTTGACCGGAGCGGAGCCCAACGCCGTCGGTCTGCGTCGCGACGCATTCCTCGAGCGGCTGGCGCTGTTCGGCCTCGGCGGGCCGGCGGTTCTGCTGGTTTTCGTGACGATGGTCCTTCCGGTCGGCTGGCTCTTCTGGCTTTCGTTTCTCGACGATTCCGGCGCGCTCAGCCTCGAGCACTATCGCCGCATGATCGAACAGCCGTCCTATGGCCGCACCTTCCGGACGACGTTCGAGATCAGCGTGCTGACTACGGCGATCTGCGTGGCGCTCGGCTATCCGCTGGCCTACGTGCTCTCGCAACTGCCGCGGCGCGCGGCGAATCTCTGCATGATCGCGGTGATGCTGCCGTTCTGGACGTCGCTGCTCGTTCGGACCTATGCGTGGCTCGTGCTTCTGCAGCGGCGCGGCATCGTCAACACGTGGGGAATCAAGCTCGGCCTGTGGGACGAGCCCCTGACGCTGGTGAACAATTTGAACGGCACCCTGATCGGCATGGTCCATATCATGCTGCCGTTCCTCGTGCTGCCGGTATACGGATCGATGCGCGCGATCGACCGCGACTTCCTCAAGGCGGCTGCGAATCTCGGCGCAGGCCCGGTGCGCGCGTTCTGGCAGGTCTTCCTGCCGCTTTCGATGCCGGGTCTCGTCGCGGGCATCATCATCGTCTTCATTCTGTGCCTGGGGTTCTACGTCACGCCGGCGGTGCTCGGCGGCGGAAAGGTCACGATGGTGGCCAACCGGATCGCGACCGATATCGAAGTGTTCTTCAACTGGGGTGCGGCGAGCGCGCTCGGCGTCGTGCTTTTCGCATTGACGATCGCGCTTCTCTACGTCGCAGCAAGGCTTGTCGGCCTCAACCGCGTGCTCGGCGGGGACGATCCATGAGCTGGCTCGACAAGGCCGCCAGCGAGACGCAGATCACGCACCGGCATCGGCTCTGGCTCTACGTGCTCGCCGGCCTGGTGATGATCTTCCTGATGCTGCCGACGCTCATCGTCATCCCGATGTCGTTCTCGGAATCGCAGTATCTCGAGTTTCCGCCGCGTGAATGGTCGCTGCGCTGGTACCGGAACTATTTCGGGTCGGTTTCCTGGATGCAGGCGACGGCGACGTCGTTCAAGGCGGGCATCCTGACGATGATCGTCTCGACGACTTTCGGGACGATGGCGGCGTATGGCCTGCACACTTCGCGCTTCCGATGGACCGGCCCGGTCGTGGCGCTCCTGCTGACGCCGATCATCGTGCCGGTGATCCTCGTCGGCATCGGCGTTTTCTACGCGTATGTGCGCTTGGGTCTCGTCAACACGCTGACCGGCATCGTTCTGGCGCACAGCATGCTCGCGATCCCGCTCGTCGTCATGGTCGTCTCGTCGGCACTCAAGAGCTTCGACATGAACCAGGAGCTGGTCGCCCGAAGTCTCGGCGCCTCGCGTCCGCGCGCGTTCTTCCTGGTCACGCTGCCGCAGATACGGTTCTCGGTGATCACCGGGGCGGTGCTTTCGTTCCTGACGTCTTTCGACGAGGTGATCGTCGCTCTTTTCGTCTCCGGCGGACCGAATTCGACGCTTACGCGGAACATGTTCGCGGCATTGCGGGACCAGATCGATCCGACGATCGCGGCGATTTCGACGCTCGTGGTGCTTCTCACGTCGGCGCTTCTGGCGTTGTCCCAGCTGTTCGGGAAGCGGGAAAGCTGATCTGCGGCGTCATCGAGCGGGCGTAACCCGGACAAGCGCGCCGTTCTGGGCGTCCGTCAGAATCATGATCGCGCCATCCTTCGCGACCTTCACGTCCCGGATGCGCGCGAATCCCTGAAGGTAGCGGGCTTCGCCCGTCACGCGGCCGCCAGCAAGAGTCAGCCGGACAAGCGTCCGGCTCACGAGGCCGCCGACGAGCACGCTGCCGCGCCATGTCGGGAACATGTCGGCATCGTAGAACGCCATGCCGCTCGGCGCGATGACCGGATCCCAGTAATAGACGGGCTGCTCCATGCCTTCGCGCGCTGTCTGGCCCGCGCCAACGTCGCGGCCGCTGTATTCGACGCCGTAGGTGATCACCGGCCAGCCATAGTTGCGCCCGGCTTCGGGGCGGTTCAACTCGTCGCCGCCGCGCGGGCCATGTTCGGCGGTCCATAGTGCGCCGTCGGGCCCCATGGCTGCCGATTGCAGGTTGCGGTGGCCGTAGGACCAGATCTCCGGCCGCCCGCCGGGAATGGCGGGATTGCCCGCCGCCGGTCCGCCGTCGGGATCGATGCGCAGCACCTTTCCGAGATGCGTGCCGACATCCTGTGCGAGTCGTCGCGGCTCGGGATGCGAGCGCTCGCCGGTCGTGACGAAGAGCATGCCCGCCCTGTCGAACACGAGCCGTGAGCCGAAATGGTGGGTCGACGGCCAAGCTGGCTGCTGGCGGAACAGGACGCGCACGTCGGAGAAGGCCGTACCATCCTGCGACAGGACGCCGGTCGCGACGGCGGTGGCGTTGGCGCCTTCGCCGCGCGGTTCGGCGTAACTCCACCAGACGCGCCGCGTCCGGGCGAAATCGCCGCGGATGGCGACGTCGAGCAGCCCGCCCTGTCCGCGCGCGTCGACCTCGGGGATGTTGCGGATCGGTTCGGACTTCTGGCCCTCTGCGCCGATCAGGCGCATGCGACCGGGCTTCTCCGTCACCAGCCAGCTTCCGTCCGGGAGCTGCGTCATCCCCCAGGGATTTACCAGTCCGTCCGCGACGACGGCGGTCTGGATCTGCGTCCCATCGCGCAGGATCGGCGCGCGCGTCTGCCCTTCGAAAGCCGGCCGCTGGCCGGCCGCATTCGGCGGTACGACATTGAAATCCTGCGCCGTCGCCGGGCTGCAGACGGTCAGAAATGCGGAGGCCATCCAGATCGTTGCGCGCATGCCGCTCCCTCCGGTCCCTGTCCGTCCGGCAGGATATGGGCGTGAAATCGGCCAAATCCAGTCTGGAAGTCGAGGGCGCGTCGGGACTATAAGTCGCCGCCCGCATTTCCACCTACGCCACTTTCACGGCTCCGAATGATCCGCCTCGACAACATCAGCAAGCAGAACGGCCAGCAGATCCTGTTCATCGAGGCATCCGGCGCCCTTCTGAAGGGTGAGAAGGCTGGACTCGTCGGCCCCAACGGGTCGGGCAAGACGACGATCTTCCGCATGATCGCAGGGCAGGAAGAGCCGGACGAAGGGCAGGTCGCCGTCGATCGGGGGATCAGCATCGGCTATTTCAGCCAGGATGTCGGCGAGATGTCCGGGCGTAGCGCCGTCGCCGAAGTCATGGCCGGTGCGGGCGACGTCAGCGATGTGGCTGCGGAGCTCAAGCAGCTCGAGGCGTTGCTCGGCGATCCGGATCAAGCCGACGATTTCGAGAAGGTCATCGCGCGGTTCGGCGAGGTCCAGGCCCGGTTCGAGGAATTGGGCGGCTACGAGCTCGAGAGCCGGGCGCGCGAGACGCTCGCCGGCCTCAGCTTCAGCCAGGAGATGATGGACGGCGACGTCGGCGCGTTGTCCGGCGGCTGGAAGATGCGCGTCGCACTCGCCCGCATCCTGCTGATGCGGCCCGACGTGATGTTGCTCGACGAGCCGAGCAACCATCTGGATCTGGAAAGCCTGATCTGGCTGGAAGGCTTTCTCAAGGGATACGACGGCGCATTGATGATGACGTCGCACGACCGCGAGTTCATGAACCGTATCGTAACGAAGATCGTCGAGATCGAAGGCGGTTCGCTGACGACCTATTCCGGGGATTACGAGTTCTACGAGCAGCAGCGCGCGCAGAACGAGAAGCAGCAGCAGGCCCAGTTCGACCGGCAGCAGGCCATGCTGGCGAAGGAGATCAAGTTCATCGAGCGGTTCAAGGCGCGCGCCTCGCACGCGGCGCAGGTGCAGAGCCGCGTTAAGAAGCTCGAGAAGATCGACCGCGTCGAGCCGCCCAAGCGGCGCCAGTCGGTCTCGTTCGCTTTCCCGGCGGCGCCGCGGTCGGGCGACGACGTCGTGAACCTGCGCAACGTGCACAAGCGCTATGGCGGCCGGGTGATCTACGAAGGCCTCGATTTCATGGTCCGCCGCCGGGAACGCTGCTGCGTGATGGGCGTCAACGGGGCCGGCAAGTCGACTCTTCTGAAACTCGTCACCGGCACGACGCAGCCCGACGAAGGCACGGTCACGCTCGGCAGCAGCGTCAAGCTGGGCTATTTCGCCCAGCATGCCATGGAGCTCCTGGACGGCGACCGGACCGTCTTCCAGTCGCTGGAAGATTCGTTCCCTCGGGCGGGGCAGGGTTCGCTACGCACGCTGGCGGGCTGTTTCGGTTTCTCCGGCGACGAGGTCGAAAAGAAGTGCCGGGTGCTGTCGGGCGGCGAGAAGGCCCGGCTTGTCATGGCCAAGATGCTTTACGACCCGCCGAATTTCCTCGTCCTCGACGAGCCGACGAACCATCTGGACATGGCGACGAAGGAAATGCTGATCGCGGCACTTGCCGAGTACGAAGGCACGATGCTGTTCGTCTCGCACGACCGGCACTTTCTGGCGGCGCTGTCCAATCGCGTGCTCGAGCTGACGCCCGAAGGCATCCAGCGCTACGATGGCGGATATACCGAGTACGTCGCCCGTTCCGGCCACGAGGCGCCCGGCATCCACGCCTGAAAGTCCGTGGAATCAAGTGCTTCGCCGTCTTCCGGCGGGCGGCATGTCCCGTGCAAGATGCCGGCGATGCCGGTCCCGGGCCCCGAAATCACGATCGTACTCGTCGACGCCGACGCATCGCGCGCCGCGATGCTGCGTGCGGCGTTGACGGGATCGGGTTACCGGATCGTCGCGGTCGTCGGACCCGGCGACGACCTTGTCGCTGCGATGCGCCAGCACAGGCCGGGGCTCGTGATCGTCGACATCGAATCGCCGGACCGCGATACGCTCGATTCCATGCGCGCGCTTGCCGAGGACCGGATGCAGCCCATCGTCATGTTCGTCGACGAGACCGACGAAGCGGCGACGGTCGAGGCGATCCGTGCCGGCGTTTCGGCCTATATCGTCGACGGGCTTTCGGCCAACCGCGTGAAGCCGATCCTCGACGTCGCGATCGCGCGCTTTCGCGAGCATGAGCGGCTCAAGCGCGAACTCGACGACGCGCGCGAAAGCCTCGAAGAACGCAAGATCGTCGAGCGGGCCAAAGGCATCCTGATGGAAAGCCGGAATCTCGGCGAGGATGCCGCTTACAAGACACTCCGCAAGCTTGCGATGGATCGCAAGCAGCGTCTGGCCGACGTCGCGCGCGAGCTGATCGAGTTCGCGCTGGTGCTGAAGCGCTGAGCGCACGCCTTTTGTGCACTGCAAAATAATTAGTCACGAGCGCATGCCGCTTCATGATTCCGCGACTCGGTATGGATCGCAGGCATCCAGATCAAGCTGTTGATATAAAACAGATGTGAGATCCTTGGCGTAGCTGGCACGCGCGTTGCTGAATGGATGTCGTGCGAAGTCGCACGTCGGCAATGGCGCCGGCGGTCGATTGCACCTCATTCAGGGCGAAAGCCCTCGGGACAACGGCGTCCTGCGGATCTGGTTGGAGCGCTTCGTGCGACTCCGACGCGGAATCTGCAGGACGCCGTCGTCGTTTCGGGTCGGAGTGCGATGGCGGGATTGTCGGGCATCGAGAAGCGGAAGGTCACGCTGGGGTTCGTGCCCCTGACGGACTGCGCGCCGCTGGTCGTCGCACGCGAGAAGGGTTTCTTCGAGCGCCACGGCGTGGATGTCGAGCTGTCGCGCGAAGCCTCGTGGTCGACGATCCGCGACAAGGTTTCGGTCGAGGCGATCGACGGCGGGCAGATGCTCGCCGCGATGCCGCTTGCCGCGACGCTCGGGCTCGGCGGATTTCGCACGCCGATGGTCGTCGGCCTGTCGATGAACCTGAACGGGAATTCCGTGACGTTGTCGACCGGCCTGTGGGCCGAGATCGAGCCCCACGCGACCGGACCGCTCGAAGGGGCGGTCGCCATCGGGATAGCGCTGCGACATGCGATCGAGCAGCGCGCCAGCCGCCTGCAACCGCGCCTGCGCTTCGCCGTCACCTTTCCGTACTCCAGCCACAACTACCTCCTTCGCTACTGGCTTTCGTCGGCCGGGATCGATCCCGACCGCGACGTGCGGCTCGTCGTCGTGCCGCCGCCGCGCATGGTCGAGCATCTTCTCGACGGCGCCATCGACGGCTACTGCGTGGGAGCGCCCTGGGGCCAGCGCGCGGTCGATCTTGGCGTCGGGCGCGTCGTGCTCTCCACGCACGAGATCTGGAACTGCCATCCGGAGAAGGTCTTCGGCACGACGCGCAGCTGGGCCGAGCGCAATCCGAACACGCATCAGGCGCTCGTCATGGCGTTGATCGAGGCGTGCCGGTGGCTTGACGTACCGGCAAACCGCTCCGCCGCCGCTCGGCTCGTGGCGACCCCCGGCTATGTCGACGCGCCCGTCGAACTCGTTTCGGCGACCCTCGAAGGTCAGGTCATGGTCGCGTCCGGCCAGATGCCGCGCACGCTTCCGGACTTCCATGTGTTCTTCCGCTACGCCGCGACGTTTCCGTGGCGCAGCCATGCGCTGTGGAGCCTCGCCCAGATGTGCCGTTGGGGGCAGTTGAGCAGCGGTGCGGATCTCGAGGCGACCGCCGACGCGGTCTATCGCCCGGATATCTATCGTGCCGCGGCGCGCCGCCTCGGTATCGCCGCTCCCGACGTCGACTACAAGACGGAAGGCACGCATCCGGCGATCCACACGCTTACCGAAGGCGCGCAGAAATTCGCGCTCGGCCCCGACCTCCTGTGCGACGGCGCAGTTTTCGATCCGACTGATCCCGTCGCGCGCGTCGCCCTTGCTGCCCCGCAGCCTCCTGCAAACTGAAGGAACCCGACCCATGATCCACCAGAAGACCAATGCAACCGGAATCTCCCGTCGCGGCCTGCTGCACGGTTCGGCCGCGGCCGCCGCCCTGCTCGCCGCCGCGCGCGCGGCGCTGCCGGCGGGCGCGTTCGCGCAAGGCGCCGGTCCCGAAACCAAGAAGGCGATTCTGGGCTACATCGCGCTGACGGACTCCGCTCCGCTCATCATCGCCAAGGAGCGGGGGCTCTTCGCCAAGCACGGCGTCCCCGACGTCGAGGTTTCCAAGCAGGCGTCGTGGGGCGCCACACGCGACAACATCGTGCTCGGCGGCGAGCGCAACGGCATCGACGGCGCGCACATCCTGCGCTCGTTCGTGCAGCTGATCTCGACGGGCTCGGTCACGCAGAACAACGTGCCGACGCCGATCTACACGCTCCTCAACCTCAACGAGGACGGACAGGCGATCTCGGTCTCGAACGAGTACAAGGACCTCAAGATCGGCAAGGACTCCTCGCCCCTCAAGGCGGCGTTCGAACGCAAGAAGGCGCGCGGCGGCGAGCTTACCGCCGCGATGACGTTCCCCGGCGGGACGCACGATCTGTGGGTCCGATACTGGCTTGCGGCCGGCGGCATCGATCCCGACAACGACATCCGCGTCATCGTCGTCCCGCCGCCGCAGATGGTCGCGAACATGCGCGTCGGCAACATGGACGTGTTCTGCGTCGGCGAGCCCTGGAACGAGCAGCTCGTCAACCAGGACATCGGCTATACGGCGCTCACCACCGGCGAACTCTGGTTCAACCATCCCGAAAAGGTGCTCGGCATGCGCGCCGAGTGGGTCGACAGGAACCCGCGTGCCACGCAGGCGATCATGATGGCCGTCATGGAAGCCCAGCAGTGGTGCGACAAGCGGGAGAACAAGGACGAACTCTCGGCGATCGTCGGACGCCGCCAGTGGTTCAACGTTCCGCCGGCGGACATCGTCAACCGCCTGAAGGGCGACATCAACTACGGCCTCGGCCGCAAGGCTGCGGGAACGAACCTGAACATGAAGTTCTGGGGCGAGGGCGGGAAGGTCTCCTATCCGTGGAAGAGCCTCGACACGTGGTTCACCACCGAGAACATCCGCTGGGGCAAGTACAAGCCGGATACCGACATCAAGGCGCTGGTCGACAAGACGGTCCGCTCGGACCTCTGGCGCGAAGCCGCAAAGGCGCTGGGCGTCGCCAATGCGCCGGCAAGCGACTCGCGCGGCGTCGAGACGTTCTTCGACGGCGTGAAGTTCGACCCGGCCGATCCGATGGCGTACCTGCGTGCCCAGCGCATCAAGCGCATCGCCGTCTGAGGAGGAAAGGATGACCGTAACCGCCCGCAAGCTCCAGGCCGCACCGGCCGTCCTGACGACTGCCGCGGCGGCGGCGATTGTGGTGCCGCTCAAGCGCGCGACGGCCTCGCCGGCGGAACGTATCCTGCCGATGCTGCGCGCCTTGGCGGTCGCGGTCCTGCCTCCGCTTCTGACCACGCTCGTGATCCTGGCCATCTGGCAGATCGCCTTCGACCGGCCGGGGGCGACGCTGCCGTCCCCGGCGGTCGTCTGGCGCGAGGCGAGCGACCTGATCCTCGATCCGTTCTTCGTCGCGGGTTCGCAGGACATGGGGCTAGGCTGGCGCGTTCTCACGTCGCTCCAGCGCGTGGCGATCGGTTTTAGCCTTGCGGCGGTCGCGGGCGTGCTCGTCGGCACGATCGTCGGGCAATCGGTCTGGGCGATGCGGGGGCTGGACCCGGTCTTCCAGATCCTGCGTACCGTCCCGCCGCTCGCATGGCTGCCGATCTCGCTCGCGGCCTTCCGCGACGCGAGCCCGTCGGCGATCTTCGTGATCTTCATCACGGCCATCTGGCCGATCCTGATCAACACCGCCGTCGGCATCCGCAACATCCCGCAGGACTATCGCAACGTCTCGCAGGTCCTGCGTCTCAACCACTTCGAGTTCTTCTACAAGATCATGGTGCCGTCCGCGGCACCGTACATCTTCACGGGCCTGCGCATCGGCATCGGCCTTGCCTGGCTCGCTATCGTGGCGGCCGAAATGCTGACCGGCGGCATCGGCATCGGCTTCTTCATCTGGGACGCGTGGAACTCCTCGCGCATTCCCGACATCGTGGTCGCGCTCGTCTATATCGGCGTCGTCGGATTCATGCTCGACAGGCTCGTCGCCTTCGTCGCCACGCGAATCACGCGTGGCACGGCTTCGAACTGATCGAATGCAAGGGAGACAGACATGACAATCCAGGACAGCTTCCTGCGCATCGACCACCTCGACAAGTCGTTCCGCCGGGGCGACGCGGTCAGCGAGGTCCTCCGCGACGTCAATCTCGACATCGCGCGCGGCGAATTCGTCTCGATCATCGGGCATTCGGGCTGCGGAAAATCGACGCTGCTGAACGTGGTCGCGGGCCTGACGGAAACGACGAAGGGCGTGGTCTTCCTCGAAGGGTTCGCCGTCGAGGAACCGGGGCCGGATCGCGCGGTGGTGTTCCAGAACCATTCGCTGCTGCCGTGGCTGACCGTCTACGACAACGTGCGCCTCGCGGTCGACAAGGTGTTCGGCGGCGCCAGGACGAAGGCGAAGCGCGACGAATGGACGATGCACAATCTCGAGCTGGTACATATGGCGCATGCGCGCGACAAGCGGCCCGGTGAGATTTCCGGCGGCATGAAGCAGCGCGTGGGAATCGCGCGGGCGCTTGCCATGCAGCCCAAGGTGCTGCTGCTGGACGAGCCGTTCGGCGCGCTCGATGCGCTGACCCGTGCGCATCTGCAGGACTCCGTGATGGAGATCCACGCGCGCCTCGGCAACACGGTCCTCATGGTCACGCACGACGTGGACGAGGCCGTCTTGCTGTCCGACCGGATCGTCATGATGACGAACGGACCCGCCGCGACGATAGGCGAGGTGCTGACGGTCGACCTTCCGCGCCCGCGCAAGCGGCTGGAACTCGTCGCCCATCCCACCTATCTGGCCGCACGCGCGGCGGTGCTGGAGTTCCTCTATGCGCGCCACAAGGCGCCGACGATCGCCGCATGACCATACCGCCGGCCAACCGCATCGTCGTGATCGGCAACGGCATGGCTGGCCATCGCCTGCTGTCCGAGCTTGTCGCGCGAGGCCAGCACGAGGGACTGACGGCGATCGGTGCCGAACCTCATGCGGCGTACAACCGCATCCTGTTGTCGTCCGTCCTTGCGGGCGACAAGTCGACGGCAGACGTGGCGCTCGCAGGCCAGGCCTGGTACGCCTCGTGCGGAATCGAACTGCTGACCGGGGATGCGGTGGCGAAAATAGACCGGGCCGCGCGCACCGTTGCGACCGCTTCCGGCCGCGTCGTCCCGTACGACCGCCTCGTACTTGCGACGGGCTCGCGGCCGATCCGGCTGGGCTTGCCGGGGATCGATCTTGCGGGCGTTACCGCCTTTCGCGACATCGCCGACGTCGAGCGCATGTGCGGCACGCCTGCCGGCGCTCGTGCCGTCGTGATCGGCGGTGGCCTCCTCGGGCTCGAAGCCGCCGCAGGCCTGCAACGCCGCGGAATCGGCGTCGTTGTCGTGCACCTTGCCGGCGAGCTCATGGAACGGCAGCTCGACGTGCCGGCCGCAGCCCTTCTGGCAGATGCCGTTTCGACGCGCGGCATCGACGTGCGCCTTGGCGCCCAGACGAAGGAGATCGTCGGTCGGGACGGGCGCGTCGTCGCCGTGCGACTGGCCGACGGTTCCGAGCTTCCTGCCGATCTCGTCGTGCTCGCCGTCGGTGTGACGCCGGAAACCGCGCTTGCGCGCGAGGCCGGTCTCGAATGCGGGCGCGGTATCAAGGTCGACGATGCGCTGTGCACGAGCGATCCGGCGATATCTGCGCTGGGCGAGTGCGTCGAGCATCGTGGACAGACCTTCGGACTCGTCGGCCCGATCTGGGAGCAGGCGAAGGTGCTTGCCGACGTGCTGGCTGGCCGCGGGGCCCGCTATGCGGGAACCGCACCCGTGACAAGCCTCAAGGTGTCGGGGATCGATCTTTTCTCGGCCGGGGTCGTGCGCGAAGGCGAAGGGGCGGAGACTCTCGTGCTCGCCGATCCGGTCACGCCCGTCTATCGCAAGTTCGTGCTGCGCGACGGTCGGCTCGAAGGGGCGCTGCTCTACGGCGACGTCGAGGATGCGGGCTGGTACGCCGAACTGATCGCCGGCGCGCAGGATGTCGGCACGTTGCGCGATGCGCTCGCCTTCGGGCGTGCGCACGCCCAGCCGATGGCGCAGGCGGCGGAGTGAGACAGGCATGGACCCCACGCAGGATTTCACGGACGAGCAGAAACTCTATCTCGCCGGCTTCGCCAGCGGCGTTGCGGCCAAGCGTGCCGCCCTAGGCATGCCGCCGATGCTTGGAGCTGCCGCCCAGTCCGCGAGCGGACCCGATGCCGCGCTGATCGCCGCCCAGGACCGTACCACCGCGGCGGGCGGCAAGCTGACGGCCGAGGAGCAGGCCAAGCGCGCGAAACCGCCGCTCGACCGCTGGGACGAGCTTGTCGCCGCGGCCGAGAAGGGCACGGCACCGAAAGGCACGGACGTTTTCCTGACCAAGTATTTCGGACTTTTCTACGTCGCCCCGGCGCAGGATTCGTTCATGTGCCGTCTGCGCATCCATCATGGCGTCCTCGATGCGCGGCAGATGCGCGGCCTTGCCGGCCTAGCCGAGCGCATGGGTGGGGGCTATTCGCACGTGACGACGCGCAACAACCTCCAGATCCGCGAGATCGCGCCTGAAAACGCGCCCGATTTCCTGATCGAACTGCAGGAACTCGGCCTGACCAGCCGCGGTACCGGTGCCGACAACGTTCGCAACATCACCGGAAGCCCGGCGGCCGGCATCGATCCTCAGGAGATCATCGATACGCGCCCGCTCGCGCGCCGCCTGCAGCACCACATCCTCAACCATCGCGATCTCTACGCGCTGCCGCGCAAGTTCAACATCGCGTTCGATGGCGGCGGCAAGATCGGCGTCCTCGAGGACACGAACGATGTTGGGTTCGCGGCCATGCGCGTGCCCGCCGGGCGGACGGTCACCGAGGGCGTCTGGTTCCGCCTGCAGCTCGGCGGGATCACGGGGCACGGCGATTTCGCGCGCGACACCGGCGTGGTCGTGGCGCCGGACCGCTGCATCGCCGTTTCCGATGCGATCCTGCGGGTCTTCATCGATCACGGAGACCGTACCGACCGCAAGAAGGCGCGGCTCAAGTACCTGCTCGACGCCTGGGGCTTCGAGAAGTTCCTTGCCGAAGTCGAGAAGCGGCTGCCGTTCAAGCTGGACCGCTTGCCGCTCGACGCATGCGAACCGCGTGCATCCATCGACCGGGCCGGGCATCTGGGCGTGCACGCGCAAGCGCAGGCGGGGCTCAACTGGATCGGCGTGGTCATGTCGGTCGGCCGGATGGAGGCGGCGCAGATGCGCGGACTTGCCCACGTCGCCGAGCGCTTCGGCAGCGGCACGTTGCGGCTGACGGTTTGGCAGAATCTGCTGGTCTCGGATGTCCCGGATGCAAAGCTCGACGAAGCGAAGGCCGCGATCGAAGCGCTGGGTCTGGACTGGCATGCCACGAATCCGCGCGGCGGGCTCGTCGCCTGCACCGGCAACAAGGGCTGCAAGTTTGCGGCGTCGGACACCAAGGGTCATGCCGAGGCGATCGCGCGCCATCTCGACGGACGGATCGTCCTCGACCAGCCCGTCAACATCCATCTGACCGGCTGCCATCATTCCTGCGCGCAGCACTATGTCGGCGATATCGGCCTGATCGGCGCCAAAATCGAGATCGGCGAGGAGACGATCGAGGGCTATCACCTGCATGCCGGCGGCGGGGCCGGTGCGGGGCAGGGACTGGCGCGCGAGATTCTGCGCGACGTTCCGGCCGCCGAGCTGCCGCTGCGCGTCGAACGGCTGCTGGTCGCCTATCTCGCGGCGCGCGCGCCGGGCGAAAGCTTTCGCGACTGGGCCGGCCGGCAGGAGGTTTCCGCGCTGGCCGCCGTCTTCCGGCTCGATCGCGAGCTTGCCGCATGACCCACTACGTGCCGGTCGTTCCCGAGGAAGCGCCGTTCAACGCGACCCAGCGCGCGTGGCTCAACGGCTTCTTTGCCGGACTCATGGGCGGCGAAGTCGTCGAGGGCGGCGTGGCACCGGTTGCCGTTCCGGTGGAAGCCTTTCCCTGGCACGATCCCGCACTGACGCTCGACGAGCGTCTGGCGCTTGCCGTAGACCGGCCTGCTCCGCGCCGGCTGATGGCCGCGATGGCGCAGCTCGACTGCGGGCAGTGCGGCTATCTCTGCCAGAGCTATGCCGAGGCGATCGTCGCCGGCACCGAGAAGTCCCTTGGCAAATGCGTTCCCGGCGGGAAGGAAACGTCGAAGGCGTTGCGTTCGCTCCTTGCCGAAGCGCCTGCCGCGCCCGCACCTGCGATCAAGGCGGAGGCGGCGCAGCCCCCGGGCCGCCTCGTCGCGGAAGCGACCTTCCGCGCGGCCGTGCCGCTCAACGGCGAGGGATCGGCCAAGGATACGCGCCATGTCGTGTTCGATCTGGCCGGAACCGGGCTCGACTACCAGGTCGGCGACGCGTTCGGCCTGTTCGTCGAGGTCGATCCGGCACTGGTCGATGCCACGATCGCCGAACTCGGCGCCGATCCGGAGCGCATCGTCGAGCTCGACGGCCAGCGCGCTACGCTTCGCGAGACGCTGACGCGCCGGCTCGACATCGCGCGGCCGGGCGACAACGTCGTCGAGCTTCTGATGAAGCATGCGGGCGATGCTGCCGCGCGCGCGGCGCTCGGCAAGATTCTTGGCGGTGCGACGGATGCGCCGCTCGCCGATCCCGACCTTCTCGACCTGCTGCGCGCGTTTCCTAGCGTCCGGCCGGATCTCGATGCGCTGCTTGGCGCCCTCGAGCTTCTCCAGCCGCGCCTTTATTCGATCGCTTCCTCGCCAAAGGCGCATCCGGGCGAGGTGCATCTGACGGTCGGCGTCGTGCGCTATTCGCGCAACTCGCGCGACCGGCAGGGCGTGGCCTCCACGTTCCTGTCGGGCCGGATCGTGCCGGGCGCGAAGCTCAAGGCCTTCGTCCAGCCCGCGCACGGCTTCCGTCTTCCGGCCGACGGGAACCGGCCGGTCGTCATGATCGGGCCGGGAACGGGGATCGCGCCCTTCCGCGCCTTCCTCGAGGAACGTCGCGCAACGAACGCGAAGGGCCGCAACTGGTTGTTTTTCGGCGACCAGCGCGCGGCGACCGACTTCATCTACCGCGACGAGATCGAAGCGTTCCGCGCCGATGGCACGCTTTCCCGTCTCGATCTCGCCTTCTCGCGCGATCAGGCGGAAAAGATCTACGTCCAGGACCGCATGCGTGCGGCTGGTGCCGAACTTTGGGCCTGGATCGCCGACGGTGCCCATATCTACGTGTGCGGCGACGCCAGCCGCATGGCACGGGACGTCGACGCAGCCTTGCAGGCCGTCGTCGCGGAGCATGGCGGCCACGATGCGGCTGCCGCGAAGGCCTTCGTCCAGCGGCTCGCGGCCGACAAACGCTATCAGCGGGACATCTACTGATGGAAGCGGCGGTCCGCACGACCTGCCCCTACTGCGGCGTGGGTTGCGGGATCGTCGCCACGCCGGACGGCAAGGGCGGAGCCGCGCTCGCCGGCGACCGCGCGCATCCCGCGAATTTCGGCCGGCTCTGTTCCAAGGGCTCGGCGCTCGACGAGACTCTGTCCCTAGACGGAAGGCTGCTGCATCCCGAGATCGACGGCCGGCGCGCCGGCTGGGGGGAAGCGCTCGATCTGGTCGCTACCCGGTTCGCCGACGTCATAAACCGTCGCGGGCCCGATGCCGTCGCCTTCTATGTGTCGGGACAGCTCCTAACGGAGGATTACTACGCGGCCAACAAGCTCATCAAGGGCTGGCTGGGGACCGCGAACATCGATACGAACTCGCGCCTGTGCATGGCCTCGTCGGTTGCGGGACACAAGCGCGCGTTCGGTTCCGATACGGTGCCGGGCAACTATGCCGACCTCGAGGCGGCCGACCTGATCGTGCTCGTCGGATCGAACCTCGCCTGGTGCCATCCGGTCCTGCACCAGCGCATCCTTGCCGCGCGCGCGAGGCGTGGCGGCTTGCCGCGCGTGATCGTCGTCGATCCGCGTCGCACCGCGACATGCGAGGGGGCCGAACTGCATCTGCCGCTCGCCGCCGGCTTTGATGTCGCGCTTTTCCAGGGCCTGCTTGCGCATCTCGATCGGGCCGGGCTCGTGGACCGGGCATATGTCGCGGCGCACGCCGTCGGCTGGGATGAAGCGCTGGCATCCGCGCAGGCCTTCGCCGATCCAGATGCCGTCGCGGCGGCCTGCCGCCTTCCGGTCGCAGACGTACGGCGTTTCAATGCCGAGTTCGCATCGACGGACAAGGTCGTGACGGTCTATTCACAGGGCGTCAACCAGTCCTCCGCCGGCGTTGACAAGGTCAACGCGATCGTGAACTGCCACCTTGCGACGGGCCGGATCGGCCGGCCCGGCATGGGGCCGTTCTCGGTGACCGGCCAGCCGAACGCGATGGGCGGGCGGGAAGTCGGGGCACTCGCCAACCAGCTGGCCGCCCACATGGACTTCGCCGAGGCCGACGTGGATCGCGTCGCGCGCTTCTGGAAGGCGCCCCGCATCGCACGCAAGCCCGGCTTGAAGGCCGTCGATCTTTTTGAGGCGGTCGGACGCGGCGAGATCGAGGCGATCTGGATCATGGCGACGAACCCGGCCGCGAGCATGCCGGACGCCGACCGCGTAGCGGCCGCACTGTCGAAATGCCCCTTCGTCGTCGTGTCGGATTGCGTGGCGGACACCGACACGCTGCGCCGCGCACACGTGAAGCTTCCGGCGCTGGCCTGGGGCGAGAAGGAGGGGACGGTCACGAACTCCGAACGACGCATCTCGCGCCAGCGCGCCTTCCTCGAAGCGCCCGGTGAAGCGCTTGCCGACTGGAAGATCGTCGCGGAGGTCGCGCGCCGTCTGGGTGCAGGCGAGGCATTCGCCTGGAAGGACGCAGGCGAGATCTTCGCCGAGCATGCCGCACTTTCGGCCTTCGAAAACGGCGGGACGCGCGACTTCGACCTATCTGGGCTTACCGGGACGGACTACGCGGCTTTCGAGCCGGTGCAATGGCCGGTCGGCACGACCGGCTCGGTCGAACGCATGTTCGCCGACGGCGGATTCTTCACGCCGGACGGCCGGGCACGCTTCGTGCCGGTCGCGGCACGCGGTCCGGCGAGCGTGCCGGACGCGACCTATCCGTTCGTCCTCAACACCGGGCGCGTGCGCGATCACTGGCACACGATGACCCGCACGGGAAAGTCGCCGCGACTGGCGCGTCACGTCGGCGAACCGTTTGCCGCGATGGCGCCGGGCGACGCGGCGGCCACGGGACTGGCCGACGGCGATCTCGTCCGGCTGGAAAGTCCGTGGGGACAAGCGGTGCTGCGCTTGCGCATCGACGCCGGTCAGGAAACCGGCACGATCTTCGTGCCGATGCACTGGACCGCGACCCATTCGGGAACCGGCAGGATCAACGCCTTGGTGAATCCGGCTTTCGATCCGATCTCGGGGCAGCCCGAGCTCAAGCACAGTCCGGTGCGCGTCGCGAAATGGATGCCGCGCTGGCAAGGCTTCCTCCTGGCGCGCGGTCCGGTCGACGTATCGATGCTCGAATACTGGGTTTCGAGCGCCGGCGAAGGCCATATGCGCTACGAGATCGCGAGCGAGGCAACGCTCGATCATGCCCTGCTGTCGAAACTTGTCGGCGACGTGCCGGACCGGCTCGACTATGCCGACCGCATCGGCGGCCGGTATCGCGCGGCCGCATTCGTCGACGGCAGGCTGGCGGCATGCGTGTTCGTAGGACCCCGCGCCACGCTGCCCGACGGGGAGTGGCTGGCCCGGCAGTTCGCCGGCAACGTGCTTCCGGCCGACCTGCGTCGGACGGTTCTGGCCGGCAGGCCGGCGGCTGCGGTCGATCTCGGTCCGGTCGTGTGCGCGTGTCATGGCGTGCGCAGCGCCACGATCGATGCCGCGATCGAAGCCGGTTGCGGCACGCCTGAGGCTATCGGTGCTGCGACGCGCGCCGGCACCAACTGCGGCTCGTGCGTGTCCGAACTCGCGGCGCGGCTGGCCGTCGTCCGCAGGACGGCCGCCTGATGCGCCATTTCCCGATCTTCCTCGATCTGCGCGACAGATCGGTCGTCGTTTTCGGAACGGGGCTGGCGGCCGACACGAAGGCCGGACAGTTGGCTCGCGCCGGCGCGCTTGTCCGGCGCGAGCGGAGCTTGGCCGTGCTTGGCGATGCCGTCCTTGCGGTGTGCGCGGATGCCGACGAGAATTTCGGAATTGCAGTCGCGGCGGCCGCGCGCGCGGCGCGCGTGCCCGTCAACGTCGTCGATCGCCCGGATCTGTGCGATTTCGTGTGGCCCGCGATCGTCGAACGGGACCCGGTCACCATCGCGATTTCCACGGCCGGCACGTCGCCGGTTCTCGCGCGCCGCCTGCGGATGCGCATCGAAGCGGCCGTTCCACCCGCTTTCGGGCGCCTCGCCGCATTTGCCGGCGCGCTGCGCGCGCGCGTGGCACGTGCGATACCGGACGCCGCACGCCGCCGTCTTTTCTGGGAAAGCGTGTTCGACGGGCGGATATCTTCGCTCGTCCTCGACGACAGGGACGCCGAAGCCGCGCGAGCCATCGATCGTGCCCTGCTCGGTGTTTCGGCCATCGGCGGGCAGGTCGATTTCGTCGACGACGGCGACGGCGATCCCGAGCGCCTGACGCTCGGCGCGTTACGCCGGCTGCAGGAGGCGGATGCCGTCGTCTGCGAACGCGAGACCGATCCGCGCATCCTCGACCTCGCGCGCCGCGACGCCGAACGGCTTCATCCGGCGCCGGGCACGGTCGGTATGTTGGTTGTCGATCTGGCGCGCAGGGGCAAGCGCGTCGTGCGCATCGGTGTCGCGCGCGCGGACGAGCGCAAGGCTCTCGCCGACGCCGGTATCGCTTTCGAAGTCGTTCCGGGTGCCGCTGTGGCGAGGGATCCCGTCAGGGCGCTGGGGTAACCGCGACCGTCTTTCCGGAGCGCGCGCTCGCCAGGATCGCCTCCAGCGTCGCGGCGATGTCGACGGACTCTTCGGGCGTGGCGCCCGTCCAGTGTGACGGGCCGTGCAGGACGAGATCCCGGAACGATTCGGCTTCGGCAAGGAAGCCGTTCGTGCCGGCCACCTCGATCGTCTCGACCGGGTCGCCGACCATGATGCCGCGCTTGATGCGCACGACGGGCGGTCCGCCCAGCGGCGGATGGTTGAGATACGTCGTCTCGATCGTGCCGGTATCGCCCGAGATCAGCGCGTGGCGGTGATAGCCGGTCGCGAAGCTGCACGAGATCTGCGCCATCATGCCGCCGTCGAACTCCAGCGTCGCGGCGACCGTGTTGTCCACGCCGGTCGCCGTCCATTGCGCGACGGCACTGGCCCGGACCGGCCGCCGGCCGGCAACCAGACGCACGAGGCTGACCGCGTAGCTGCCCGCGTCGAAAAGCGCGCCGCCGCCCACGTCGGGCTTCAGGCGTATGTTCGTCGGATCCGTGAACTGCACGCCGAAGCTCGACCGGATCAGCTGGATTTTGCCGATGGCGTTGGCTGCGACGAGTTCGGCCAGCTTTCGCGTCTGCGGCTGCGCCCGGTAGGGGTAAGCCTCGACCAGATGGATCTTGTGCTTGCGCGCCGCGGCGAACATCGCGATGGCGTCCGCCTCGGTGGTCGCAAGAGGCTTTTCGCAAAGCACATGCTTGCCGGCTTCGGCGGCACGGATCGACCAGTGCGCATGCAATGTGTTCGGCAGCGGGTTGTAGACCGCGTCGATCGCGGGATCGGCGAGCATGGCGTCGTAGGAGCCGAAGGCCTGCGCGAGACCGGTCTCCTTCGCGAAGGCTTCGGCCTTGGCGCGCTCGCGACTGGCGACGGCGACGACCTTGACGGTCTTCGAGGGTGCCACGCCAGCGATGAAATTGCGGGCGATGGCGGCTGCACCGAGGACGCCGATGCGCAGCGGGGAGGCGCTTGTCATGGTCCGGACCTAGCACGTTGTTGATTTGCGGCCGACACGTTCGCACAATGCGCCGGTGTCGGGAAGGAAGTGCATGAGGTGCCGATGAAGACGGGCAAAGAACCCGTTCTGATCGCCGGTGGGGGGATCGGCGGTCTTGCGGCCGCACTGGCGCTGGTGCGGCGCGGCTTCGCCGTCAAGGTCATGGAGCAATCGCCCGAGCTCGGCGAAATCGGTGCCGGCATCCAGCTCGGTCCCAATGCGTTTGCAGCGCTCGATGCGCTGGGCGTGGGCGAGAAGGCGCGCGGACGGGCCGTCTATACCGACTACATGGTCATGCATGACGCGATCGACGAGTGCAGGATCGGCCTGATCCCGACGGGCGAGGCGTTCCGCGCGCGCTTCGGCAATCCCTATGCGGTGATCCACCGGATGGACGTGCACATGTCGCTGCTCGAAGGCGTGCGCGAAAGCGGGCGCGTCGAGTTCCTGACATCAACCCGCATCGAGCGCGTCGATCAAGGCGAGTCCGGCGCGACGGCGTTCGACAATCGGGGCCGGGCGCATCGCGGTATCGCCCTGGTCGGTGCCGACGGCGTCAAGTCGGTCGTACGCCAGCAATATGTCGGCGATCCGGCGCGCGTAACGGGGCACGTCGTCTATCGCGCGGTCGTCGAGCGGGACGCGTTTCCGGCGGACCTGCGCTGGAACGCGGCCAGCATCTGGGTCGGGCCGAACTGCCACCTCGTCCACTATCCGTTGCGCGGAGGCGAGCAGTACAACGTCGTCGTCACGTTCCACAGCCGCAAGCAGGAGGAGTGGAGCGTCACCGACGGCAGCGCCGAAGAAGTGCGCAGCTATTTCGGCGAAGTCTGCCCGAAGGCGCGCCAGCTTATCGGACTGCCGAAAAGCTGGCGGCGCTGGGCGACCGCCGATCGCGATCCGATCGAACGCTGGAGCTTCGGCGGCGTCACGCTGCTCGGCGACGCGGCACACCCGACGACTCAGTACATGGCGCAAGGGGCGTGCATGGCGCTGGAGGACGCGGTCACGCTGGGCGAGGCGCTGCGCGCGACGGACGACGCATTTCCCGCGGCGTTCGACCTCTACCAGCGTTCGCGGGTCGCGCGGACGGCGCGCATCGTGCTGTCGTCGCGCGAGATGGGCCGGCTCTACCACGCCAGCGGCGTGGAGCGGCTCGTGCGGAACGACCTGTGGAAAGGGCGCACGCCCGAGCGCTTCTACGACGCGCTCGAATGGCTCTATGGCTGGAAGGTCGCGTCGTGCCTGGCCGGCTGACGCGCGCTATTTGGCGTAGCCGAGCTGGCGCGAGATCTGGTCGGCCGTGGAGACGACGAGAGCGGCGAGGGCGGGCAGCCGCGCATCCGGGAAATGTTCGCGCGGCCCCGTCACGCTGATCGACGCGAACACGCGCCCGGACGGCCCGCGGATAGGGGCGGCAACGCAACGCACGTCCGGCTGGTGCTCGCCCTCGTCGATCGCGTAGCCGCGCTTCGCGGTCAGGGCCAGTTCCTTGCGCAGCTTCGCCGCGTCGGTGATCGTCGTCGCGGTATAGGGCATCAGGCCGCCGCGGACGATCTTGTCGACGACGGACTTGTCCTGGAACGCCAGTACCGCCTTGCCCACGCCCGTGCAGTAGGAAGGCGAGATCGATAGCGTCGTCGTCCAGTTGACGGATTCCCCGCTCGGCGCGCGATGCTCGACATTGACCATGTTCGTCCCGTCGAACACGCACAGGTGCGAACCCTCGCCGGTGGCGCTTTTCAGGCGCTCCACCAGCGGGCGCGCCTCGCGGTAGATGTCGAGATTGCCGAGCACGATGCTGCCGAGTTCGAACAGGCGGATGCCCATCCGGTAGCTTTCGCGGCCGCGGTCCTGCTCCAGCAGCTTCGCCTCGCGCAGGCTGCTGACGAGCCGGTGAACGGTCGTCTTGGGCATGGCGCAGCGCGTCGAGATCTCGTTCAGCGTAAGCGAACGGTCGAAGCGCGAGAAGCAGTCGAGCACCGCCATCAGCTTGTGCATGACGTTGAGCGAGCCGCTGTCGGCACGCCGCGCGCGCCGCACGGGTGCGGCCGCGCGTTCGGGAATGCTCTTCGGTTTTGGCGTCCTTGCCATACGTATGATTCCCGCTGCCGCCTCGTCCTTGCGCGCCGCCCTATAGCGCAGGCGGCAGCGCGTTGGAAACCGGAATCGGATTGACAAGCCCGTCCGGCACCACATAGATAGCAATTCCGTAATACGGAATAAAGGTCCGAATGAATCGGGCCGGCACATCCAGCGAGGAACGCGACATGAAGCTTTCGGCGGGCAAACTGCGCGGCATCCGCCGCCTTGCGGGACCGGACGGCCGGTTCAAGATGGTCGCCATCGACCAGCGCCCGCCGCTGCTGAAGGGCCTTGCGCCGAAGCTGGCGCCGCGGGCACCCGGCTATGCCGATCTCGCCGAAGTGAAGACCCTGCTGGCTTCGAAGCTGGCGGCCGACGGGTCGGCGATCCTCGTCGATCCGGACTACGGCTACAGCCTTGCGCAAGGCGTGATCCCCGCCGACCGCGGCATGCTGATAACGCTCGAGGATTTCAACTTCGAGGACACGCCCGGCGGCCGCAAGACGGGCGTCATGAAGGGCTGGAGCGTGGGCAAGATCAAGCGGATGGGCGCCGACGGCGTCAAGCTGCTGCTCTGGTACCGACCGGATGCGGCGAAGGATGTCGTCGCCCACCAGCAGAAGCTCGTGCGCGACGTCGGCGACGCGTGCCGCAAGTACGACCTTCCGCTGCTGCTGGAACTTCTCGTCTATCCGTTCAAGGGAGCCGACGGCCACACGACGGATTACACCGAGGACAGCCGCAAGTATCCGGAACTGGTTCTGCAGAGCCTGCGCGATTTCGCCGGACCTGAGTACGGCGTCGACATCTACAAGCTCGAAAGCCCGCTCGTCGCGGGCGACCTGCCGGATCCGGCGAAAGATTCGCCCGAGACGCGCGCCGCCCAGGCCCAGTTCGACGCGATCGGAAAGATCATCGACCGGCCGTGGGTGATGCTGAGCGCCGGCGCCAGCATGGACGTGTTCCGCCGCGTGCTGACCTACGCCTATCGGGCCGGAGCGAACGGCTATCTCGCGGGGCGCGCGATCTGGTGGCCCGCATTCGAGCTTTTTCCGGATCGCGCGGCGATGGCCGCGAAGCTCGATACGCAGGCGCGCGGCTACATGACCGAGATCAACCGTCTGACGGCCGATCTGGCCCGGCCGTGGATGCAGGCCCCGTGCATGGGCGGCAGTGCCGAGCTCGCCGCCGCCGGGCACGATTTCCCGTCCGCCTATCCCGCGTTCGAACAGGCCGTCTGAACCGAAGGAAATCCGACAATGCTGACCGACCTCAAGGGCAAGCGCGCGATCGTCACCGGGGCCAGCACGGGCATGGGGGCGGCGATCGCCGCCGCCTATGCGAAGTACGGTGTGCGCGTCGTCGTGCATTACAACGCGAGCGAAAAGGAAGCGCGCGCCGTCGTCGCAGCCATCGCTAAGGCGGGCGGGGAGGCGCATGCCGTGCGCGCCGATCTCACGCGCACCGCCGATGCCGGCCGCCTGGTCGCCGAGAGCGTGGCCGCACTCGGCGGTATCGACATCCTCGTCAACAACGCGGGCGCGATGATAAAGCGCACGCCGCTGGCCGAGGTCGAGGACGAACTCTACGACCGGGTGCTCGACACGAACGTGCGCTCGGTCGTGATGACGACGAAGGCCGCCCTGCCGCACCTGAAGAAGGCGGGCAAGGGCGTGGTCATCAACATGAGCTCGATCGCCGCGCGCAACGGCGGCGGGCCGGGTGCGGCCCTCTATGCCGGCGCCAAGGCCTTCGTGCTCAACGTCACGCGCAGCATGGCCAAGGAATTCGCCGGCGACGGGATCCGCGTCAACGGCGTTTCGCCCGGCGTGATCATGACGCCGTTCCACGAGCGCTTCTCGACGCCCGAATGGCTGGAGGCGATGCGCAAGACCATCCCGCAGGCGCGCATCGGCGAACCGCAGGACGCGGTCGGCACGTTCCTCTATCTCGCCAGCGACGCGATGAGCGGCTACGTGACCGGCCAGACGATCGAGCTGAACGGCGGCCAGTTCATGGCCTGAACCGATAGGGGGTTGACGTAAACCATATGCCGGTGTTGAATTCCGCAATCCGGTATAGATGATAATCCGGAAATCGAGGAAACAGCCAATGTCCAAGAAAATGTTCGGCGTCATTCCCCCCATGACCACGCCGTTTCGCGAGGATGGCGAAATGGCGCTCGACGCCGTCAAGGCCCAGGTCGACTTCCTGGTGAAATGCGGTTCGCACGGGCTTGCGGCCGGCGGATCGACGGGCGAAGGCCACACGCTGGATATCGCCGAATACCGCGATCTGATGCAGGCGACGGTCGACGCCGCCGCAGGCCGCATCCCGGTCATCGCCGGCATCATCGTCGATTCCACGCGCGATGCGGTCAAACGCGGCAAGGCTGTGCGCGACCTCGGCGTCGCCGCCCTGCAGGTGACGCCGGTCCACTACCTCTTCAAGCCCGACGACGACGCGATGGTCCGTCACTTCAAGACGATGGCCGACGAGGCCGGCGTGCCGATCATCATCTACAACGTCGTGCCGTGGAGCTACCTGTCGCCGGCACTGCTCGTGCGCATCATGACCGAAGTGCCGCTGGTCGTCGGCGTCAAGCAGAGTGCAGGCGACCTCAAGCTCTTCGCCGACCTGATGCTGACGGCGCCGAAGGACAAGCTGATCTTCTCGGCCGTCGACGCGCTGATGTATCCCTCGTACACGCTGGGTGCGGCCGGCTCGATCGCCGCGATCCTCGCCGCGGCCCCCAAGCCGTCGGTCGACCTGTGGGACGCGGTCAAGGCGGGCGACCATGCGCGCGCGCACGACCTCCACAGGAAGCTGCTGGTGCTGTGGAACGCGATCGTCGCGGACAACCTGCCGGCCTGCACGAAGTTCGCGCAGCGCCTGCAGGGCATTCCGGCGATGTTCCCGCGCCAGCCTATGCCCGTCGCGTCGGCTGCCCAGCAGGCCGCGATCACGAAGGCGCTTGCCGGTCTCGGCATCGTCGCGAAGTAGCAACAGGACGTGCGTACCGGCGGCCGGGAATGCCGGCCGCCGTCCGGCAGAACACAAGAAACCATCCCTTGAGGAGGAACCCATGAAACTCACTCGCCGCGCATTCACCGCGGGGCTGGCTGCCGCCGGTCTCGCTTCGCCTGCGATCGCGCAGACCTTCCAGCGCGACATCACGATGGTGGTGCCGTGGGCCGCCGGCGGCGGCACCGACACGCTCGCCCGCACGCTCGTCAAGAACGCCAAGCAGTATCTGGGCGTGGGCATCAACGTCGTGAACCGCACGGGCGGTACGGGTGCGGTCGGCATGCAGTCGGTCTCGGCCGCGCGCCCGGACGGCTATACGATCGGCCTGATCACGTTCCACCTCAGCGCCTACCGCCTGATGGGCCTCAGCGACCTGTCGTACCGCGATTTCGAGCCGATCGCGCTCTTGAACCGCACGCCGGCGGCTTTCTCGGTCAAGGCGGACTCGCCGTTCAAGACGCTCAAGGATCTCGTCGACTACGCCAAGGCCAATCCGGGCGTCGTGACGGTCGCCAACAGCGGTGCGGGCGCCAACACCCATCTTTCGGCGGCGATCCTCGCGAAGAACAACGGCATCAAGTTCAGCTTCGTTCCGTTCGACGGCGGCGCCCCGGCGCGTACCGCGATGGTGGGCGGCCACGTGACGTCGCTCGTGTCCGGCCCCGACGAGGTGCTGCAGTACGTCAAGACCGGCCAGGTCCGCATCCTCGCGATGGTCGGCGAGCAGCGCCATCCGAGCTTCCCCGACGTGCCGACGATTGCCGAAGCGGGCTTTCCCAACAAGGAGATCGTCTACGACTGGCGCGGCATCGGCGCGCCCAAGGGCCTGCCGCCGGCGATCTCGAAGACGCTGTCGGAAGGCTTCGAGAAGATGGCGAAGGATCCCGACTTCATCGCGCTGATGGATCAGGCGGCGCTGGCGCGCGTCTACATGAACGGGGCGGACTTCACGAAGTTCCTCGCCGGCATGGAAACGTCGCTCGAGCCGGCGCTGGCCGAGGTCGGGCTACTCAAGAAATGAGCGCGGACGGAAAGTCGCCGCAGGTCCGCATGACGATCGCGGACCTGTCGGCGGCCTCCATCTCGCTGGTCTTCGCGGGCTGGGCGTTCCACGAGTCCGGCCGCTGGCCGGCCCCCGAGTTCATCGGCGGTCCGGCGATCGTGCCGCGAGCCGTCGCGACGATCCTGGTCGTCGTCGCGCTGGCGCTGGCATGGAACGCGCTGCGCGGCCGTTCCGACGCCGTCGAGAAGCCGCTCGACGCGACGAAGATCCGGCGCATCGCATTGACGCTCGGACTTACGGCCGCCTACGCGGTGTCGCTCGAGCCGGCCGGCTTTCTTCCGTCGACATTCGTCTTCCTCGTCGCGTTCCTCCACGTGATGGGGGCGACGAACCGGGTTTCGATCGTCGGCTTCTCGATCCTGCTGACGGCGGGGTTCCACGCGATCTTCGATCTCGTCCTCAAGGTCCCGCTTCCGCCGATCGTCTGGCTTTCCTGAAGGATCGGCGCGCAGATGCTCGATTTCAGTCTCCTACTCCAGGGCTTCGGGACCGTCCTCAGCGGTCCGAACCTGCTGGCGATCGTCCTCGGCTCGATCGGCGGCATCATCGTGGGGGCGCTGCCGGGCCTCACCGCGACGATGGCGATCGCCCTGCTGATCCCGTTCACGTTCAGCATGGACCCCACGACGGGGATCTGCATGCTGCTCGCGGTCTATGCGGCGGGTATCTACGGCGGCGGCATCGCGTCGATCCTGATCCGTACGCCCGGTACGCCGGCCGCCGTCGTCACGGTGCTCGACGGCTATCCGATGGCGCAGAAGGGGATGGCGGGGCAGGCGCTGGGCCTCGCCACCATCGGATCGGGCACCGGCGGCCTCTTCTCCGCGATCTGCCTTGCGCTGTTCGCCCCGATCCTCGCCGCGTTCGCGCTGCGCTTCAGCGCGCCCGAGTACTTCGCCGTCGCCGTGCTCGGCCTCGCCGTTACGATCACGCTGACCGGCCGCTCGCCGCTGAAGGGCGCGGTGTCCGCGTCGATGGGCCTGCTGATCGCGATGATCGGGCTCGACCCGATCGGCGGCTTCCCGCGCTTCACGTTCGGCCTGACGGAACTGACGGGCGGCATCAGCTTCGTGCCGATGCTGATCGGGCTTTTCTCGCTGTCCGAGGCGTTCCGCCAGATCGAACTGATCGAAACGACCGAGCGGATGACTGCGAAGATCGGACGCGTGCTGCCGACGATCGGCGAGCTGATCGTCCATCGCTGGACGATGCTGCGCGCCTGCGTCATCGGCATCGTGGTCGGCATCATCCCCAGCATGGGGCCCGAGACGGCGGCGTTCGTCTCGTACTCCGAGACGAAGCGCAACTCGAAGGAGCCGGAGGAATTCGGCAAGGGAAAGCCCGACGGCGTCGTCGCAGCCCAGACGGCCGAGAACGCGTCCACCGGCGGCGACGTGCTGCCGATGATCACGCTGGGCGTGCCCGGCGACGCGGCGACGGCGGTGCTGATGGGGGCGCTGACGATCCACAATCTGGAGCCCGGCCCGCTGCTGTTCCGCGACCATCCCGACGTCGTGCACATGCTGTTCGCCGGCCTGATCGTGGCGAACGTGGCGTTCCTCGTGATCGGGCTCGTCGGCGCGCGCCAGTTCGCCAAAGTCCTCAATCTCGACCGGCGCTATCTCGTGCCCGCGATCATGCTGTGCAGCCTGATCGGTTCCTACGCGATCAACAACAACCCGATGGACGTCTGGGTCTGCCTGATCTTCGGCTTCATCGGCTATCTGATGCAGCGCTACGACTATCCGGTCTCGCCGATCGTGCTCGCGCAGATCCTGGGGGCGATGGCGGAGTCGAACTTCCGCCGCTCGCTCGCGATGTCGCAGGGCGATCTCGGGATTTTCGCCACGCGGCCGATCGCGGCGGTGCTTCTGCTGCTGGCGGTCGTCGCGGCTGTCAGCGCCATCCGAAGACAGATGCAGCCAGGCGGCGCCAGGCCATGAAGCGCGTCGTCGCCGTCGGCATCGCGGTCATGGACAAGGTCTTCGGGATCGACGCGATCCCGACGGAGGCGACCAAGGTTTTCGCGAAATCGTATCTGGAGGTCGGCGGCGGGCCGGCGGCGACCGGGGCGGTCACCATTGCGCGGCTGGGCGGTGCGGTCGAGCTGTGGGCGCGGGTCGGCGACGATCCGGTCGGCCGGCGCATCGTCGAGGAGCTGAAGGAGTGGGGGGTCGCCACGTCGATCCGCCACGACCCCAAGGGCCGTTCGGGCGTGTCGTGCGTGGCGGTCGCGAAGGACGGCGAGCGCCTGATCTTCGCCTTCGCCGATCCGGCCCTCGACCCCGATCCGGCCTGGTTGCCGCTCGACCGCATCGCGGGGGCCGGCACCGTGCTGACCGACCTGCGCTGGCCGCGCGCTGCCGAAGCGGCGCTGCGCAAGGCGCGCGAACTGGGCGTGCCCAGCGTGCTCGACGCGGACCTGACGACCGACGACATCGCGCGCACGCTGGTTCCGCTCGCCGACAGCGTCGTGTTCTCGTCGCCGGCCTTGCGCAAGCTGACGGGCGAGGCGACGGCCGAAGCAGGCCTCTACGCCGCGGCGAAACTCGCGAACGGCATGGTCGGCGTCACGATGGGCGCGCAGGGCTTCAAGTGGCTCGCCGACGGCCGGATCGAGCACGAGCCGGGCTTCGCGGTCGCGGCGGTCGACACGCTGGGGGCGGGCGACGTCTTCCACGGCGCCTTCGCTCTGGCGGTGGCCGAAGGTCGCGGCGTGCGCGCGGCCGCGCGCTTCGCGAACGCGGCATCGGCGCTCAAATGCACGCGCACGGGCGGACGCAACGGCATTCCGACGCGCGCCGAAGTCGACCTTCTGCTTGCGGAACGGGCGCCGGCCATCGCGTAGCATACACTTGTATAGTGTGAACAATACGATCTACCCGGAAAGGGTGTTTCGTAGCAGTCTGGCTTCCGCCGGCCGGGCGCCGAGTCCCGGGCGAGCCCATGCGATGCGGAGGTCAGATGCGTTTCGGCAGAACCCTTGTCGGACTTTTCGCGGCTATGCTTGTCGCCGCTCCGATGCGTGTCGTGGCACAGGACGCAGTTGCGGGCGAAGCGGTCTTCCGGCGGATCTGTGCCGCCTGCCATAACCCGACACCGGACGGTCCGTCGAAACTCGGCCCGTCGCTGTTCCGGGTCGTCGGCCGGAAGGCCGGCACGCTCGAGGGCTACAGGTTCTCGGCCGCGAAGCGCGATCCGGACCTATTCTGGACGGCCGAACGCCTCGATCCCTATCTGGCGAATCCGCGCGAGTTCATGCCCGGCACGTCGATGGCCTATGCCGGCCTGAAGAACGACGCCGAGCGCGCGAACGTGATCGCCTATTTAGGGACGCTGAAATAGCCGGCGAACCATGTAGGATGCGGCCGGTTTCAGGCCGCATTCCCAGGGAGAATCGCCGTGACTCGACGCATGCTTGCCGGACAGGTCGCCCTCGTAACGGGGGCGGGCCGTGGCCTCGGCCGGGCTTTTGCCGAACGCCTCGCCTCGCTGGGGGCCGATGTCGTCGTCCACGGCATGCGCGAGAACGGCCCGTCGGAATACGGCGGCACCCAGACATTGACCGACGTGACGCGCGCCATCGGCGAAGCGCACGGTGTGCGAACGATCCGCAAGCTTGCCGATCTGACCCGGATGGATGAGGTCGAGCGCATCGTCGCCGAGTCGACGGCGGAACTCGGGCCGATCGACATCCTCGTCCACAACGCCGGCGGCGACATCGCCGCACGTGGCGGCAAACCCGATCCCAACGACGTCGTCAACATCGCTGAGGCGGACGTGCGCGCCGTCCTGGACCGCAACCTCTTGAGCACCGTGTTCGTCTGCCAGGCCGTCGCGCGTCGCATGATGGAACGAAAGCGCGGTCGCATCGTCACGCTGGGCTCTGTCGCCGCGTTCAAGGGGCGGACGAACGCGTCGATCTACGCGACGGCGAAAGCGGGAGCACTCCATTTCTCGCGCTGCCTTGCGGACCAGATGCGGCCCTACGACGTGACCGTCAACGTGATCGCACCCGGCGATACGCGCACCGAGCGCTTCCTCAACACGCGTGCGGTCGATCCCGCACGCCTGGTCGAGACGGGCACGCTCGACCGGATCGGCACGGTCGACGAGGTCGCCCGCGTGGTCGAATTCTTCGCCGGGCCGCTCGGCGCGTTCGTGTCGGGGCAGGTGATCCGCATCGACGGCGGCGGCCAGCTCTGGCCGGGGTGACGCCGGACCGCCTTCGCGGTATGCTTGGCAAAACCCGGGAGAAAGCCATGCGCGCCGTCGTCATTCACGCCCCCAAGGACCTGCGGATCGACACGCTCCCGGACGTGCCGCCGGGCGACGGCGAGGTGAAGGTGCGCATCGGGGCCGGCGGCATCTGCGGTTCGGACCTGCACTATTACCATCACGGCGGTTTCGGCACGGTGCGCATCAGGCAGCCGATGACGCTAGGCCACGAGATTTCCGGCACGATCGACGAGGTCGGGGCGGGCGTGTCGCATCTGCGGCCGGGCATGCGCGTGGCGGTCAACCCGAGCCGGCCCTGTTTCGAGTGCAAGTACTGCCATCAGGGCATGCACAACCAGTGTCTCGACATGCATTTCTTCGGCAGCGCCATGCGCTTCCCGCACGTGCAGGGCGCGTTCGCCGAAAGCGTGACGGTCGACGCCCGCCAGGCCGTTCCCGTCCCGGACTCGCTGACGCTCGGCGAAGCGGCCATGGCCGAGCCGCTGTCGGTGTGCCTGCATGCCGCGAAACAGGCGGGCCCGCTTTTCGGCAAGCGCGTGCTGGTCACGGGCTGCGGCCCGATCGGCGCGCTCGCGGTCCTCGTCGCGCGCAACGCCGGCGCGGCCGAACTCGTCGCGACCGACGTGGCGAGCCAGCCGCTGGCGACGGCGCGCAGGCTGGGTGCCACGCGCGCGATCAATCCGGTCGAGGAACCCGAAGCACTCAAGGCCTATGCCGCCGACAAGGGCACGTTCGACGTGCTGTTCGAGGCGTCGGGCAACGAGGCCGCGCTGCGCGGGGCGCTCGACCTCGTCCGGCCGGGTGGGACGGTGGTGCAGATCGGCGTGGGCGGCGACATGAAGCTGCCGATGAACGTGATCGTCGCCAAGGAGATCAACCTGCGCGGCACGTTCCGTTTCCACGCCGAATTCGAGCTTGCCGTCGAGATGATGGGCAAGGGGCTGATCGACGTGAAGCCGGTCATCTCGGATTCCATCCCGTTCGCCGATGCGGTCAAGGCGTTCGAGCTGGCGAGCGACCGCAACAGGGCGATGAAGGTCCAGCTCGTCTTCTAGCGCCGTTTGGCCGGACGCGCGGCCGCCTGCGCGTTCATAAAGCCGCGTCCGTCGTCCACGCGGGATTCCGGTGCCGGCCGGGGGCGTCGATTCGCGCGCCTGTGACAGGCGGTTACCGATTGAAACAGGACGATTCCCGGGCCACCTTCGAACTCGCGTACAATCCGGCCCGGCGCTTGGAGATTTCCGACGAACATGCGTGCCCGCACTTCATTCATCTTCCTCGCACTCGCGCTGGCGGCCGGTGCGGGGGCCTGGCGGCATTTCGACCTGCCGTTGCCCTTCGTCGGCGCGTCCGCACCCGTCGCGACCGCGCCGGCCGGCGCCCGCCGACCGGGCGGGGGCGCGCCCGCACCCGTCGTGCGCGTCGCAGCCGCACGCTCGGGGGAACTGCCGATCCTGCTCGACGCGCTGGGAACCGCGCAGGCCTTCAACTCGGTCGTCGTCAACAGCCGCGTCGACGGCCAGCTCGTGAAACTTAATTTCCGCGAAGGACAGGACGTCAAGGAAGGCGATCTGCTCGCGCAGATCGATCCGCGCATCTACCAGGCCCAGCTCGACCAGGCGCTGGCCAAGCGCGCGCAGGACCAGGCGCAGCTCGACAACGCGCGGCGCGATCTCGAACGCTACGGGGCGCTGGTCAAGCAGAACTACGCGAGCGGCCAGCAGTTCGACACGGCCCGCGCACAGGTCGCGCAGATCGAGGCGACGTTGAAGGCCGACGACGCGGCGATCGCCAACGCGCGCATCCAGCTTTCCTACACGAACATCGTCGCCCCGATCTCCGGGCGGCTCGGCCTGAAGCAGGTCGATGCCGGCAACATCGTGCGCGCCAACGACGCGACCGGCATCGTCGTGATCACGCAGCTTCAGCCTGTCTCCGTCATCTTCACGCTGCCCCAGCAGCGCCTGCCGGAGATCGCGGCCAAGATGCGCGCCGGCGAAAAACTGGAAGTGCGCGCCATGCGCGCCGACGGCACCGCGCTCGACACCGGCACGGTCGAGTTCGTCGACAACCAGGTCGACCCGACGACCGGCACCATCAGGCTCAAGGCCGTGTTCCCGAACGAGGCGATGGAGCTGTGGCCAGGCAGCTTCGTCAATGTGCGCCTGCGCCTGGGTACGGTGCGCGACAGCGTGCTGATCCCCGCCTCGGCCGTGCAGTACGGGCCAGACGGCCCGTTCGCCTTCGTCGTCGGCGCCGACATGACGGCGGAGGTCCGCCCGATCCGGCCGGTGCAGACAGAAGGCGACGTGACGGCCGTGGCGAGCGGCCTGCGCGCGGGCGAGCGCGTCGTCCTCGGCGGGCAGGACCGTCTGCGCGCGGGTACGGCCGTGACGATCGCCGGCGAAGGCGAGCCCGGGGCCGGCCCCGGTCGTCCGGGCGGCGGCGGTGCCGGAGGGCGCCGGCCCACGCCATGAAGATCAGCGCGCCCTTCATCGCGCGCCCGATCGCCACGACGCTGCTGACGCTGGCGGCGGTGCTGGCGGGGATTCTCGGCTATCGCGTGCTGCCGGTTTCCTCGCTGCCGGAAGTCGACTTCCCGACCATCCAGGTGACGACGCGCCTGCCGGGTGCGGATCCCGAGACGATCGCCGCCCTCGTCACCGCCCCGCTCGAACGCCAGCTCGGGCAGATTTCGGGCCTCGCGACGATGACGTCGACGTCGAGCTACGGGACGAGTGCCATCGCCCTGCAGTTCGTGCTCGGCCGCAGCATCGATGAGGCCGCCCAGGACGTGCAGGCCGCAATCAACGTCGCCGCCGGCTTCCTGCCGCGCAACCTTCCCTATCCGCCGACCTACGCCAAGGTGAACCCGGCCGATCCGCCGATCGTCAGCCTGGCGCTGACGTCGGACACGCTGCCGGTCGTGCGCATCAGCGACGCCGCCGACAGCGTTCTCGCGCAGAAGCTGAGCCAGATTTCCGGTGTGGGCCGCGTCAGCGTGCAGGGCGACCAGAAACCGGCAGTCCGCATCCAGATCGATCCGCAGCGCCTGGCTGCCTACGGGCTGGGGCTCGAGGACGTGCGCGCGGTCCTCGTACGCGCCAACACCAAGCAGTCGAAGGGCAGCTTCGACGGGCCGTCGCAGGCGTTCACGATCACCGCCAACGACCAGATCACCGAGCCCGGCCAGTACCGCGACGTGATCGTCACCTATCGCAACGGGGCGCCGCTGCGCCTGCGCGACGTGGCCGAGGTCGTCGAAGGTCTCGAGAACAGCAAGGTCATGGCGACGGTCGACGGCCGCTCGGCCGTGCTGATCGAGGTGCAGCGCCAGCCGGGCGCCAACGTCGTCGAGACCGCCGACCGGATCAAGCGCGCGATACCCGATCTCGAGCGCGCGATTCCGCCGGGCATCCGCATCGTCGTGGTCGCCGACCGTACCGTGACGATCCGCGCCAGCGTCGCCGATGTGCAGTTTTCGCTGCTGCTCGCGACCGTGCTCGTCGTTCTGGTCATCTACGCGTTCCTGCGCAGCTGGCGGGCGACGGCGATCCCGGCGGTCGCGCTGCCGGTCTCGCTGGTCGCGACCTTCGGCGTGATGAAGCTGTGCGGATTCGGGCTCGACAATCTTTCGCTTATGGCGTTGACGGTGGCGACGGGCTTCGTCGTCGACGACGCGATCGTGATGATCGAGAACGTCGTGCGCCACGTCGAGAAGGGCGAAAAGCCGCTCGCGGCCGCCTACAAGGGCGCCGAACAGATCGGCTTCACCATCGTCGGGTTGACGGTGTCGCTGATCGCCGTGTTCATCCCGCTGCTGTTCATGTCCGGAATCGTCGGCCGGCTCTTCCACGAGTTCGCCGTGACGCTGTCGATCGCGGTCGTGATCTCCGCCTTCGTGTCGCTGACGCTGACGCCGATGATGTGCGCGCGCATCCTGAGGCCGGTCGAGGCGGAGAAGCCCGGGCCCGTCGCGCGGCTGCTCGAGGCCGGGTTCGACGCGACCTTGCGCGTCTACATGGCGACACTCGACTGGGTCATGCGCTGGCAGAAGGCGACGCTGCTGTTCGCGTTCGGCACGCTCGTGCTGACGGTCGCCCTCTACAGCTGGATCCCCAAGGGCTTCCTGCCGCAGCAGGACACCGGCGTGATCGTCGCCACGATCGATGCCGAGCAGGATGCGAGCTTCCTGCGCATCGCCGAACTCCAGCGCCAGGCCGTCGCGATCGTGCGTGCCGACCGCGACGTGGCGACGGTGACGGGCTTCTCGGGCGCTGGCACGCTTGCGGGCACGGGCAACACGGTGCGGCTGACGGCCGTACTGAAGCCGCGCCGCGAACGGGCGGACAGTGCGGCCGACATCGCGCGCCGGCTGGGAACGGCGCTGGCCGTACTGCCGGCGCAGAGTTACCTGCAGCCGGTTCAGGACATTCAGATCGGCGCCCGCGCCAGCCGCACGCTCTACCAGTACACGCTGACGGGTCCCGACGGAGCGGAGCTTGCCGCCTGGGCGCCGCGCCTGGTCGACATGCTGCGCCAGGAACCTGTCCTGCGCGACATCGCGTCGGACCAGCAGACGGGTGCGCGCCAGCTGCGACTGACCATCGACCGCGATGCGGCCTCGCGTCTCGGCGTCAGCCTGCAGGCGATCGACGACACGCTCTACGACGCGTTCGGCCAACGGCAGGTCTCGACGATCTATTCGCAGACGAACCAGTACCGCGTCGTCATGGAACTGACGCCCGAACTGCAGGGCGATCCGGCAACCATCGGCACGCTGCGCGTGCCCGGTACGGGCGGCGTGCAGGTGCCGCTCGCCTCGCTGGCCCGGATCGAGCGCGCACCGGCACCGCTCGCGATCAACCGGCAGGCGCAGTTCCCGGCCGTCACGATCAGCTTCGACCTGGCGCAGGGCGCCAGCCTCGACCAGGCGCTGGCGGCGATCGTACGGGCGGAGGGCGAACTTGGCCTGCCGCCGTCGCTGACCGGCGCCTTCGCCGGCGACGCGGCGGAGTTCGAGCGGGCGCTGGTTTCCCAGCCGTGGCTGATCCTCGCGGCTGTCGTCGTCATCTACATCCTGCTCGGCGTGCTCTACGAAAGCCTGATCCATCCCGCGACGATCCTGTCGACGCTGCCGTCGGCCGGCATCGGCGCGCTGCTTGCGCTGTGGCTTGCGGGCATGGACCTGTCGCTGGTCGGGCTAATCGGCATCGTGCTGCTGATGGGCATCGTCAAGAAGAACGCGATCATGATGATCGACTTCGCGCTCGACGCCGAACGCAACGAGGGCAAGTCGCCCGAGGAAGCGATCCGCGAGGCGTGCCGCCTGCGCTACCGGCCGATCATGATGACGACGATGGCGGCCCTGCTCGGCGCGCTGCCGCTCGCCTTCGAAAGCGGAACCGGGTCGGAACTGCGCAATCCGCTGGGCATATCCATCGTCGGCGGGCTCGTGCTCTCGCAGCTCCTGACGCTCTACACGACGCCGGTCATCTATCTCGCCTTCGAGCGGCTGCGCGCGCGCTTCGCGCCGCGTGCGCCCGCGGCGGCGGAGTAGGCGATGTCGATCTCCGCCCCCTTCATCCGCCGGCCCATCGGTACGAGCCTGATGGCGCTCGGCGTGTTCCTTGCCGGCGCCGTCGCCTATTTCCATCTGCCGGTCGCCCCGTTGCCCAACACCGACCTGCCGGTCGTGTTCGTGCGCGCCAATCAGCCGGGCGCCGATCCCGACACGATGGCCAGCACCGTGACCGCCACGCTCGAACGCCATCTCGGCACGATCGCCGGCGTCAACGAGATGACGAGCACGAGCGCCCTGGGCAGCGCCACCATCGTTCTGCAGTTCGATCCCGCGCGCCGGCCCGCCGACGCGGCGAAGGACGTGCAGGCCGCGATCAATGCCGCGATCCCGGATCTTCCGGCCGGCATGCCGCAGCCCCCGAGCTACCGCAAGGCGAACCCGAACGCGCGGCCCGTGCTGATCCTGGCGCTGACGTCGAAGACGATGACGACGCAGGCGATCTTCGACGCGGCCGACACGGTGCTTGCCCAGCGCCTCGCGCAGATCGACGGCGTTGCCCAGGCCAACGTAATGGGTGCCGAGAAGCCCGCGATCCGCGTCCAGGCAGACATGCGCCGGCTCGCCGCAATGGGCCTGTCGATGGAGGACGTGCGCGCCGCCATCGTCGCGGCGAATGTCGACCAGCCGACGGGACGTATCGACGGGCCGGAGAGCAACGTCACCGTTTCGGTCACGGATTCGCTGCGCTCGGCCGAGGACTATGCCGCCATCCTGCTGCGCGCGGCGAACGGCCGCACGATCCGCCTCGGCGACGTCGCCAACGTTTTCGCGGGCGTGGAGAACGAGCGGCAGGCGGCATGGTTCGGCGACCAGCGCGCGGTGCTGATCCAGATCCTGAAGCAGCCGGGCGCCAACGTCATCGAGACGGTCGACCATATAAAGGCGCTGCTGCCCGAGCTTTCGCGCTGGCTGCCGGCGGGCATCGACGTGACGACGATGTACGACCAGACGAGCACGATCCGCGCATCGGTGCGCGACGTGCAGGTCACGCTGCTTATCTCGGTCGCCCTCGTCATCGGCATCGTCGGCATCTTCCTGCGCCGGCTCGCCCCCACGCTCGCCGCGGCCGTGGCGGTGCCGCTGTCGCTCGCCGGCACGTTCGCGGCGATGTGGTGGCTGGGCTTCAGCCTCAACAACCTGTCGCTGATGGCGTTGACGATCTCGGTCGGGTTCGTCGTCGACGACGCGATCGTCGTGATCGAGAACATCATGCGCAATCGCGAGCGCGGCATGACCCCGCTCGACGCGGCGCTGACGGGCGCCCGCGAGATCGGCTTTACGGTCGTATCGATGACGCTGTCGTTGGCCGTCGTGTTCGTGCCCATGTATTTCCTGGGCGGCCTGCAGGGCCGTTTCCTGCGCGAGTTCGCGCTGGTTCTGACGGCGGCGATTCTCATCTCGGGCGTCGTGTCGCTGACGCTGACGCCGATGATGTGCGCGCGTTTTGCCGGGCGCGAGCGCCCCGCCACGATCTTCGACCGGGCCTTCGACCGCGTGTTCGACCCGGTCGTGAACGCCTATTCGCGCGCGCTCGCGGTGACGATCCGCTGGCGCTGGACGATGCTGCTGGTCACGCTTGCCACGATCGCGGCGACGGTGATGCTTTACGTGCAGGCGCCGAAGGGCGGCTTCGTGCCGCAGCAGGACACGGGCCTGCTGCGCGCCTTCGCGCGCGCGTCGCCCGACACGTCGTTCCGGGCCATGTCGCAGCGCATGGACGCGGCCGTGCGCATCGTGCGCAGCGATCCCGCCGTCGCCAGCGTGGGCGGCGTGACCGGCGGCGGGTTCTTCGGGGCGGCAAACACGGGCCAGATGTTCATCGCGCTCAAGCCGCGCGGCGAGCGCGACGTTTCGGCCGATCAGGTCGTCGCGCGCCTGCGCCCGCGCCTGGCACGTCTCGTGGACGTACAGGTGTTCCTGTCCGCCGAACAAGACCTGCAGTTCGGCGGGCGCGGGGGCAGGGCGCAGTTCCAGGTCGCGCTTCTGGCCGCCAAGCCGGCGGACCTCGCGGTCTGGGGGCCGGTACTGGTGCGCCAGCTCGCCCAGGAACCGGGCTTCCAGGACGTGTCGAGCGACCTGGAGCGCGCCGGGCTGGACGCGCGCACGACCATCGACCGGGATGCCGCCGCGCGGTTCGGCATCCAGCCGGCCGAAATCGATGCGGCCCTGAACAATGCGTTCGCCCAGCGCCTCGTCTCGACGATCTACCGCGAGCGCAACCAGTACCGCGTCGTTCTCGAGGCGCTCCCCGAACAGCAGCGCGGCCCCAACGCCCTGTCGCAGATCTACGTAAAGGCGCCGTCGGGCGCCCAGGTGCCGCTGTCGGCGCTGGCGAAGGTGGAGATCGTGCCATCGCCGCTCAGCATCGCGCATGACGGGCAGTTTCCGTCGACGACCATCAGCTTCAACCTGAACGAGGGCGGTGCGCTTCTCGACGCGATCGCGCGGGTGCGCGCGGTCGCCCAGTCGATCGGCATGCCCGGCGACATGCGCGTCGAGGCGACCGGTTTCGCGCGCGTCAGCCAGGCGCAGAACGCCGGCGTCCCGCTGCTGATCCTCGCGGCGATCGTCGCGATCTATCTCGTCCTCGGCATCCTCTACGAAAGCTGGGCGCAGTCGGTCACGATCCTGTCGACGCTGCCCTCGGCCGGCGTGGGCGCGCTTCTGGCGAACATGGCGACGGGCACGAACCTCACGCTCATCAGTATCGTCGGCATCATCCTGCTGATGGGCATCGTCAAGAAGAACGCGATAATGATGGTCGATTTCGCCCTCGTCGCCGAGCGGCGCGACGGCATGGCGCCGGCCGATGCGATTCTCGAGGCCTGCCGCGTGCGCTTCCGCCCGATCATGATGACCACGCTGACCGCGATGCTCGGCGCGCTTCCGCTGGCGATGGGCGACGGCATCGGGGCGGAGCTGCGCCGGCCGCTGGGAATCGCCATCGTCGGCGGTCTGGCTTTCAGCCAGGTCCTGACGCTGTTCACCACGCCGGTCATCTATCTTCTGCTGCGCGGCCGGCAGCCGGAACCGGCTCTCGTCCCCGGAGCCGCACAATGAGGCGTCGCGCCGTTCCGGTGCTCGCGATGGCGCTTGCGCTGTCGGCATGCGAGACGGGTTCGCCGTATCTGCGGCCCATCGTCGAGCTGCCGGCGCAGTTCCGCGAACTGATGGGCATCCGACCGGCCGAAGCGCCCAAGCCCGACGTGCCGCCCGCACCCGTCCCCGGCGTTTGGCCGGCGGCCGACTGGTGGAAGCAGTTCGGCTCGGCCGAACTCGACGAGCTGGTCGCGAAGGCGCAGGCGGCGAATTTCGATCTCGCCGCCGCTGCGGCGCGCATCCGCCAGGCGATCGCGCAGGCCGAGATTGCCGGGGCCGCCCAGTATCCCGATCTCGAATTGTCGAGCGGGGCCTCGCGCCAGCAATCGGCCCCAAGCGGCACCACGACCAGCACGGGTGCCACGCGCCGGCCGGTCTGGTCGAACCGCTTCGACGTGCAGCTTTCGTCGACCTACGAGATCGATTTCTGGGGCAAGAACCGCGCCGCGGCGGAAGCCGCACGAGCCTCGCTCGTCGCCAGCCGCTACGACGCGGCGACGGTGGCGCTGACGACCGTCTCGAACGTCGCCAACACCTATTTCCAGGTTCTCGGACTTGCCGAACGGCTCGACTACGCGCGCCAGTCGCTGGCCGACGCCGAAGACATCCTCGCGGCCGTGCGCGCGCGCGCCGCGGTGGGGACGGCGAGCCTGATCGATATCGCCCCGCAGCTCAGCATCGTCGAGGGGCAGAAGGCCGTGATCGCGTCGCTTTCCCGCCAGCTCGCCCAGCAGACCGACGTGCTCGGCGTGCTGCTGGGGGCGGCCGGCCGGCCCGAGATCGTCGCGATCCCGCTGACCGACCTGCACGTGCCGGCCGTCGGGCCTGGCGTTCCGTCCGAACTGCTGCGCCGCCGGCCCGACATCGCGGCGGCGGAGGCCAACCTGATCGCGGCCAACGCGTCCTTGCGCAACGCCATCGCGTCGCGCTGGCCGAGCCTGAGCCTGACGGGTGCCGCGGGTTTCCAGTCGTCGGACCTGAACCGGCTTTTCGATCCGACCTCGCAGATCTTCTCGATCGCGTCGGCGCTGACGGCGCCGATCTTCGCGGGCGGGGCGCTGGAGGGGCAGGAGAAGCTCCAGCGCGCGCGCATGGAAGAACTGGCCGCCACCTACCAGAAGGCGGTCGTGCAGGCCTTCGCCGACGTCGAAACCGCGCTGTCGGGCACCCGGCGAACGCGCGAACAGCTCGAAGCCCAGGTCGCGGCCACGGCCGCCTCGCGCATCGCGTTCGAGGCCGCACAGGCCCAGTATCGCGTGGGCTCGATCGACTCCGTCACGCTGCGCGATACCGAACGCAGCTACTTCACGGCGCTCGACGCGCTCGCGCAGGCGCGGCTCGGCTATTACCAGGCGCTGATCGCACTCTTCCAGGCGCTGGGCGGCGGCTGGGAAGTTCCGGCGGAATAGGGCATCCGCCGGCCGCGTTGTCGCGGACGGGAGCACCCCGTCCGGAGGCTTCGATGAAAATCCTCGTTCCCCTCGCCGCAGCGCTCGCCCTCGGCAGTCCGGCATTCGCCCAATCCATCGGTACCGCCGGGCAGGACGCGCTGGAAAACGCGCGTTCGGGCACCGTCGTCCAGTGGCGCAACCCCGACGACGGGACGAGCGGTGCCTTCGTGCCGAAACCCGCCTTCCAGGACGCGACGGGCCAGATCTGCCGCGAGTTCAACCAGACCGTCACGATCGGCGGGCAGTCCCAGCAGGCCTGGGGAACCGCGTGCCGTCAGTCCGACGGTTCGTGGAAGCTGCAGCGCGCCGCGGTCGATACCCCGCCGCCGCCGCCGCGTTTCGTGCCGGCCCCGGCCCCGGTCACGGTCTATGCGCCGCCGCCGCCGGTCATCTACACCTATCCGCCGCCCAATTATCCGCCGGGCTACTACTACGCGCGGCCCTATTACTCATCCGGGGTCGTGATCCGGCTCGGTGGCGGACATCGCCACCGCCATCATCATCACCGTCACTGGTAGCGCTCAGCCTTCGGCGATCGCCGCATCGATCGCGTCGCCCAGCGTCGTCGCGGCAAACGCGATCTCGGCGGGCGTCGAGACGTAGGGCGGGGCGAGGATGACGTGGTCGCCGGCCTTGCCGTCGATCGTACCGCCCATCGGATAGCAGAGCAGGCCGCGCGCGAAAGCCTGTTTCTTGATCTTCGCGTGCAGCTTGCGGGCCGGATCGAACGGCGCCTTCGTCGCGCGGTCGGCGACGAGTTCGACCGCCCAGAACAGGCCGCGCCCGCGGATGTCGCCGACATGGGCGTGATTGCCGAGCCGCTCGACGAGGGCGGCCTCCAGTTCGGCCCCGCGCAGCTTCACCGCATCGAGGAGCCTCTCGTCGCGGATCGTCTCCTGCACCGCGAGGGCCGCCGCGCACGCCATCGGATGCCCCAGATACGTGTGGCCGTGCATGAAGCCACCCGAGCCGTTCTCGATGCCGGCGACGATGCCGGGGGCGACCAGCATCGCGCCGATCGGCTGGGCTCCGCCGCCGAGCCCCTTGGCGATCGCGACGATGTCGGGGACCACGTTCTCGGTCTCGTAGGCGAACATCGTGCCGCTTCGCCCCATGCCGCACATCACTTCGTCGAGGATCAGCAGGATGCCGTGCTTCTTGCAGACCGCATCGACGCGCGTGAGATAGCCCGCGACCGGCGGCGTGCAGCCTTGCGTGGCGCCGCCCACCGTTTCCGCGACGAACGCGATGACGTTGCCGGGGCCGAGCCGCTCGACCGTCGCCTCGAACTCGGCCGCAAGGCGCGCGCCGTAGGCCTCTTCGCTCTCGCCCGGCCGGCGGTCGCGATAGGCGTAGCAGGGCGATACCAGTTCGGTCTCGGCCAGCAGAGGGGCGAACATCGCGCGCCGCAGCGCGTTGCCGCCCACGCCCAGCGCCCCCAGCGTGTTGCCGTGGTAGCTCTGCCTGCGCGCGACGAACTTCGTGCGCTGCGGCTCGCCCTTCTCGACGAAATACTGGCGCGCGAGCTTCAGCGCCGCTTCCATCGCCTCCGATCCGCCCGAAACGAAGTAGACTTTCGCCATCGCCGTCGGAGCGGCGTCGACAAGCAGGTCGGCAAGCCGCTCCATCGGCTCGTTCGTGAAGAACGACGTGTGCGCGTAGTCGAGCGCGCCGAGTTGCGCCTGCAGTGCGGCGACGACCCGCGGGTGGTTGTGGCCGAGGCAGCTGACGGCCGCCCCGCCCGAGCCGTCGAAATAGCGCCTGCCGGCCGCGTCGATCAGGTAGTTGCCCTCGGCGCGCGCGGCGACCGGCGGGGCGGCGACGCCGCGATGGAGGACGCGGGACTCCCTGTCGTTCATGTCTTCCTTCAATCCGTCGTTGGATGGACCCAGACCGTCGCGACGGCCGCATCGACTTCGGCGAGGTCGCGCAGCCGCTCGATCAGCCGGCCGGTCAGCTGCGTTCCGTTCGCCAGAAGCAGGCCACCGCCCGTCGCCAGCAGGTTGCGCGAAAGCACCGCCCCTTCGCGCACCTTGTCGAGCGCCACCTGGAACTCGGGCCCCGAGGCGGCGGGTTCGGCCGTCGCCGCGGCGGGGCGTGCCGTATCCTGTGCCAGCAGCGTGCCGGCATTGACAGTGTTCGGTGCGGTGGTGGGCGGGGTTTCGACGGTCTCTGCCTGCGCCACCACCGCGGCGATCTGGCGGTAGGCGTCGGCCGATTTCACCGGCAGCGGGCGCGACAGGATCTTCTCCAGCCGTTCTGCGAGCGAGGCCCTGGTCGGCGGCTTCACGAGGAACCCGCTGGTGTCGAGCTGGAAGGCCGCCCAGACGAGGCCGGCGTCGGAATGCGCCGTCAGCATCAGGACCGGCGTGTTGCGCTTGAGCCCTTCGGCACCCGTGCGGATGTCGGCCAGCAGGCGCAGCCCGTTGCGCGGGCGCATCGCGAAGTCGGTCAACACGCAGTCGAACTGGTACTCGCTGGATTTCAGCAGGGCGACGGCGGCACCGCCGTCGGCGGCCTCCTCGACGACCCAGGCCCCCATTCCGCGCAGCAGGCGCACGACGAGACCGCGCACGAACGTCTCGTCGTCGACGACGAGAAAGGCGCGGCCCTGCAGGGGGGCGGATTCGGTCATCGGGCCATCTCCGTGCGCCGTGCCTCGAGGAAAGTGCGGATCCGTTCGAATGCCTCGCGCACGAGATTACCGACTTCGGCGGCGGCGGCAACATCGCCGGCGCGCGCATGCGCCTCGATGCGCGCGCATGCGGCTTCCAGCCCGCCCGCCCCGACGCTGGCGGCCGCTCCCTTGACGGCATGCGCGGCGGCGGCGGTCTCCGCCCGATCGCCGGCGGCGAGCGCCGCGTCGAGCCGCGCGACCGACGGCGGCAGCTTGGCGACGAAATCGGCGAGCACCTCGACGAGGGTGGCCGGATCGTCGTCGCCGAGGATCGCGGCCAGCCGGTCGAACGAGACCGGCGGCGGGGCGGTGGCGTCGGCGGGCGCGGATTCCCGCCCGGCCGTCTGGGCGGGAACGGGCGCGCAGCGCGCATGTTCGGGCATGAAGGCGGCGATCGCGCGGCCAAGGCGGTCGAGGCTTGCGGGCTTGGCGAGGAAATCGTCCATGCCGGCGGCCCGGCAGCGCTGGTCCTCGCCCTGCAGCGCGTTCGCGGTCAATGCCACGACCGGCGTGCGCGGGCGCGCGGGGTCGGCCGCCTCGGCCGCACGGATCGACCGGACGAGCTCGATCCCGTCCATGCGCGGCATGTGCATGTCGGTCAGCACCAGCGCATAGCGGTTGGCGTGCCAGGCGGCGAGCGCCTCCATCCCGTCCTCGGCAAGGTCGCAGGCGTAGCCGAGCTTGGCGAGCTGGCGGCGGATCACGGTCCGGTTCGTGTCCTGGTCCTCGGCGACGAGCACGACGAGCCCGGCGAGGCGCGCACCCTGCGGATCGCCGGCGAAGGCGCTGGCCATGAAGCTGCCGGCCGTGTCGCCGACGGCGAGGGTCTCGGGACTGGCGATGCCCAGCGCCACGCCGACGGCGCGCAGCAGGGCCGCGCGCCGGGGCGGCCGCAGGATCGCGGCGGAATGGGACCCGGCGGCACGCAGGCGGCGGCGGGTCGCGTCGTCGCCCGCCAGCAGCACGGACCGCGATCCTGGAACGCCGGCGGCGGGCGCGCGGTCGTCGACGATCGCGCAGTCGGCGGCACCGGCGACGGCCGGATCGTCGGTCCGCACGACGGCGGCGCTCGCCGCCTCGAGATAGGTCGCCAGCGTGTCGCCCAGCACCGCGTCGGCGACGACGAGCGCCACGCGCCGGCCTGAAAGATCGATTGCCGGTTCGGCGTCGCCGGCCGGCGCCGTTTCGAGCGACAGGCGCACCCAGAACGTCGAACCCGAGCCGGGCTGGCTGTCGACGCCGATCTCGCCGCCCATCGCCTCGACCAGCCGGCGCGCGATGGAAAGGCCGAGGCCCGTCCCGCCGAAACGCCGGCGGGTCGATTCTTCGGCCTGCTCGAACGGGGCGAACAGGCGCTTGCGTGCGGCTTCGGCGATGCCGATACCGGTGTCGGCGACCTCGATCTGCATGTCGATGCGGCCTTCGCGCACGCCGCGCACGCGCATCGCCAGCGACACGCGGCCGGCCTCGGTGAACTTGATCGCGTTGCCCGCGAGATTTACCAGGATCTGGCGCAGCCGCACGGGATCGCCCCACACGCGCGCGGGCAGACGCGGATCGACGAAGCAGTCGAGTTCGAGCCCCTTGCGGCGCGCGCCGGCCGCGAACAGCTCGGCGACCGCCTCGATCTCGCCGCCCGGATCGACCGGAACGCGTTCGAGGTCGAGCCTGCCCGCCTCGATCTTGGAGAAATCGAGCACGTCGTCGAGAATCGCCAGCAATGCTCGCGCCGACCGGTCGATCAGCTCGGCCATCTCGCGCTGTTCGGCGTCGAGTTCGGTCTGCCGCATCAGTTCGGCGAGACCGAGGATGCCGTTCATCGGCGTGCGGATCTCGTGGCTCATCGTCGCGAGGAAGGCGGATTTCGCCGCGGTCGCGGTCTCGGCGTCCTCCTTGGCGGCGCGCAGCTCCGCTTCGATCTGCTTCCTTTGCGTGATGTCGGTCACGACGCGCACGTAGCCGCCGTCGGGCATGCGGTCGGTGCGTACCTCCAGCCAGCGGCCGTTGGGGCGCTGGCGCTCGTAGGTATCGGTGGCGGGCAGGTTCTCGCGGCCGGTCAGCAGGATGCGGTGGCGGATCTCCTCCTCGCGGCCGCGGAACTCGCCCTGCGCCATCTGGTAGTGGGCGATCTCGTCGAGCGTGACGCCACGCCGCATCAGCCCCTCGGGCAGGTCCAGGTAGGTCTCGAAATTGCGGTTCCACGCGACGACGCCCATGTCGGCGCCGGTCACGACGATCGCCTGGCCCATGCTCTCGAAGGTCGCGTCGAGCACGCCCTTCTCGCGCGCCAGCGCCTCCTCGAACTCCTTGCGCTCGGTCGCGTCGGTATAGGTGCGCACGTACATGCCCGTGGGGGTGCGCGTGGTGCGCACCTCGATCCAGCGGCCGTCCGACATGCGCCGCTCGGAGAAGGGCGACAGCGACACGTTGCCCTCGCGAAGGTCCTGCGCCCAGCGCTTGGGCAGTTCGGAATCGGCGAAGGAGCCGGCGGCGATCTGCTTCTCTAGGATGTCGACCATCGGCATGCCGCGCCGGATCGAGCCCTGCGGCAGGCCGATCAGGTCGTAGAAGCGTGCGTTCCACGCGACGGGCAGAAGCTTGGGATCGAGCAGCAGCACGCCCTGGGCCATGTTCTCGAGCGTGGCGTCGAGGAAGGCGCGCTCCTCTTCGCGCTCGGCCTGCAGGCGCTTGGCGTCGGTGATGTCGGTGTAGGTGCGCACGTACATGCCGGCGGGCGTGCGGGTCGTGCGCACCTCGATCCAGCGCCCGTCGGCGAGCCGCCGTTCGGAGAGCGGATCGACCGCGCTGTAGCCCGCGCGCCGGCGCGCCAGCCAGCCGCGCGCCATCTCCATGTCGGCGAAGGCGCCGGCCGCGATCTGCAACTCGAGGATCTCGACCATCGACAGGCCGCGGCGCATGGCCGACGGCGGCAGGCCGATGAACTCGCACATCCGCCGGTTCCATGCGAATGCCCTGAGGTCGGCGTCCATCAGCAGCACGCCCTGGGCCATGTTCTCGAACGTCGCGTCGAGGAACGTGCGCTGCTCCTCGTACGCGGCGTCGGCCTCGCGCTGCTCGCGGCGCAGGCGTTCGTTCTCGGCCACGCTTTCGGCGACGGTCTTCAGCGATCGGGCGAGGCTGCCGATCTCGTCGCGCCTCGACGCGTCGGGAAGGTCGACGCTTTCCTTGCGCGCCACGCGGCCCATCGCGTCGGTCAGCCGCAGCAGCGGGCCGACGACGCGCCGGCGCACGAAGACGCCGATGGCCACGACCGTGGCGAGGATCGCGGCGACCAGAAGGCCGATCCGCACGAGTGCGGCACGGGCAGCGGCGCGCTGGGCGTCGGCGCGCGTCGCGGCGGCATCCAGCGCCGCGTCGCGCACGTCGAGGATGCTGCGCATCGCCGGCACGTAGCGTTCGACGAATGCGCCGGCCGCGACCGGGTACGCGCCGCCGCCGCGCCCGGCGGCCGCCAGTTCCTCGACCAGCGCCATCGCGCCGTCGAGATAGCCGGCGCGCATCCGAGCGAGGGGGGCCGCCATGTCGGGCATCCCGGCGGTCTCGCCGGCGCGCGCGAGCTGCTGGGCAAGGGCGGAAATGCGCCCGCGCAGCCGTTCGATGGCGAAGGATTCCGTCTCGACCAGCGGCACGCGCCGCGCGAGCGGGGCGGAAAACACGCTGCCGAGCTGGCCCGCGAACTCGCGCGTCTCGGCCGCGAGCCGCGCCACGGTGGCGATCTTCAGCAGGTCGGAATCCGCCCGGCCGACAGCGGCCTCGGCCTCGTCCACGATCGGGGCAAGATCGAGGGCGAGCGTCACGAGCCGTGCGACGATTTCGCGGATCGCGTCGGTCGACCGGTCGGCGATCGGGCGGGCGGCAAGCGCGTCGGCATCGCCGCGCGCGCGGGCGAGCCGCGCGCGGATGTCGCGCGAAAGGGCGGGCAGGTCCCGGCGGAGGCCGGCGGCCGAACCGGCAAGCTCGTGGTCCATCGCGTCGAAGGCGGCGTCGGTCTCGGCGCGGGCGCGGTCGAGGCGGGCGCGCCATTCGGGGGCTGCGGCCGCGTCGGCACCGAAGGTCGCGTTCGTCGGGCCGCGCTCGACCGAGATCTTCTCCATCGCGCGCAGCACGCTGGCGAAGGTCCGCGTGGCATCGATGCCCGCGACGCTGCGGCCATAGTCGCGCCATTGGTGGAGGATCACCGACCCCGCAAGAATTGCCGTCGCCAGCATCGCGACGGCAAGCGCCACCATGAACTTCCGTTCCAGCCGCATTGCCCCCCGCGTGCGCATCGCCGCGGGGCATTTTCCCCGCAAGTCAACAGGATAGGCGAAGGTCGGGGGCGCGCGCACGGGCTTTCGCACGGCCGGCCCGGGGGAGCGTTGCCGTGCGCTTCGTCTGAAAGGCACGCTTCGCCGGAATTCCCTCACCATTGTCTAAATTGTCGTTCATCAGACGCTCTGCTGCTGGCCTATCCGGCCGCAAAGTCTTGTGGATATCCCCATTGCGACAGGCAGTTGGCGAACGGTTGCCCCGTGCACCCCTCCGGCCACTTCGCCATTAATTGCGTGTTCCAGAAGTTGGAACGGAAACGCGATTGCCACCGCAAAATAATCGGAGGACCACATGCTCTCGATCAACGACGTGCTGCAGTGCCGGAACTACGTTGCCGACCAGATCCACTATCTCTCGGGCATCGGCCTGCGCCTGACTGTCAACGCGCACCTGTCGGAATGGGCGCAGTTCCTGAAGTCCGCGCCGGAGAATATCGGCGTCAACCCGGCCTACGATCCCGAATTCTGCGACCTGCATCCGGGCAACAGCTTCTGGCTGTCGCTCAGCGACACGAACGGCGAGATCGTCGCCACGATCGCGCACAAGTACCTCGTCTCGGAGAACTATCTCGCCGCGTTCGTCGGGAACCGCATGTGGTGGGGCCGGCATCCGAAGCTGGAAAGCACGACCGAGTGGTCGCCCGAGCTGCTCGGTTCGAACCTGCTCATCGCGGGGCGGATCGGCCATCACGGCGGACTGTGGATCCATCCCAACTGGCGCAAGCACGGGCTTGCCGGACGGGTCATGCGGACGTGCCGCGCCGTGGCGCTGCCGCACTTCGAGCTCGACTGGATGGTCGGGACGGTCTTCCAGAACCTCTACGAGAAGCAGTACCCGACGCGCATCTACGGCTACGCGGGCACGCTGAAGGTCGTCAGCGGCTATTTCGAGGAGACGCAGACGAAGGAGACGGTCTACCTGGAGTACATCTCGCGCGCCGAGATGCTGCGCCAGTTCGTCACGCCTTGACGTAGGCGAGGCTCTCGTAGAGCGCCGGCTTCTTGTAGACGACGGACGAGACGAGGTGGTCGATGCTCCCGCTGTCGAGCGACAGCGGGAGCAGAAGCCGGTACATGTCGCGCTGCTCGCCCTTCACGCTCCAGGTGATCTCCTGGAAATTGGGAACGCCGGTCACCTTGCAGGTCAGGTACTCCGCCTGCACCCACTTGGACAGGACCTTCGGCAGATCCTTGACGCACACGTCGCGGGCGAAGTTGTCGCCCGAAATGAGGTGGCTGCCCCACAGCTTGGAACGGAACCGGCCGGGATCGTCGGCCGTCACGTCGACGAGCGTGGTGAAGCCGATATTGCCGGTGCGCGCCAGCGCGTCGAACAGCGCCTCGCGGCCGAGATTGGGCCGGCGCAGCGTCGCGTGCCATTCGTCGAGCAGCAGGGACAGGCGTTTCGCCTGCGGAAACATGTCCGGGCGCTTGTGCGACCACCGGTGTATGTGGTCGGCATTGCAGGTGAACGTGACGTCGTCTTCTTCGAGCAACTCGACCATGCCGGTGCCTCCGCCGCCGCCCGCGACAAGATGCAGATTGGTGTACACCTTATCCCGAAATCGCCGGCGATGACAAATGCAGGCGGCGTCCCGCGCGCCGGAAAAATCGTAAATCAGATTAACGAATATCCGCGGCGGCCGCGTCACGCAAATTTGACGGCGCCCGGTTGGCCCCGCTTGTGTGTTCGGCGAGCTCCGGCAACCAGCCATTGCGTTCGATCTCGCAGCCCAGCGCGTCGCGCACCTCGCCGTGCGTCAGGCCGCGCCGGCGCCAGTTGCGCCGCTTGGTCTCCAGCAAGCCGAGGCGGATCGACCACACCGTCCCGAAAATCCGGCCGAGATAGGCGGCAAGCACGCCCGACAGGCCGGGGGCGAGCCCGCCGGTCGACACGGTCAGCGTCAATGCGCCCCGGCGGACGACCGCGGGCGTGTGGAAGTCGCACAGCTCCGTCACGTCCTCGACATTGACGAGCCGGCCGGCCGCGCGCGCCCTTTGCGCGACGGCACGCGCGTCCGCCGGCGGCATGTCGGCGACGTAGATCAGGTCGAAGGCCGCCACGTCGGCGTCCGCCGGGTCGCCGGCGATCCGCGTCACGTCGGCGGCACCGCCCTCGCGCAGCAGGGCAAGCCGGCGCGCGGCGCGGGGGCCTTCGCCGAAAAGCGCGATGCGAAGGCGGCTGGCGTCGAGGACGATCGGGAGCATGACGAAGGGACCGTGCGGATCGGGTTCCGGAGGCCCCGAATATCCGTCCACCCGGCCGGGCGCGGAACTGAGGAAAACTTGGCCCGAGCGCAAGAACTTCTGATTCGGCCGGTGGCGGCGGCGGGTCTATGGATGGCGTCATGCAGACGCTCGCCGACATTCCCGCTGCCTTCGCCGTCCGCGACGCCTTCTCGGCCGACGAGATCGGCTGGGTCGGTGCCGATGCCGACGTGCAGGCCGTCCTGCTCGGCACGCGCGAGGGGCCGCTGGCGGATGCCCATGCGAAGATCGCCTCGCTGGGCAAGGTGGCGGCGCATCCGCGGCTCGTCGGGACGGCGGCGCAGGCGCGCATCGCGCAGTCGGCCTACTGGCGCGGCTGGGACGGCACGCAACCGCTGCTGGCGGGTACGGACGGCCAGGTCGCGATCGTGTTCCTGGGTTGGCGCGGCGGGATCGGCGCCGTCGATGCCGCCCTCGGGCGCGTCATGTCCGGCCCGGCGCACGAATTCGCCGGTCTTGCCGCGAAGGGCGGGGCCGCCTGCGGCCCGTTCCTCGTCGTGCGCTATGCCGCCGACGGCGACGACGTGCCCGTCCTTGCCGACGACTGCCTCTGGCAGTCGGCTTGGTGCGTCTAGGCAATTTTTCTTTACAATCTGAACTTGTTTTTCCACTGTCGAGACAGCGAAAGCGTGCTGTTTGACAAGTGAAGACGATGTATGACGAAGGTGCGATTTAGGTTACCTCCGTTGCGTTTCAACGGGATAAACAGGTTACCGCAACCTGTCGTAACCTAATTCGACGCAAGCCTTCTCGACGTGCGCTGCCAGCCGCGCAGACCTGCGGCGGACTCGCCGATCTCGTTCGAAGCCGGCTGGTAATGGCGGTGGACGCCGACGATGCGTCCTTCCTTCAGGGTGGCCACCGTTCCGGCGTGCGCGATCTCCAGCGCGTCGAAGCCCGCGCGCAGCATGAACAGCACCTGATCGCGCAGCACGTCCCCCGATGCGCGCAGTTCGCCGCGGAAACCCAGCCGGTCGCGCAGGATGCGCGCGGTCGAATAGTTCCGCCCGTCGGCATAGCGCGCGAAGCGCAGCACGATCAGGCCGAAGCGCGGCACGTCGTCCTCGATGTCGGCAAGGCTCTCGCCGGACTCGAGCACGACGCCGATCGGGCCGTTGCGGCCGGCCAGTGCGGCGCGCTCGGCGAGGAAGCGCGCCTTGGGCAGGGCGACCTTGCCGTCGGCCGGGACCGGTTCGCCGGCGGCCGGAAACCGCCAGTCGTCGGCGGCGAAGGCGCCGGCGCGCCACAGGGCCGTTTCAGGCGTCGGCATAGAGCGCCTCCTGGAACGGCTTGAGGCCGACGCGGCGGTAGGCGGCAAGGAACGTCTCGCCCGGATCGCGGCGCAGGCCGAGATAGGCGTCGACCACCTGCTCGACCGCGTCGACGATCCGGTCGGCCGGGAAGCCCGGCCCGACGATCTCGCCGATCGAGCAGGTCTCGTCGCCCGAACCGCCGAGCGTGATCTGGTAGAACTCCTCGCCCTTCCGGTCGACGCCGAGGATGCCGATATGGCCGACATGGTGGTGGCCGCACGCGTTGATGCAGCCCGAGATCTTGATCTTGAGATCGCCGATGTCGTGCTGGCGGCCGAGATCGGCGAAGCGCTCGGAGATGCGCTGGGCGACCGGGATCGAGCGCGCGTTGGCGAGCGAGCAGTAGTCGAGCCCGGGGCACGCGATGATGTCGGTGACGAGGCCGGCGTTCGGCGTGGCGAGGCCGGCCGCGGCCAGGCCCGCGAAAAGTTCGGGCAGGTCGTCGAGCCGCACGTGTGGCAGCACCAGGTTCTGCTCGTGGCTGACGCGGATCTCGTCGGCCGAGAAGCGCTCGGCAAGTGCCGCGACGGCGTCCATCTGGGCCGACGTAGCGTCGCCCGGCGGCAGGCCGACGGGCTTCAGCGACACGGTCACGATGCCGTAGCCGGGCCGTTTGTGGGCAGAAACGTTGCGGTCGACGAAACGGGCGAGGGCGACGTCGGCGGCTTTCGCGGCCTCGAGTTTCGCCGAGCGTGCCGGCAGGTCGGCAAGGGCCGGCGGGGCGAAATAGGCCGCGATGCGCGCGATCTCGGCGGCGGGCAGATCCAGCGCCTTGCCCTTCAGCGAAGCGAACTCGTTCTCGATCGCGTCGGCGATCTCGTCCGTGCCCTTCTCGTGGACCAGGATCTTGATGCGCGCCTTGTACTTGTTGTCGCGCCGTCCTTCCAGATTGTAGACGCGCAGGATCGCCTCGCAGTAGGCGAGCAGGTCCGCCTCGGGCAGGAAATCGCGCAGCTTTCTGGCGATCATCGGCGTGCGGCCTTGGCCGCCGCCGACCCACACGGCGAAACCGATATCGCCCTTCGCGTCGCGCTTTGCCTCCAGCCCGATGTCGTGCACCTGGATCGCCGCGCGGTCGGCGGCCGCCCCCGTCACCGCAAGCTTGAACTTGCGCGGCAGGAACGAGAACTCCGGATGCAGCGACGACCACTGGCGCAGGATCTCGGCATAGGGGCGCGGATCGACCGTCTCGTCGGCGGCGGCACCGGCGAAATGGTCGGCCGTCACGTTGCGGATGCAGTTGCCCGACGTCTGGATCGCGTGCATCTCGACCTCGGCCAGTTCCTCGAGGATCGCCGGCATGTCGGCGAGTTTGATCCAGTTGAACTGCAGGTTCTGGCGCGTCGTGAAGTGGCCGTAGTCGCGGTCGTACTTGCGCGCGATATGCGCGAGCTTGCGCATCTGCCGGCCGGACAGCACGCCGTAGGGGATCGCGACGCGCAGCATGTAGGCGTGGAGCTGCAGGTAGACGCCGTTCATCAGCCGCAGCGGCTTGAACTGGTCCTCGGTCATCTCGCCCGACAGGCGGCGGGCGACCTGGTCGCGGAATTCGGCGACGCGCTCGCGCACGAAGCCGAGGTCGAATTCGTCGTAACGGTACATGCTGTTTCCTAGTTCGCGGCCGCCGCGCCGTACGCGACGGTGGGGCCCTGCGCGCGGATGCGCTCGCGCAGATGCCTGGGGGCCGGACGGTTGCCGGTCATCGTGATTTCGACCAGCGCGGGCTCGACGACGATGCAGGCGTCGTGGTCGGCCCTGGCGCCGGCCAGCAGCGCTTGCGCCGCCTCGGCCGTCAGCGCGATTTCCGCTTCGAGAACCTCTTCGCTCCAGCGCCCGTCCGGGCGCCGGAACACGACCGTTCCGCTGCGAAGATCGTTCGCCGTGACCGCCAGCGCACCGGTCGCCTGTGCCTTTGCCATCGTCCGCTTTCCAAGATGTGGAAGTGGACAGTGCTGGCACGCCGCAGGCCCATCAAACGAGAATTTCTTGGACCGGCCTTTAGATTTGTTGCGGGCGGCGGAAGGCCGGACTCAGGCCGTCCGGCCGCTCGCCATCAGCGCCACGTCGCCGCCCACCGCTGCCGTGTTGATCGAGACGGTCTTCTCGGCCGCGAAGCGCGGCAGGTAGAACGGCCCTCCCGCCTTCGGCCCCGTGCCCGACAGGCCCTGCCCGCCGAAGGGCTGCACGCCGACGACGGCGCCGATGGTCGAGCGGTTCACGTACACGTTGCCCACCGGCAGGGCCGCCGCGATGCGGCGCTGGAACGCGTCGATGCGGCTGTGGATGCCCAGCGTCAGGCCGTAGCCGGTCGACGCGACGCGCGCGAGCACGTCGTCGAGCGCTTCGGCCTTCCAGCGCACGACATGCAGCACCGGCCCGAAGATCTCGTGCATCGGGGCGGCCGCCATCGGCACTTCGAGCGCCACGGGTGCCACGAAATGGCCGTTCGCGAGGCCGGCGGGCACGCTCGCGCGCGCGACGACGTGCGCCCGGTTCTCGTCGATATAGGCTTCCAGCATGCGCTTGGCCGCGGCGTCGATCACGGGGCCGATGTCGGTCGCCGGATCGGCCGGATCGCCGATCTGCAGTTCGGCCATGGCGCCCTTAAGCATCTCGATCGTGCGGTCGGCGGCTTCGTCCTGCACGAACAGCACGCGCAGCGCCGAGCAGCGCTGGCCCGCACTCTGGAATGCCGAGACGATCGCGTCGTTGACGAGTTGTTCGGCCAGCGCCGAACTGTCGGCGATCATCGCGTTGACGCCGCCGGTCTCCGCGATCAGCGGTACGATGGGGCCGTCCTTGGCGGCGAGCGCACGCTGGATCGACTTGGCGGTCGCGGTCGAGCCGGTGAAGGCCACGCCCGCGATGCGCGGATCGCCGACGAGGGCGGCCCCGATCTCGCGCCCGCCGAAGGCGAGCTGAAGCGCCTCGCCCGGCACGCCGGCGGCGTGCAGCAGCGCAACGGCGCGCGCGGCGGTCAGCGGCGTCTGTTCCGCCGGCTTGGCGACGACCGCGTTGCCGGCTGCGAGGGCCGCGGCGATCTGGCCCACGAAGATCGCGAGCGGGAAGTTCCACGGGCTTACGCAGGCGAACACGCCGCGCCCTTCCAGCGCCAGCGTGTTGCGCTCGCCGGTCGGGCCGGGCAGGGCGGCGGGCCCGCAATCGAGCCGTGCACGGCCCGCGTAATAGCGCAGGAAGTCGACCGCCTCGCGCAGTTCGGACAGCGCATCGGGGATCGTGCGGCCGCCCTCGCGCACGACGAGCGACATCAGCTCGTGGTCGTTCGCCTCGAACAGGCCGGCCGCGCGCTCCAGGATCGAGGCGCGCTCGGCGACCGGGACGCGGCGCCAGTCGGCGAAGGCGCGCGCGGCACCGCCGACCAGACCGGCGATCTCGCCCGGCGTCGCGCTGCGGCATTCGCCGACGGACCTGTTCTTCTCGGCCGGCTCGCGCACGTTGCCGGGCGGGGCCGCGATCCGGTCGGCGGCGATGCGCGCCACGAGGCGCGCGCGAAGCGCGTCGTCCGCAAGGTCGAGCCCGCGCGCGTTCGCGCGGTCGGAGAACAGCGCCGTCGGCTGGCGGACCGACGGCGTGGCCGCGGCGAGGGCAGCGGCCGGATCAGCCACGATCCGCGCGAGCGGGATGTCGCGGTCGGCGACCTGGTGGATGAACGAGGTGTTGGCCCCGTTCTCCAGCAGGCGGCGCACCAGATAGGGCAGCAGGTCGCGATGCGCGCCGACCGGCGCATAGACGCGCACGGCGAAACGCTCGCCCAGCCGTTCGGCGAGCAGGTCGTAGAGCCCGTCGCCCATGCCGTGCAGCTTCTGGAATTCGAAGTCGGTCCGGTTCCCCGCCATCGCGAGGATCTCGAGCGCCGAGCGCGGATTGTGCGTGGCGAACTGGCCGAAGATCGCGTCCTGCGCGCCCAGCATGCGCGCGGCGCACGCGCGATAGGAAAGGTCGGTCGCTGCCTTGCGCACGAAGACGGGGTAGTCGGCGAGGCCCTTTTCCTGCGCCCACTTGATCTCGCTGTCCCAGTAGGCGCCCTTGACGAGGCGGACCATGAAGTGCCGGCGGTTGGCGCGCGCAAGATCGGCGACCCAGCCGACCGTACCCAATGCGCGCTTCTGATAGGCCTGCACGGCAAGCCCCAGCCCGTCCCACCCGGCGAGCGCCTTGTCGCGCGCGAGCGCTTCGAGGATTTCGAGCGACAGGACCAGCCGGTCGGCTTCCTCGGCGTCGATCGTGAAATTGATGCCGGCCTCGGCCGCGCGCAGGGCGAGTGCGGCGACGCGCGGCACGAGTTCGCTTGCGACGCGCGCGCGCTTCGTCGGCTCGTAGCGCGGATGCAGCGCCGACAGCTTCACCGAGATGCCGGGGTTCGTGCGCGGGTCCCTGCCGTCGCACGCCGACGCGATCGCGGCGATGGCCGCCTCGTAGCTTTCGAAATAGCGTTCGGCGTCGGCACGCGTGCGCGCGGCCTCGCCCAGCATGTCGAACGAGTGCCGGTAGCCGGGTCCGGCCTTCTTCGCGCGCGCGAGTGCCGCGTCGATCGTCTGCCCCATCACGAACTGCTGGCCCATGATGCGCATCGCCGCCTCAATGGCGCTGCGCAGGACGGGTGCTCCCAGACGGCCCAGCGTGCGGCGCAGGAGTTCGGCCGAACCGCCGCCGTCGCGCCCGGTCCATTCGACGAAGCGCCCGGTCAGCGCCAGTCCCCAGGCCGACGCGTTCACGAGCACGGAGTCCGCATGGCCCAGATGCCGGTCCCAGTCGGCCGTGCCGAGCTTGTCGCCGATCAGCGCGTCGATAGTCGCCGCGTCCGGGATGCGCAACAGCGCTTCGGCCAGGCACATCAGCGCCACGCCTTCGTTGGTCGACAGGTCGAACTCGGCGAGGAACGTCTCGACGCCGATCTGCCCGGGCACGCGCTCGCGCAGCTTGCCGGCAAGCGCCTGGGCGTCCGCGTCGATGCGCGCCGCCTGACCGTCGGGGAGTTCTGCCGCCGCCTGCAGCCGTTCGAGAACATCGGCCTCGCCGGCAAGCTTGGAACCGATGGATGCCGCGATGTCCGAGGGCTGCATGGGAATCTCTCTGTGAAATCGGATTTTATAAGGCTAACGCTCTTTCGTTTATGGTCAAGATAGTGAAATATGCTATTTTATACGCCTCCTTCAGCGCTAAATCCTGCTATCCCCGGAGATAGCCCCGTGCTCGACGCCCGTCTCGACCCGATCGACCTCCAGATCCTCGGCGAACTCCAGTCCGACGGGCGGCTGACGAATGTGGAACTTGCCCGGCGCGTCGGGCTGAGTCCGACCCCGTGTCTCGAGCGCGTGCGCCGGCTCGAACGCGACGGCGTCATCCGCGGCTATCGGGCCGATCTCGATCCGGCACCGCTCGACGCCGGCCTGATCGTGTTCGTGGAAGTCGCGATCGACCGCACGTCGCACGAGGCTTTCGACCGTTTCGCGCAGGCCGCCAAGGCGCTGGCCGAGGTCGCCGAGTGCCACATGGTGGCAGGCGGCTTCGACTATCTGCTGAAGGTGCGCGTCAGCGACATGCAGGCCTATCGCGACTTCCTCGGCCGCGCGCTGGCCGAGGTCCCGCATATCCGCGAGACGCGCACCTACGTCGTCATGGAAGAAGTGAAGTCGGGCGGGCGGATCCCGATCCCGACGGGGCGTCAGCCCGGCGCTTCGCCGAACACCACGCCCTTGCGGAACAAGAAGCAGCCGTAGCCGCGCGGGTCGCCGACCTGCACGATCGCATAGGCGGACTTGGCCGCCTCGTAGAACGCGAAGCGTTCGATCCCGGCAAGCTCGATGCGCTTGCCGGCCGCGCGGTCGATCTCGGCCTGCACCTGCTTCTGGATTTCCGGGATCGCGGACGGATCGCCGACGACCTGCATCCGGCGGACCGGATCGTCCGTGAAATCGTCGATCGGCAGCACGCTGAGGATCGCGCGGGCCGCGCGCGCCATCGCGATTCCCGGAAGTTCGATCAGCGTCCGGCTCGCGGTCGAGCGCGCGATACGCGCCGCCGGATGGTTCGCGTCGACGAGGGCGAGGTCGTCGCCATGGCCCATCGCCGCAAGGCACTGCAGCAGATCGGGCGTGAGGACCGGATCGATACCCTTGAGCATGGCTATTTGCGTCCCCGCTTGGAGAGATAGATGCGTGCGGCATTGCCGCCGAAGATCGCGTCGCGTTCGGCCTGGCCGAGGCGCGCCGTCAGTTCCGCCGCCGCATCGAACCACCTGTCGTAGCCGCCTGCGAGATCGACGACCGGCCAGTCGCTGCCCCAGAGCAGGCGGCCGGGTCCGAAGACCGCGAGCATGTGATCGACATAGGGTGCGAGATCGGCCGGGCGCCAGTCTGCCGCCGCTTCCGTCGCAAGGCCGGAAAGCTTGCATACGACATGCGTGCGCGCGGCGAAGGCGGCCATTTCGGCGCGCCAGGGATCGAGCTTGCGTTCGCGGATGAACGGCTTGGCGCCGTGGTCGACGATGACGGGCAATCCCGGGTACCGGTCGGCGAAGGCGAGCAGGCGCGAAAGATGGCGCGGCTGGACCAGCGCGTCGAAAACGAGACCCGCGGCTTCCATTTCGCGCAGGGCCGGCGCGATGTCGGCGCGCAGCAGCCAGTCGTCGTCGGGGATGTCGTGCACCATCGGGCGCAAGCCCACGAGCAGCGGATCGCGCGCGAGTTCGCGGATCGCGGCGGGCGCATCGGTCGCCGTGAAATCGACCCAGCCGACGACGCCGGCGATGCTCGGATCGGCGGCGGCGATCTCCAGCATGAAGCGCGTTTCCGCGACGGTCGGTGCGGCCTGCACGACGATCGTGCGCGCGATCGCGTTGCGCGCACGGAAGGGGGCGAGATCTGCCGGGCCGAAATCGCGGTAGATCGGTCCCTTGTCCGGCGTCAGCCAGCCATAGTCGCCGCGCGACAGCTTCCAGAAATGCTGGTGGGAGTCGATGCGCATGCGGCTCAACCCGGGACAGGCGCTTCGGAAGCGAGCAGGCCCGCCGCCTTCAGCTCCTGCCAGAGTGCGGCGGGCAACGGACGCGTCAGCGCTTCGCGCTGCTCGGCGACTTCCGACGGCTTGACCGCACCCAGCACCACCGAGCTGACCGCCGGATGGGCGAGGGCGAACTGCAGGGCCGCCTCGTAGAGGCGCACGCCGTGCCGCTTGCAGATCGCTTCGATCGACGCGACCTTGGCGAGGATCTCCGGCGGGGCGGGCTTGTAATTGTACTTCGCACCGGCGACGGGACCCGTCGCCAGAATGCCGGAATTGAACACGCCGCCGAGCATGACGCCGATGCGCTTCCGGATCGCGACCGGCAGGAACTCCGCCGCCGCCGGCTGTTCGAGCAGCGAATAGCGCCCGGCGAGAAGCACGGCGTCGATATCGCCCGCCCGCGCGAAGCGCAGGCACATGTCGGCTTCGTTCACGCCCACGCCGATGGCGCGGACGGTGCCGGCCCGCCGGAGCGCATCGAGCGCCTTGTAGGCGCCCTCCATCGCCTCGCCGAAGCGACGGTCGATCGCGTCCTTGCCGTGCGTCCACACGTCGACGTCGTGGATCAGCGCGATATCGATCCTGTCGACGCCGATGCGCAGCATCGACTGTTCGAGCGAGCGCATCGCGCCGTCGTAGGAATAGTCGAAGCGTGCCGCGTGCCGCAGGCCGCCGACATAGCCCGATCCGTCGCCGGACGCGAACGGGTCCATGACGCGGCCGATCTTGGTCGAGATCGCGATGCCGGCGGTACCGGCACGCCGCAACGCGGCGCCCACGCGCAGTTCGGACATCCCGTGTCCGTAGAGAGGAGAGGTGTCGATCAGCGTGACGCCCATGCCGATCGCCGCCTCGACCGTGGCGACGGACGTGGCCTCGTCGAGCCGCGCATAGAGATCGCCGAGAGGGGCGGCCCCGAATCCGAGCACCGACACGTCGAGTGCCACGCGCCCGAGGGCGCGTCGTGCGAGCGTCATCCTGCGTTTCTCCCACGTTTCTTCAACAGACTAACATGTCAGTATTGACTCAAGGCCATCGCGCGGTCAACGTACCCCCGCAAAAGCGTCCAAGGGGGAAACCGAAATGTCGACCAAGGCCGATCGCATCGGACTGAGCTGCGCGCTCTCCACACCGTTTGACTCGAAAGGTCGGATCGACCTCGGGCGCATGGTCGCGCACGGGCGCTGGGTGCTCGAGAACGGCGGCGACGGCTTGGCCGTGTTCGGCACGACCGGCGAAGGTGCTTCGATCGGCACGCGCGAACGCCACTACGTGCTCGGCGCTTTCGCGGCCGCCGGCTTCGACATGAAGAAGAGGATCATCGCGGGCGTCACCGCCTCGACGATCGAGGATGCGGTGGAGCAGGCCCGCGCGGGTTATGCGGCAGGCTGCCGCGGCCTGCTGATGACGCCCTCGTTCTATTTCCCGAACACTTCCGAAGAGGGCGTTTTCCGCTGGTTCGCTTCGGTGTTCGAGGCGCTGGGCGGCGAGCTGCGCGACGTGCTGCTCTATCACATCCCGAGCATGACCCGTTCGGTCATGACGCCGGATCTGATGGGTCGGCTTCGCGACAAGTTCCCCGGCGCCATTCTCGGCATCAAGGACAGCACCGGCGACTGGAACTCCAGCAAGGGTTTCCTCGACCGCCACCGCGATCTGCAGATCCTCGTCGGCGACGAGCGCCAGCTTGCACGTGCCGTGCAGAACGGCGGCAGCGGCACGATCTGCGGTCTGGCGAACCTCCGCCCCGACGTGCTCCGCCCGGCGGCATGGGACGGCAAGGACGATCCGAAGATCGCGGGGCTCGTCGCGGCGATCATCGCCGATCCGTTCATGTCGGCCGTCAAGGCACTGATCGCGCACCGTACGGGCGACGCCGAGTGGCGCCGCATGCGTCCGCCGCTGGAAGCGCTCGACGAAGCCAAGGCGCGCGCCCTGGTCGAGCGGTTCGAGGCAGCCGACAAGGCCAAGGCCGCCTGAGGCCGATGGCGGAATCGGGAACAGAAACGCCGAAGCTGCGCGAGCGCGCCTACGACGCGTTCACGCAGAGCCTGCTATCGCGCGAGATCGTGCCGGGACAGTTCGTCTCGCAGCGCGAACTCGTCGAGATCACGGGCCTGCCGCTGGGCGCCATCCGCGAACTGGTCCCGCGGCTGGAAGCCGAGGGGCTGATCGTCACGGTGCCGCAGCGCGGCATGCAGGTCGCGCATGTCGATCTGAACCTGATCCGCAACGCCTTCCAGTTCCGGCTGATGCTCGAACGCGAGGCGGTGGCGACGTTCGTGCGCGAGGCGCCCGACGCCGCGATCGCCCGTCTGCGCGAGGCGCACGAGCGCGTGCTGAAGGACGCCGCCAGGCGCATCACGCCCGACGTGATCCGCCGCGCGCAGCTCACCGACTGGGACCTGCACGACACGGTCGTCGACTCGCTGGGCAACGAGATCGTGTCGAGCGCGTACAGGGTCAACTCGATCAAGATCCGCCTGATCCGCCAGGCGGAAGTGCGCCTCGACCCGACGCGCGTCGAGTCCGTGATGCGCGAGCATCTGGGCATCGTCGAACGCATGGAGCGACGCGACGTCGCGGGCGCGCAGGAAGCGCTCTGCGCCCATATTGTCGATGCGCGCAACCGCGCGATGGGGGTATAGACTGTAGCCACCGGTTCGGGACGGAAGACAAAGCGGGCACAAGCCCGCGACCAACGGGATCAACAGAGGGAGAGAACGCGATGAAGTCCATTTCCTTTTCACGCCGCGGGTTCGTGAAGGCGGCGGCACTCGGGACGCTTGCCGCCCCGATGCTCAACATCAAGTCGGTCTATTCGCAGTCCGGCGCCTTCAACTGGAAGAAGTTCTCCGGCCAGAGCATCGAGGTGTCGCTGACGCTGAGCCCGCGCGGCGAACTGCTGCGTCGCCACGAACGTGAGTTCACGGAACTGACCGGCATCAAGGTCGGTTCCGAAATCGTGCCCGAACAGCAGCATCGCCAGCAGGCCGTGATCCAGTTCAACTCGGGCAATCCGCAGTTCGACGTCATCACGATCTCGTGGCACGTGCAGAAGCGCCTGTTCGGCAAGTCGAAATGGCTCGTCGACATGAAGCCGCTGCTCGCCGACCGCGCGCTGACGGCGCCGGACTACGACTTCTCGGACTTCACGGCCGGCGGCCTGCGCTGGGCCGTTCAGGGCGACGGCCGCATGGACACGCTGCCGCTGAACATCGATCCGTGGATGATCTACTGGAACAAGGAACTCTTCGCGGCGAAGGGTCTCGCGTTCCCGAAGACGTTCGAGGAAATCCTGATGGCGGCCGAGAAGCTGACCGACAAGGCGTCGGGCCAGTACGGCTGGGTGTCGCGCGGCCTGAAGAACGCCAACGTCCCGGTCTGGACGAGCTTCATGATCGGCCACGACATGGATCCGGTCAATCCGAAGACCGTCCAGCTCCAGACGACGACGCCGGAAGCCGTCGCCGCCGCCGAATACTACAAGAAGCTCAACAAGGACTTCGCCCCGCCGGGCACGGTCGGCTTCAACTGGAACGAATCCCAGACGTCGTTCAGCCAGGGCAAGATCGGCATGTGGCTCGACGGCATCGGCTTCGCCCCGCCGCTGGAGGACCCGACCAAGTCGCGCGTCGTCGGCAAGGTCGGTTACGGCATCATGCCGTCCGGCCCGAAGGCCCGCCACTCGGCGACCTTCGGCGACGGCATCGGCATCCCGGTGGCCAGCAAGAAGAAGGAAGCGGCGTATCTCTACACGCAGTGGGCGACGAGCAAGCTGATGTGCGCGCGCCTGCTCCAGTCGGGCGGCGGTTCGCCCTGCCGCGGCTCGTCGTACTCGGACAAGGACGTCATCGCCGGCCTCAAGCTGCCGCGCGAATGGCTGACCTGCCTGCAGGAATCGACGGCCATCGGCCGCCCGGGCCTGCCGGAAATCTCGCCGGTGACGGAGTTCCGCGACGTGTTCGGCGTCGGTCTCACCAACACGATCGGCGGTGCGGATGCGCGCGCCGAGCTCGTGAAGGCGACCGAGGCGTTCGCACCCGTCCTCCAAAAGTCGGAAGCATGACGAACGGCCTGCATCGCGCAGGTACGACCGGCACCCCCTTCCCCGCGTCGCGGGGAAGGGGGCTGCGGACCGATTTCGCATGAGCGATTCTTCGATGGAGCGGGACGCGGTTCCGGGCGAAATGCTCGCGACGCGCGGGCGGGGGTTCGGGCACCGCTATCTTCCCTTCGCCTATCCTGCCCTGGTGATCACGGCTGCGGTCATCGTCTTCCCGTGGCTGTTCACCGTCTACATGAGCCTGCACGACTGGAAGATCGGCCAGGACCGCGAGTTCGTCGGCCTCGCGAATTTCGTCCGGCTCGCCAAGGACGTGCGGTTTCTCGAATCCATCGGCCACACGCTCTATTTCACGGCGCTCGCCGTGGTGCTGCCGCTGGTATTCGGCACGGCGGCGGCCCTCGTCTTCAACGAGCGGTTCCCGCTGCGCGGCCTGTTCCGCGCGGTCTTCATCCTGCCGATGATGGCGACACCCGTCGCGGTGGCGCTGGTGTGGACGATGATGTTCCATCCGCAGCTCGGCGTCCTGAACTACCTGCTTTCCACCGTCGGCCTGCCGCCGCAGCTCTGGGTCTATTCGCCCGGAACCGTGATCCCGAGCCTCGTTATGGTCGAGGTCTGGCACTGGACCCCGCTGGTGATGCTGATCGTGCTCGGCGGTCTTGCGGCCGCACCCACCGAACCCTACGATTCCGCGAAGATCGACGGCGCCAACGGCTGGCAGATCTTCCGCCACATCACGCTGCCGCTGATCATGCCGTTCCTGCTGGTCGCGGCCGTGATCCGCACGATCGATGCGCTCAAGGCGTTCGACACGATCTTCGTGATCACCGGCGGCGGGCCCGGCACCGCGTCGGAGACGATCAACATCTTCCTCTATCTCCAGGCGTTCTCGTTCTACAACATCGGCTACGCGTCGGCGGTGACGATCGTGTTCTTCGTCATCATCGTGGCGCTCGCCGTCGTGCTGCTCTGGCTGCGGCAGAAGGCGAAATGGTCATGAGCGTTTCGCTGCGCCGCTTCGCCCGGAAGCTCGCTTTCGGCTTCGCCGTGTTCGTGATCGTGTCGCCCGCGATCCTCGTGATCCTGTGGATGCTGTCGCTCGCCCTCAAGAACGAGGTCGACAACATGGCGTATCCGCCGGTCTTCGTCCCGAGCACGTTCAATTTCCAGAATTTCTTCGACGTCATCGAGCGCAACAGGCTCGATCTCTATTTCCTCAACAGCATCCTCGTCTCGGGCTTCGCCACGCTCGTGGCGATCGCCGTCGGCGTGCCCGCCGCCTACGGCATCGCCAAGGCGCAGGCGCACAAGCTGGCCGTGCTGACGCTGATCGCCCGCATCACGCCCGCACTTTCGTACCTGATCCCGCTCTACATCCTGTTCCAGTGGATCGGCCTGACCGGCACGATCTGGCCCATCGCGATCACGCATCTGGTCATCACGCTGCCGATCTTCATCTACGTGATGATCGGCTTCTTCGAGAGCCTGCCGCAGGAACTGGAAGAAGCGGCGCTGATCGACGGCTGCACGCTGTGGCAGGCTTTCCGCCACGTGGCGCTGCCGCTGGCGCGGCCGGGAATCGTGGTGGGCGGCATCCTGTCGATCATCTTCTCGTGGAACAATTTCGTCTTCGCCGCGATCCTCGGCGGGCGACAGACGCGCACGCTGCCCGTCGCCGTCTTCAACATGCTGACCTTCGAGCAGGTCGCGTGGGGCCCGCTCGCCGCGGCGGCATTGCTGGTGACGCTGCCCGTGCTGGTCCTGACGCTCCTGATCCAGAAGGAGATCGTCGGCGGGCTGACGGCCGGCGGCGTCAAGGGCGGCTGAACCGCATTCCAGAGATCCAACCTGAGGGGGAGACGATGACGAAGATCACACGACGTACGATTCTTGCCGGCTCGGCGGCCGCCGGCGCCCTGCTGGGCGCGCCGACGATCCTGCGCGCGCAGGCGACGACGATCCGCTGGGGCGAGATGCTGGCACCCACCCATCCGCAGGTGCAGATGGTCGAGCGCGTCGCGAAGGAAGTGAAGGAGAAGACCTCCGGCCGCATCGACATCCAGTCCTTTCCGAACGGCCAGCTCGGCTCCGGCCGCGACATGATGGAAGCGGTCACGTCCGGCGCCCTCCAGATGACGACCGACGGTGCCGGCGCACTCGCGGCCCTGCTGCCGCAGCTCTCGGTGATCGAATCGCCGTATCTGTGGCGCGACGCGGCGCACATGGCCAAGTGCGCCGCCTCGCCGCAGTTCGCCAAGATGAACGAGGACATGGCCGCGCGCCGCTCCATGCGCATGGTCGCCGTCACCTATTACGGCAAGCGCCATCTGACGACCGGCACGAAGGCCGTGCGGAGCGTCGGCGACATGGCCGGCTTCAAGCTGCGCGTGCCGCCGGTGGACGTGTTCCGCGCGATGGCCGAGGCGTGGGGTGCCCGCGCCACGCCGGTCAATTTCAACGAACTCTATCTGGCGCTGAACCAGGGCGCGGTCGACGGGCAGGAAAACCCGCTGCCGACGATCCACAGCGCCAAGCTCTTCGAAGTGCAGAAGTTCCTCGTCCTGACCGAGCACATCATCACGCCGCGTCTGGTCGTCGTGAACGAGGGATTCTGGAAGGGGCTGCGCCCGGCCGACCGCGACATCGTGCAGGCGGCACTCGCCTCGGCGGCCGCGTGGCAGGACAAGGAACTGCTCGGCCAGGAAGCCTCGCTGATCGACACGCTGAAGGCCGCGGGCATGACGGTCATCACGCCCGACCTCGCCCAGTTCCGCGATCCGGTGCTGGCGAAGGTCCCGGCGATGTTCGAGGAGCGCTGGGGCAAGGGCACGTTCGACGCCCTGCGTTCGCTCTGATGGAACGGATCGCCGCCGCGACGGAGGCCGCACTGCGCGTCGCGGCGGTGGTCCTTCTCCTCGGGATGCTCGGCTGCGTGGTCGCAGGGGTGGTCTCGCGCCAGCTCGGCATTCCGCTGAGCTGGACCGACGAAGCCGCCCAGTACCTGCTCGTCTGGACGGGCTTCGCCGGAATGATCCTAGCGGCCCGCCGGCGCAGCCATATCCGCATCGACGTGTTCATCGACCGGCTGCCGCCCCTGGCGCGGCGAACCGTCGAGATCGTCATCCAGGCGGGCGTGGTCTTCTTCGCGCTGGCGCTGCTGCGCTACAGCCCGGCGCTGATCGAACGCAATCTCGACGTCGAATGGATCAGCGTGCCGCTGTCCGCGGCGTTGCTCTATATCCCGTTGCCGATCGCGGCGGCCGCGATCGTTGCGAATGCCGCCGTACAGATGCTCGAAGCCATCCGCGGGCCCGTCGCCGCGCCGCATGCGCCCGGAGACCAGCCGCTGTGATCGAGACAATGTCGACGATCATGGCGGTCTGGTTCGTCGTACTGCTGCTCGGCGTGCCGCTCTACGTGACGATGGGACTGGCGGCGTTCGCGTTCGTCTGGATGTCGGGCGTTTCGCCGGGCATCATCGCCCAGAAGATCGCGCAAGCCGCGAACTCGTTCCCGCTGCTGGCCGCCCCGCTCTTCATCCTGATGGGCAACATCATGAATTCCGGCGGGATCACCGACCGGATCTTCTCGTTCGCCACGGCCTGCGTGGGCTGGATGCGCGGCGGGCTGTGCCACGCGAACATCCTGGCGAGCGTGATCTTCGCCGGCATGTCGGGTTCCGCCGTCGCCGACGCCGGCGGCGTGGGCACGCTCGAGATCAAGGCGATGAAGGACGAGGGCTACGACGCCGAGACCGCGGCGTCGATCACGGCCGCATCCGCGACGATCGGCCCGATCATTCCGCCGTCGCTGCCCATGGTCATCTACGGCGTCAGCGCCGACGTGTCGATCGGCGGGCTGTTCCTTGCCGGCGTCGTGCCGGGCCTGCTGATGGCCGGCGCCCTTATGGCGATGGTCTCGGTCGTCGCGCGCCGGCGCAACCTGCCGCGCCACGCATTCCCGGGACTCGGCGATCTCTGGCGGGCCTACAGGCGCGCGCACTGGGCGCTGATGACGCCGGTGATACTCTTCGGCGGCATGATCGCCGGCATCTTCACGCCGACCGAGGCGGCCGGCGTGGCGACGGTCTATGCGCTCGTGCTCGGTCTCTTCGTCTATCGCGAGTTCGACCTGCGCAACCTGCCGAAGCTGATCGTCGATACCGTCGAGACGACCGGTGTGGTCCTCGCTCTCGTCATGGCGGCTTCCGCGATGGGCTGGTGCCTGTCGCTGTCGCGCATCCCGCAGACCGCGGGCCCCGCGATCGTGGCGCTGGTCGGCGATCCATGGGTGTTCCTCGTCGTCGTCAACCTGCTGCTGCTGGTCGTCGGCTGCTTCATGGAAGCGCTGGCCGCGATGCTGATCCTGATCCCGATCCTGACGCCGGCGGCCGGACAGTTCGGGATCGACCCGATCCAGTTCGGCCTGATTTTCGTGCTGAACCTGATGATCGGCACGATCACGCCGCCGGTCGGCGTCGTGCTTTTCGTAACGTCGAAGATCGCGGGAATCTCCTTCGCAGCGATGTCGCGCGCGATCATCCCGTGGCTGACGCCGCTCGTCGGCGTGCTGATCGCGATCACGTTCTGGCCGCCGCTGACGCTGTGGCTGCCCAAGCTCGTCATGGGGCGGTGAATCGGTGGTATCCTTTCCGCCGGCGAATCATGACGACCGAACTCAACGATCCGAAGTACGACGATCTGGATGCGTGGCCCACGCTCGACGCGGTTGCGGCAATGTGGGACGGGCAGGTGCAGGCCGTCGCCGCCGTGCGTGCGGCGCTGCCGGCCATTGCTCGGGCGGCGGACGCCGCCGCCGCTGCATTGGGAGATCGCGGGCGGATCGTATATGCGGGGGCAGGCACGTCGGCGCGGATCGCGGTCCAGGACGGCGTCGAACTGCCGCCGACCTTCGGCTGGTCGGCTGAACGGCTTGCCTACGCGACGGCGGGCGGAGCGGACGCGCTCGTGACAAGTGCCGAAGGCGCCGAGGACGATATGGCGGCCGGCGCATCCGACATCGACGCGATGGAGGTCGGCCCCGCCGACGTCGTGATCGGCGTCGCGGCGAGCGGGACGACGCCCTATACGGTTGCGGCCCTGCGCGCCGCTGCATCGCGCGGGGCCGTCACGATCGCGGTAGCGAACAATGCCGGTGCACCGCTTCTGGCGGTCGCGTCGCACCCGATCCTGGCCGAAACCGGCGGCGAGGTCATCGCCGGTTCGACCCGGATGAAGGCCGGGACGGCGCAGAAGGTCGTGCTGAACCTGCTGTCGAGCGCGATCATGATCCGGCTCGGCGGCGTCTATCGCGGCATGATGGTCGCCATGCCGCCGACGAACGACAAGCTCCGGCGCCGGGCGGTATCCATCGTCGCGCGCATAGCGCGCTGCGCGCCAGCTGCGGCACAGGCGGCGCTCGCGACGGCGGGCAACGACATCAAGGTCGCCGTCCTCGTCTGCGGCGGGCTCGATGCCGGCCGGGCCCGCGAGCGGCTGGCGAAGCATGGCGGAAATCTTCGCGCGGCGCTGCAGCCGGCGGCCGGCCCATGACGGACCGGCCCGTCGCCGCGATCGGCGTCATCAGCGGAACGTCGATGGACGGCATCGACGTGGCCCTCGTGCACACCGACGGCGAACGCGCGACGCGCACGCCGCATTTCCGTGCCTATTCCTATTCGTCCGCGTTGCGCGCGCGTCTGCTCGACATTCTGAAGGATCCGGCGCGGGCCGAGCGCGATCCGCTGGCCGATCTCGAGGCCGACGTCACGGACGCGCATGCCGACGCCGTCGCGCGCATGATGGACGAGTGCGGGATCGCGCGTGCCGACGTTTCCGTCGTCGGGATGCATGGCCAGACCGTCTATCACCGCCCCGAACGGCGGTTCACGCGCCAGCTCGCCGACGGTGCCCGTGCGGCCGAACGGCTGGGCATCGCCGTCGTCACGCGCTTCCGCCATGCCGACGTCGCGGCGGGCGGGCAGGGGGCGCCGCTCGCACCGCTCTACCACCGGGCGCTGGCGGCCGATCTCGAACTTCCGCTGATGGTCCTCAATCTCGGGGGCGTGGGGAATGTCACGTATCTCGCGCGGGACCTGACGCTGGCCTTCGACACGGGACCGGCATCGGCGCTTCTCGACGATTTCGTCCGCCGCCGGCGCGGCCTCGAATACGATGCGGATGGGAAGCTGTCGTCCTCCGGCACGGTCGATCGTGGCGTTCTCGACCGGCTGATGGACAATCCCTATTTCGACCAGCGCCCGCCGAAATCGCTCGACCGGAACGATTTCCACGCGCGTGCGAAGATCGTCGAGACGCTCGGCGACGCCGACGGCGCGGCGACGCTTGCCGCCTTTACGGTCGAGGCGACGCGCGCGTCACTGCGGCATGTACCGATTGCGCCGAAGCGCTGGCTGGTCACCGGCGGCGGGCGCCTGAACGCCGCATTCATGTCGGGGTTCGCGCATGCCTTCGGCGTGCCGGTCGAGCCGGTCGAAGCGGTCGGATGGAACGGCGATGCGTTGGAAGCGGAGCTGTTCGGGTTCCTGGCGGTGCGTTCGCTGCGCGGACTTCCGCTCAGCCTGCCGACGACGACCGGCGTGCCGGAACCGATGACGGGCGGAGTGCTTTCGCGCGCGGGTTAGACCGTATCAGGCGGCGATGTCGAGAAGCTGGCCGCGGCCCGAGCCGGACGGTGGCGGCGGAAAGTTGTTGCGCGAGAAGCCGCCGCTGTAACCGCCGCCGGCATTGCCGCCGAAGTCGCCGCCCGCGGTTGCGGTGATGCCGGATGCCGTCTGCGCGCGGGCACCGGCCGCGTTGGGATCGGTCGAGTTCGCTTCGGGCGACAGCAGGTCGAGATTGGGGTCCGGCCGGCTGGCTTCGTTGCCGCCGAACAGTTCGGCGAGGTTCCCGTAGTTATCGAGACCGTTGAGGAGACTGACCGACATCTGGCTGCGACCCTTTGCGAAATTCGATGGGGGTCAGTGTCGCAGCAGCGTCTTACCAAGGGCTGAAGAATTGGCTCGGATTTTAGCCAACTTCGGAAGGTAACAGCGGAAACAGATAGGTGAGTAATCCAGTAAATACGGGCACGAATCGGATTCGTCCGCGGGCATGCGTCGGATGCATCGGCGCCATGCCCGCGGAAAAAGCGCCGTCCGGCGGTTGTCTAAAATCCCGAATAAATCCGGCGTTTTCCGCTCTCACGCGGCGGAGCCGGAGCGCTTCTCGGGAAGTACGTTCCAGTTCCGCAGGATGCCGATCAACGTTGCGCGGTCGGCGGGATCGAGTGCCGGCAGGCCGGGCAAACGCACCGGCCCGACGGTGAAGCCGATCTCGCCCATCGCTTCCTTTACGACCGTCACGTTCGCGCCGTTGCCGTAGCGCGTGCGCAGCGTCTCGAAGACCGCGATGGTATCAACGAGTTCGCGCACCTTCGCCGCGTTGCCGCTTTCCAGTGCGGCGTGGATGGCGAGCGAGCGAGCGGGATCGACGTTGACGAGGCCCGAGGTGAAGCCGCGCGCACCCACCGCGTAGAACGGCCCGGCCCAGCCTTCGGCGAGGCCGCAGACCCACAGCGCCGTCTTCGCGTCGCTCGCGCGCACGCATTCGGACAGCAACATCAGGTTGGTCGTGGCGAACTTCACGCCCGCGACGTTGGGATGGTTGGCGATGCCCATCAGGTCCTTCAGGCTCATCGCGTCGGAGCGCACATAGGCGACGAGCGGCAGGTCGACCTTCTCGGCGATCTCGCGGAAATAGGCGGCCTGGGCCTGCGGTGCGGCGAACGGGTCGAGCGGCTGGTGGGCCATCACGGCATCCGCACCGCCGGCCTTGGCGCGCTTGCCGAGTGCGATCGCCTCGACGAGCGAACGGCCGATCGCGGCCGTGACCTTGCTGCGCCCGGCATTGGCGGCGATGGCGCGGTCGTGGACGAAGCGCACCTCGTCGGGCGACAGCGCATAGAATTCGCCCGTGTTGCCGGCCGAGACGATGTTGTGGATGCCGGCGGCCGCGACGCGGTCGATCACCCGGTCGAGCGTCGCGCCGTCGGGCGCGCCGTCCTTGCCGTACGGAACGATATGCACGCCGGAAATCCCGGTCAGTGCCTTGCGCATCTTCTCGATCGACATTGCGTCCTCCAGTTTTTCCTGATTCCGAGTTATACCGGCGGCCGGTTCGGATTTGACCCAAGGATAGCGCCATGCGTATCGAGACGCCAAAGATTGAGTCGCTGATCGACTTCCCGCTCGGCACCGGCGAAGGCCCGTGCTGGGATGCCGCCACCGGCATGCTGTACTTCGTCGACATTCCCGCACCGGCACTCTACCGCCTCGATCCGGCGACGAAGCGGATCGACCGTTTCGCGATGCCGACGACGATCGGCAGCTTCGGGCTGGCGGCCGACGGGCGCGCCATCGTGGCGCTGCGCAACGGCGTGCACATGTTCGATTTCCGCACCGGCAAGTTCGAGTTCGTCTGCCATCCCGAGCCGACGCCGGCGACCAACCGTCTCAACGACGGCAAGGTCGGACCCGACGGCCGCTTCTGGGTCGGCTCGATGGACGACCGCAGCACCAAAGAACCCGTCGCCGCCCTCTACCGCATCGACTGGGACGGCAAGGCGACCCGCATCATCGACGGCCTGATCGTGTCGAACGGCCTGGCGTGGAGCCCGGACGGCCGCACGCTCTATCACTCCGACAGCCGCCAGCGCTTCCTTCAGGCGTTCGATTACGACGTCGCGACCGGCGACGTCTCGAACCGACGGAAGATCCGCAGCCTCGAGGAGGACGACGGGCGCCCCGACGGTGCCGCGATGGACAGCGAGGGCCATTACTGGAGTGCCGGCGTGTCGGCCGGATGCCTCAACCGGATCGCGCCCGACGGCACGATCGAGCGCAAGGTCAAGCTGCCGCTCGCCGCACCGACGATGCCGTGCTTCGGCGGCGACGACCTCAAGACGCTGTTCGTCACGTCGCTCGACAGCGACCGGACCGGCGTCCGCCAGCCCGGCACGCTGATCTCGTTCCGGGTGGACGTCGCGGGCGCGCCGGTCGGCCGGTTCGGCGCGAAGCTCTAGAACCGCGGCCGGTCCGATTTCCAGTCGGGTCGGTATTTGCGCATCTCCTTGGCGTCGTCGCGCTTGCGGATTCCGCAGTCGACATATTGCTTGTGCAGCGTGGCGAGGGCCGCGCGGTCGAGACGCACGCCGAGGCCCGGTCCCGGCGGCGGCGCCAGCGCGCCCTTCTCGAACCTGAAGTTGGCGCGGCCGCCCTCGACGACCTCCTCGACCTGCCACGGATAGTGCGTGTCGCAGGCATAGGCGAGGTTGGGGATCGTCAGGCCGACATGCGTCATAGCGGCAAGGCTGATGCCGAGATGCGAGTTCGAGTGCATCGAGATGCCAAGCCCGAACGTGCGGCCGTAATGCGCCAGCGTCTGCGTCGCGCGCAGGCCGCCCCAGTAGTGGTGGTCCGTCAGGATCACCTGCATGGCGTTGAGGCGCACCGTCTTCGGGATGTGGCCGAAGGCGACGGTCACCATGTTGGTCGCGAGCGGCAGGGTCGAGAACTTCGCGACCTCGCCGGCCTCGTCCAGACTGTTGACCGGATCCTCGAGATACTCGAGCAGGCCTTCGAATTTCGGCATCAGGCGGCGCGTGGTCTCGACCGACCAGCCGCCGTTGGGATCGATGCGCAGCGGATAGCCGGGAAACGCCTTCGCGATGGCGCGCAGCGTGTCGATCTCGAAATCGGGCTCGAAGACGCCGGCCTTCAGCTTGATCGATCCGAAGCCGTATTCCTCGACCATGCGGCGCGTCTGGTCGACCATCTGGGCGTGCGTCAGCGCTTCGCCCCAATCGTCGGGCGGATAGCCGGGGTCGTCCTTGTGCTGCTTGAATTTGTAGAAGAGGTAGGCGCTGTACGCGACGCGCTCGCGCACGGCACCGCCGAGGATCTCGTAGAGTGGGCGGTCGGCGATCTGGCCCTGCAGGTCGAGGAACGCGACCTCGAAAGCGGCGATGGCGCTGGCCAGCGCCTTGTCGCCGGCGGGCGGGAAGGTCTGGCCGGCGAACGGCTGGCCGGCGACCGCCTCGTACACCTTCGCTGTCAGGCCGTTCAGATCGAACGGATCGAGCCCGACCAGCTGCTTCTGCGCCCTGGCGAGATTGCCGAGCGTTTCGAGATCGCCGTAGCTCTCGCCCAGGCCGATCCGGCCGTCGTCGGTCTCGACTTCGATGATCGAGCGCAGCGCCCACGGCTCGTGCACGCCGACGACGTTCAGCAGCGGCGGATCGCGGAAGGCGATGGGCGTCACGCGGACATCTGCAATTCGCGGGCGGCGCGAGACTGTCGCGGCTGCTCCGGCGATCGAGCGCTTCATGTTCGTTTCCCCCTCGGTCGCCGGGAGAATAGCGGCGCGGTCGCCCGCCGCAAAGTGCTAATATATTAGCGCGTGACATTCCGGTGGAATCGGCTAACCTCCCGCCATGACGAAGCAGACCGCGATAGCGGCAGCAGTCAGGGGAGGGACGGGACGGCCCGCCCGCGCGCGCCGGTCCGGCGGCCGGTCGCTCGAACGCGGCCGGCTTGCGGCGATCCAGGTCTTCGACCAGCTGCGCGACATGATTCTTTCGCTTGTGCTTGCGCCCGGTGCCGTGCTTTCGCGCGTGACGCTCGCGCGCCAGTTCGGCGTCAGCCAGACGCCGGTGCGCGACGCGCTGATGCGCCTTGCCGCGGAAGGGCTGGTGGAGATCTTCCCGCAGCACGCCACGGTCGTCAGTCTCATCGACCTGACGGCGGCGCGTCAGGCCCATTTCCTGCGTCGCTCGATGGAGCTCGAGGTCGTTCGGGCGCTCGCGCTCGAGCACAAACCCGAGACGATCGCGCGGCTGCGCGGCAGCATCGAGGGGCAGCGTGCCGCAGCGCGCAAGAGCGACCTCAAGGGATTTTCCGATGCCGACCGGGCGTTCCACCGCATCATGTACGAGGCCGCCGGCGTGCCCGACATGTGGCTGCTGATGCACCATCATTGCGGGCAGCTCGACCGGCTTCGGCGCCTCAACCTGCCCGACCTGTGCAAGATCGAGACGGTGCTTGCCGACCACCAGGCGATCGTCGACGCCATCGCCGACCGGCAGCCGGAGCTTGCGCAGGCGTTCCTGCGCAAGCACCTGTCCGGCACGCTCGCCAACATCGAGGCGCTGAGCGCGAAGTTCCCGAAGTACATGCGCAGTTCCGAGGTATCCAAACCGGCCGCAGGGGCCGCAGTCGGGTTGACACCCTGATATATTAGTGCGTAAATCCTGTCGCTCGGGCGATACCCGGATCAACCGGGATCGCACGACCGAAATCGCCGCTGAGACGGCCAATGACGAGGGGGAAACGATGACAGACAGCAGGAATTCGAATTCGGCAGGTCTCGACGCCGTCAACCGGCGCACGGTCCTTCAGGGCTTTGCCGGCGCTGCCGCGGCCGCGATGGCACCGTCGGCCGTGTTCGCGCAGGCGGCACCGAAGGAGGCTCCCGAGCTCGCCAAGCTCGTCGCGGAGGGCAAGCTGCCGCCGCTGGCGCAGCGCCTGCCCGCTTCGGCCCTCGTCATCCAGCCGCACGAATCCGTCGGCCGCTACGGCGGCACGCTGCGCCGCGGCCTGCGCGGGTCGAGCGACCACAACGGCATCCTGCGCATGGTCGGCAACCAGGGCCTCGTGCGCTGGAACCTCGCCTTCACCGAAGTGCAGCCGAACGTCGCCGAGCGCTGGGAAGTCAACGCCACCGCGACCGAGTTCACGTTCCATCTGCGCGCCGGCATGAAGTGGTCGGACGGCAAGCCCTTCACGGCCGACGACGTCGTGTTCGCCATCGAGGACTGCACGAAGAATTCCGAGCTCTACCGTTCGGTCCCGTCGGTGCTGACGATCGGCGGCAAGCCGGCCGTCGTCACGAAGGTCAGCGACACGGCCGTGAAGTTCGCGTTCGCCGCTCCCTACGCGATGTTCCTCGAGAACCTCGCCACGCCGCTGGGCCAGCATCCCACGCTGTTCCCCAAGCACTACTGCAGCCAGTTCCATCCGAAGTACAACGCGGGCCTCGACGCGCAGGTCAAGGCGGCCAACATGTCCGACTGGCCGACGCTGTTCCGCGCCCGCTGCGGCGACATCGAGATCCCGTCGCGCTGGGGCAATGCCGAGAAGCCGACGCTCGATCCGTGGGTCGTCACGGAGGCCTACACCGGCGGCGCCACGCGCGTGGTGATGCGACGCAACCCGTACTTCTGGCAGGTCGACACGCAGGGCGCGCAGCTTCCCTATATCGACCAGATCACGATGAACATCTCGCAGGACGTCGAATCGCTGATGCTCGACACGATCTCGGGCCGCATCGACATCCAGGACCGGCACATCGACTCGCTGCAGAACAAGCCGACGCTGTCCCAGAACATGCAGCGCGGCGGCTACCGCCTGGTCGAACTGGTCGCCTCCGGCGCCCAGCAGTGCCAGATCTACCTGAACATGACGCACAAAGACCCGAAGATGCGCGAGATGTTCGCCAACAAGGAGTTCCGCCAGGCGCTCTCGCTGGGCATCGACCGCAAGGAGATCATCGATCTCGTCTATCTCGGCCAGTCGGAGCCCTACCAGACCGG
>JAEUKY010000070.1 GCA_016794005.1 Rhodospirillales bacterium
GGCCGCCCGACAGTTCGTGCGGATAGCGCCGGCCGAACAGCGCCGGGTCGAGCCCGACGCGGGCAAGCAGGTCGCGCGCGCGCGCGGTCGCCTCGGCGGAGGGAAGGCCGTGCACCTTCGGCCCGAAGGCGATCGAATCGATGATCGTCAGGCGCGGGTTGAGCGAAGCGAACGAGTCCTGGAAGACCATCTGCACGTGGCGGCGCATCTCGCGCATGGTCAACCCGTCCTGCGCGCCGACCTTCAGGCCGTCATAGACGAGCTCGCCGGAATCCGGATCGAGCAGGCGCACGAGCAGGCGCGCCGTCGTCGACTTGCCGCAGCCGGATTCGCCGACGATGCCCAGCGTCTCGCCCTTCGCGACGTCGAAATCGACGCCGTCGACCGCCTGGACAACCGCCATCGTGCGATTGAGCAGGCCGCCGCGGATCGGGAAGTGCCTGACGAGGCCGCGCACGGCCAGCAGCGGCTGCGCCGGCCCGCCGACGTCGTCCAATGCGGCCGTCTCGCTCATAGCTTCACGTCCATCGCCGAACGCAGGCCGTCGGAGAACAGGTTGAAGCAGATCGAGACGGCGAAGATCATCGCACCCGGCAACGCCGCAACGAGCGGCTGGACGTAGATCGCCGTTCGCAGCGTGTTGAGCATCAGGCCCCACTCCGCTTCGGGCGGCTTGGTGCCGAGACCGAGGAACGAAAGGCCGGAAGCGAGGATCATCGACACCGAGACGAGGCCGGTGGCGTAGACGAAGACCGGGCCGAGAACGTTGCCCAGGATATGGACGCGGATGATCGTGAAGGCGCCGGCGCCACTCGCTCGCGCGGCATCGACGAAGTCGAGGTTGCGCACCTGCGTCGTCACGCTTTCCGCGACGCGCGCGATCGGCGGGATGAAGACGATCGTCAGAGAGACGATCGAGTTGAAGATGCCCGCCCCCAGCGCACCGGAGATCGCGATCGCGAGAAGGACCGACGGGAACGCGTAGAACACGTCGATCGTGCGCATGATCGTCATGTTCGTCTTGCCGCCGGCGAAGCCGGCGAGCACGCCAAGGAAAGTGCCGACCACGAAGGCGTTGAGCACCGGCAGGATGCCGATGAACAGGGAAAGGCGGCCGCCATAGATGAGGCGCGTCAGCATGTCGCGGCCGAGTTCGTCGGTCCCCAGCGGGTACCCGTCGGTGCCGATAGGCCGCAGGCGGCGGATCATCGAACCGCGATAGGGATCGTGGGGTGCGATCAGCGGCGCGACGATCGCCGCCAGCAGGATAATGGCCAGCACGACGAGACAGGCCATTGCCACCTTGTCGCGCGAAAGCCGGCGCAGGACGTTCGCCCAGTATCCGCGCGAGGGAGCCGGAACCTGACCTGCCGAAGCTTCCGCCGCTGCCGCGTTCGCCGGCATCGTCAGCCCCGCTTGATGCGCGGGTCGAGCCACGTCTGCACGAGGTCGACCAGCAGGTTGAGCGTGACGAAGAACATCGCGAGCACGAGGATCGTGCCCTGCAGCAGCGGCAGGTCGCGCTGCAGGATCGCGTTGCCGAGAAGGAACCCCGATCCCGGCCAGGCGAACACGGTCTCGATCAGGATCGATCCGCCGAGGAGATAGCCGAGCTGCAGCCCCATGACCGCAAGGCCGGTCGGCGCGGCGTTCTTCAGGATATGCGCGAAGATGCCGGCTTCGGACAGGCCCTTCGCGCGCAGCGCCTCGACGAATTCCTGAGACAGGATGTCGGAGACGAGCGCGCGGACCGAGCGCGCCACGATCCCGAGCGGGATCACCGACATCGTCAGTGCGGGCAGGATCAGGTGGCGCACGTGTTCCCAGTTCCAGACCCAGTCGGCCGAACCGCCGGGACCGGCCCCGGTCGCCGGCAGCCAGTTGAGCTGCACCGAGAACAGGATCACCAGCACCATTCCCAGCCAGTAGTGCGGCAGCGAGATGCCCGCGACCGCGAGCGCGCTCGACGCGCGGTCGATCCACGTTCCGCGATAGTAGCCGGCGACGAAGCCGAGGACCGAGCCGACGAGGAACCCGAACGCGGCGGCCAGTACGGCGACCATGAAGGTGTTGCCGAGAGCACGCCACACTTCCGGCGCGACCGGTCGGCCTGTGGCGATCGAATAGCCCAGGTCGCCGTTGATCGCGCGCCAGATCCACAAGGCGAACTGGTAAGGCAGCGGCTTGTCGAAGCCGTAGGCGCTGCGCATCTGCTCCTGCAGCTCGAGCGAGGCGTCGGCCGGGAGCACGGAAACGAGCGGGTCGCCGGGCGCGATATGGACGAGCCCGAAGCAGACGAGGCTCACGCCCAGCCCGATCGGCACGACGTAGAAGATGCGCTTGAGGAGATACTCGAGCATCGGGCGCGAAGGGGCGCGAACCGTCGATGACGGCCCGCGCCCGTCCTCGTCAGTTCATCGTGATCGGCGAGAAGTCGACGAACCAGCTCTGCGGCGGAACGAAGCCCTTGATCTTCGGGCTCATCGCGCGCGGCCCCACGTCGTGCGCGACCCACAGGAACACCGTCTCGTCGACGATCCGCTTGTGGAGCTCGGCGAGTGCCGCGTCGCGGCCGGCGGCGTCGAACGTCGTCCGGGCTTTCGCGACGAGGCGGTCGAACTCCGGATCGTTGACGAAGCCCCAGTTGTTCGACACCGGCGGTGCCATCTTGCTTTCGACGAAGCGCACGAAGGCGAAGAACGGGTCCATCGCGGCGAAGGAGACGTTCGTCGCATGCGCGCCGCGCGCCGACGCGTCCTTGGCGCCGAGGCGCCAGTTCGTGAACAGCGTGTTCCACTCGATCACGTCGAGCTCGACGTCGAAGTAGCACTCGCGCAGCGCCTGCTGGAGGTACTCGTTCATCGGCAGCGGCTGCATCTGGCCGGAGCCCGAAGCCGAGACCTGGATCTTGACCTTGAGCGGCTTCTGCGCCGAATGGCCGGCGGCGGCCATCATGCGCTTGGCCTCGTCCGGCCGGTAGCCGATCTTGAACTCGGGATTGCCCCACCACGGATGGCCGGGCGGCACCGAGCCCACGGCCTCGGCCATCAGGCCGCCGAGAAGCTGCTTCATGTCGGTGCGGTTGACGCACAGGTTGGCCGCCTGGCGCACGCGCTTGTCGGTCCAGGGCGAACCCTCGATCATCGAGAACTGCCACGGCCACACGTGCGGCTGCTGGTTGGCGTAGATCTGGAATCCGCGCGATTTGATCTGCGCGACGGCGTCGGGCGACGGCGCTTCGGCCCAGTCGATCTGCCCGGCGAGCAGCGCCGCGGTGCGCGCGTTGGCCTCCGGCATCGGCAGCAGGACCATGCGGTCGACCTTCGGCACGCGCGCGGCGTTCCAGTAGGCGTCGTTCTTGACGAGTTCGAGCCGCTCGCGCGGCACGAAGCGGGCCATCTTCCACGGACCGGTCCCGGACGCGTCGGCCGCGAAGGCGGTCCATGCCTGTTTGGCGCGCTCGCCCGCGTCGGTCACGCTTGCCGGAACCGCGGCGAGCTTGGCCGCCCAATGCGCAGGGCTGGCGATGAACAGGTTGGTGAGATTGATCGGCAGGAATGAGTCCGGCTCGCTCGTCGTCAGTTCGACCGTCAGCGCGTCGATCTTTCGGGCGCTGCGCAGGGTCGGCATGCGGCTGGCGGTCACGCCGACCTGGCTCGCGTCGAAGTGCGGTGCCTCCTTGTCGAGCACCTTGCGCACGTTCCAGACGATGGCGTCGGCGTCGAACGCGCTTCCGTCGTGGAACCTGACGCCCGAACGCAGCTTGAAGGTCCATTTGGTCCGGTCCGCGGCATCGGCCGACCACTCGGTCGCGAGGCCGGGGACAAGGACCGAGGGCTTCTCCGCGCTCGACAGGTCCCACAGCACGAGCGCGTCGTACATCGTGAGACCGGTGAAACGGTTGCCTTCGAAGCCCTGATCGGGCTGGCCGAGCGTGCGCGGGATGTCGGCGGCGGTCATTCCGATCCGCAGAACCGTCTGCCCGACCGCCGGCTGGAGAGCGGCGAGAAGGCCGACGCCAAGCGCCGCGGCGGCAAGAACTCTGGTTTTCATACGATGTCCACTCCGGATCAGGGGGAAGTGCGGGGATAGTGCGGGGCTAGCGCGCCATGAAGATCGGCGAGAAATCCTGAAACCAGTTCTGCGCCTGCACGAAGCCCTTCACGCGCGGGCTCATCGCGCGCGGATTGACGTCGTGCGTGACCATCAGGAACAGCACGTCGTCGACGTACTTCTCGTGGATCGCCTGGAGCACCTTCGTCTGCTCGGCCGCGTCGAACGTGTTGCGGACCTTGTCGAACAGCGCGTCCATCGCCGGATCGGCGTAGTGGCCCCAGTTGGTGCCGGCCGGCGGGGCCAGCGAGCCCTGCAGGTGCCGGATGAATCCGGTGAACGGATCCTGGATGAAGTACGTGTAGTTCATGCCCGTGGCGCCGCGCGAGGACTCGTGCTTGGCGCCCGCGCGCCAGATGTTGATGAGCGTGTTCCAGTCGACGACCTCGAACGTCACCTTGATGCCGACGTCGGCGAGGTTCTGCTGGACGAGCTCGTTCATCGGTAGCGGCTGCATCTGGCCGGAGCCGGAGGGTGCTATCAGGATCTTGGTCTCCAGCGGCTTGCCGGGGCCGAAGCCGGCTTCGGCCATCAGCTTCTTGGCCTCGGCCACGTCCTGCTTGAGCTTGAACTTCGGATTGCCGAACCACTGGTGGCCGGGCGGAAAGAAG
>JAEUKY010000084.1 GCA_016794005.1 Rhodospirillales bacterium
TTGTCGAATGTAGGACGAGATCGCCGGCCGGCTCACGCAGCTTGACGAACCTAAAATTGCCGATATGATGAAGATACGCGCGAGAAGAGCTGCGTATCCATGCGGGAGAAGCCCGATGATCGACCTGAACGCCTATTGGCAATCGTCGAATTACTATCGCCCGGCCGAGTTCCGCTACGAGCGGCCGAACGCGAATCGCCCCAACGCCTATGTGTCGGACGTACCGGTCCAGCCCGGCGATGCGCGGTCGGTCTATGTCGGCGATCTCGCCGGCGAGATGATCCGGCGGTCGTCGGAAGCCAAGGGGCTGGTGCAGCAAAGAAATGAAGATATGGAAACGTTGCGGGGGCTGCGCGCCGCCGCCGTACGCGCCCAATCGGCCTACGATGCTCTAAAGACAGCGTTCGTTGAGAAGTACGGCGACGTCGATCCCACAAAAATTCCAACTGAAGGCGAAGACAGACTGGAACTGAGTGAAATTGCGAAGCGCTATCTTGCGGACCTTGCCGCATTAGAACGCCAACGCATGCGAATCGATCAATGGACCGACTGCGCGGATCGCCACGAAGCGAGCATGCCGCGCGAGCTTGCAGCCCGTGAAGCGGGAAATGAATCCGCCGCGGCAGGCTGGAGCATGCGGTTCGCCGCGTCGAAGAGCGAACGGATCGAGGCGTTCGAGCGGTTCAACGAGATGAGCAATCGGCTGGCGATCTTTACCGCGCAGTCGCAGCTCGAGCACCGGCGCCGCGAAGTGCGCGCGGCCGCGACGAAGGCCGGCAACGCGGCGCTGACGGCGGGCCTGCAGGGACCGGCGCTGTTCAAGGTCGCCGACAACGGGCGGATCGATTTCGACGCGACCGGCCTCGGGCATCTGACACCCGACGCGCGGCAGGCCGAGCAGCTGAAGCGGCTGGTCGAGATCATGTCGGTGCGCAACGGCTTCTCGCCGCTGAAGGGTGCGGTCGCCGAAGCGCTGGCGATCCAGAACGCCTATATCGCCGCCCACCCCGTCGTCGCCGGCACCCTCGTCCTGCCGTACTAGCGCCGAGCCGCCGCGATCGCCTCACGCACGACGGCCGCAGCCTCACGCAGCTCTTGGCCGGACGTCGCGTGCGATGGCGGCACCGGTTTCCCTCTCGGCCTTCGACAGGTCGTGGGCCGCCTGCGCGTTGAGCCAGAACTGCGCGGACATGCCGAAATAGCGCGCGAGCCGCAATGCCGTGTCGGCGCTCATCGCCCGCGTGCCGTTCAGGATTCCGGTGATCCGGTTCGCGGGCACGCGCAACGCGAGTGCCAGCGCGTTTGCCGAAAGGCCCGCCGGGCGCAGGAACTCCTCGCGGAGGATTTCACCGGGGGAAGTGCGGACGCGGTTGCGGGCCATGCTCGTTCTCCGAAGTTCAGTGATAGTCGACGATCTCGACCTCGATCGCGCCGCCCGACCAGGCGAAGCATATCCGCCACTGGCCGTTGATCCGGATCGAGTACCGGCCCTTCCGGTCGCCCCGAAGCGCCTCAAGCCTGTTTCCCGGCGGCCGCGCGAGGTCGTCGAGGCGGGTCGCGTAGTCGATCATGTCGAGCTTGCGCCTCGCGATTTCGGCGATGCCGCGAAAGCGTCGCGGCACCTCGCCGGCGAACAACGCTTGCGTATCTCCGTCCCGGAAACTCTTTATCATATGTGACGTATATTACGCCACACGTACTACATTCAATCGAATCAAGCCCTTGCCGCCGCGATCGCCTCGCGCACGACGGCAAGATCGCCGACATGGTTGGCCAGCAGCAGCACGAGCTTCGCGTTGACCTTGGCCGAGGCGGCTTCGTCGAGGTCGCGGTGCGCGTCGACGAGAGCGGCGTAGAGCGCGTCGGGATCGGCCGTGCCGGGATCGGTGCGCAGCGTGCTCATGCTTTCGTCTCCGTTGCGGCTGCGCGCGCGAGGGCCGCTTCGAACGCGGCCGCGTCGAAGCTTCGCGCGCGCCAGCAGACATGCTGGTCGGGGCGGAACAGGTAGACCGTGCCGGGCTTCGCGTCGTAGCGCTGCCAGGCCTGGATGCGGTCCGGCGGAACGACGCTTGCGCGCGCGTGCGCTTCGCCGCCGAACTGCAGGAGCGTGAACCCGCCTTTCAGCCGGTCGAGCAGCCAGCCCTCGCCGTCGGGCGCATCGAGCGCAGGCGAGCCCGGCGCCACGCCGCCGTCGAACGCGTCGATGTCGGGCGTGGAGAGCGGCGAGGCCGCATGGTGCGTCGGCACGGAAAGGCGGCCCGAGTTCACGAGCCGCCGCGCGAAGGCGTGGTCGCGGGCGAGCTCCAGCGTGGCGTCGCGGAACAGGCGTGCGGCCGCGTTCTTCGGCGTGATGAAGTCGGTGGCGCGGGTGGAATTCAGGATGTTCTCGTCGGCGGCTTCCGCGCGCTCGGCATCGTAGCTGTCGAGCAGTGCTGCGGGTGCCGCACCGGCGGCGACGAGGGCAAGCTTCCAGCCGAGATTGTCGGCATCCTGTACGCCCGAGTTCGCGCCCCGCGCCCCGAACGGGCTGACCTGGTGCGCCGCGTCGCCCGCGAACAGCACGCGGCCGTGGCGGAAACGCTCGATGCGCCGGCACTGGAACGTGTAGACGCTGACCCATTCGAGATCGAATTCCACGCCCGGCCCCAGCATCGCGCGCACGCGTTCGCGCACGCGCGCGGGGTCCTTCTCCTTTTCGGGATCCGCTCCCCAGCCGAGCTGGAAATCGATGCGCCACAGATCGTCGGGCTGCCTGTGCAGCAGCGTCGAGCCGCCTTCGTGGAACGGCGGCTCGAACCAGAACCAGCGCTCGGTCGGGAAGGCCGCCTTCATGCGCACGTCGGCGATCAGGAAACGGTCCTCGAACACGCGGCCGCGGAAATCGAGGCCCAGTGCCTTGCGCGTCGGGCTGCGCGCCCCGTCGCACGCGACGACCCAGTCGGCCCGGATCGCGTAGCCGCCGCGCGGCGTGTCGACCGTCAGCGCCACATGATCGGCGTGCGACTTCACGTCCGTCACCTTGCTGCGCCAGCGCAGGTCGACGAGCGGCAGTTCGAGTGCGCGATCGACGAGGAACTTCTCCAGCCAGTATTGCTGGAGATTGACGAAGGCCGGGAAGCGGTGGCCGCCCTCGGGCAGCAGGTCGAAGGAATAGACCTGCTCGTCGGCGAAGAACACCTTGCCGACCTGCCACGTCACGCCCTTGCCGACGACGGGGGCCGCACAGCCCAGACGGTCGAGGATCTCGAGCGTGCGCTTGGCGTAGCAGATGCCGCGCGAACCTTGCGAGACCGTCGAATCCTCGTCGAGCAGCACCACTTTCGTGCCGCGCAGCGCAAGGTCGATGGCGAGCGAAAGCCCCACGGGCCCGGCACCGATCACGACGACCGGATGCGGGACGGGCCCTTTCGCCGTCAGGTCCGGCGTCGGGACGAAACCGTAGTTCGGGTAGGCGAAGCTCATTCCTTCGGCCGCAGGTCGATGACCCGCCTGGCCTTGCCGATCGAGCGGGCGACCTGGCCCACCTGCGCGATCGTCACGCCGGCCGTCACCCCGATATAGGCCTTCACGTTCTGCACCAGCAATGCGGCAGCTTGTCCCAGTGCCGTCGGGTCGCCGGCGTGTTCCGGCTTCGGTTCGACGACGATGTCGAGCGTGTCGAGGCGGCCGTCGCGGCGCAGCTCCAGCACGTAGTGCGGCGACAGATGCCGGTCCTTCAGGATCAGCTCCTCGATCTGCGTGGGAAACACGTTGACGCCGCGCACGATCATCATGTCGTCGCTGCGCCCGGTGATGCGCGCCATGCGCCGCATCGAACGCGCCGTGCCCGGCAGCAGCGTCGTCAGGTCGCGCGTGCGGTAGCGCACGACGGGGAACGCCTCCTTCGTCAGCGTCGTGAAGGCAAGCTCGCCCATGTCGCCGTCGGGCAGCGGCGTGCCGGTCACGGGCTCGACGATCTCGGGATAGAAATGGTCTTCCCAGACCGTCGGCCCGTCCTTCGTCTCGATGCATTCGTTGGCAACGCCCGGGCCCATCACCTCCGACAGGCCGTAGATGTCGAGCGCGTCCATCGCGAAGCGCGTCTCGATCTCCTTGCGCATCGAATCGGTCCACGGCTCCGCCCCGTGGATGCCGACCAGCAGCGAAGACCGGCGCGGGTCGAGCCCCTGCTTCTCGAATTCGTCGGCGATGGCCAGCATGTAGCTGGGCGTCACCATGATCAGCTGCGGTTTGAAATCGGCGATCAGTTGGACCTGCTTCTCGGTCTGCCCGCCCGACATCGGGATCACGGTGCAACCCAGCGCCTCGCCGCCGTAATGCGCGCCCAGCCCGCCGGTGAACAGGCCGTAGCCGTACGCGACGTGCAGCAGGTCGCCCGGCAGCCCGCCCGACGCGCGGATCGAACGCGCGACGAGGGCGGCCCAGTTCGCGATGTCGGCCCGGCTGTAGCCGACGACCGTCGGCTTGCCGGTGGTGCCGGACGAGGCGTGGATGCGCACGCATTTCTCGCGCGGGATCGCGAACATGCCGAACGGATAGGCCTTGCGCAGGTCGTCCTTCGTGGTGAAGGGGAAGATCGCGAGGTCTTCGAGCCGGCGGAAATCCGACGGATGCACGCCGGCATCGTCGAACTTCTTCCGGTAGAGCGGGACGTTCTTGTAGGCGTGCGCCAGCGTCCATTTGAGGCGCCTGGTCTGCAACGCGGCGATCTCGTCGCGGCTGGCGATCTCGATCGGGTCGAGGAGCCTGCGCGGGCAGCCGCCGCGAAGCTGCTTGCCGGCCACGGCGGCAGGGCCGCGCGCGGTCATCTTGAATCGGAAGGCTGCTTTCTTCCTGGTCTTCTTCTTCGCCGCCATGGAAGTT
>JAEUKY010000179.1 GCA_016794005.1 Rhodospirillales bacterium
GCCTGATTCCGGCCCGATTGCGTCCCCGGGGGCTTTCCGCTAGGTTCCCGCCCGGTGAGCGCCCGTAGCTCAGTTGGATAGAGTGTCAGCCTCCGAAGCTGAAGGTCGCGCGTTCGAGTCGCGCCGGGCGCGCCAATTCCCTTCTCGGATACCCTGATCGGGCGGCCTTCGGCCCCTGCATTTGACGATTTCAGGGTTGTATAAGACTATATAGGACAATTGCGGAATCGCGTCCCTGATCGGAGCGAGCATGTCGAATTCCGTCAATACGAACGCGCAGCTCTATTCGGCGCTCGGCTCACTCAATATGGCGCGGGCGGTGGCGGACCGGGCCGAGAAGCGGCTGCAGACCGGGCTTGAGGTCGCGGACGCGTCCGACGATGCCGCGATTTTCGCCGTTTCCCAGCAGCTCCGCGCCGACGTCCAGAGCTGGGAAGAAGTCATGCGCGCCCAGGGCCCCGCGACCGCCGCGGTGACCGGCGCTTCCACCGGTCTCAAGACGATCTCGGATCTGCTCAACCGGCTGAAGGCGACGGTCATCGCCTATGCCGGCGCGACGGGACCGACCCAGCAGGCGATCTACAGCAACGAAGCGGACCAGCTTCTCGCCCAGATCGATTCGGTCGTCTCGACATCGACGGTCAACGGTACGAACCTGCTCTCGCAGGCCGACATCGGTTCGTCGACCGATCCCGGCACGGGCAGCGTTTCGCTCGGCGCGCCGGCGAACTCGGCGGGCGGTTTCGGCCTCAGCAGCACGACCTATCCGCTGCCGGCCGGCACGCCCGGCACCGTCGTCCTGCGCTACGAAATGTACGGGGCGCCCGACGGGGCATCGCTCGAGTACAACGGCGGTACCGTCGCCACGACCGGCGGGCTCGTGTCGGGCCAGGGTGTGCTGACCTTCAACTACGGCGGCGGGGCACCCGCCAGCATCGACGTGGTGATGGACGGCGGTTCGGTCGGCACGGCATGGGCCTACACGCTCGAGTTCGTCACGCCCACGCTCGTCGGCGCGCCCAGCGCGCTGCCGACCGGCAGCTATCAGGTCATCGCCGATCCGCAGGGCAACCAGACGCGGATCCGCACGATCGACGCGACGGCGACCGGGTTGGGACTCGATCCGTGGTCGATCACGCCGACCGCGACGGCCTTGACCGCCATCGACTATGCGCAGGAGCTGGTCGGCGTCCACATGGGCTACTACGCCGAGCGCGCGCGCACGCTCGCATCGGTCGCGCAGAACGCGCGCGTGTCGATGGACGCGATCGTCGGCGGGCTGGGCGCGCTGGCCGACGCGGACATCGGCAAGGCGCAGGCGCAGGCGATGGCCGCCCGCGCGCGCATCGAGCTGGCCCAGCAGGGCGTGGGCATCGCCAACAATTTCCAGAAGGCGATCCTCGGTTTCCTCGAGGGCGCAAAGGGCGGCTAGCGCCGTTTCGCGTCCGCCATCGCCTGTGCGGCGAGCGCGAGTTCCATTACCGCGAACGCGTGCGACTGGACCATCGCGGTCTGGGTGCGTGCGCGGATGTCGGCGGCGAGCCGCGCGAAATAAGGCATTCCGGCGCGCGAGGCGTCGATCCGCTCGCAGCGCTTGCCGTTGACCAGGAACAGATGGTCGGTGCCCGGCACCCCGCCGACGTCGACGTACTTGCGAAGCTCGATGGTGCCTTCGGTGCCGAGCAGCACGAGCCGCCCGTCGCCCCAGGTGGGGAGCGCGTCGGGCGTGTACCAGTCGACGCGGATATACCCGCGGCCGCGCTCGCTTTTCAGCACGATCTCGCCGAAATCCTCGAAGCCCGGATGCGCGGGATTGGCGTAGTTGTCGCTGTCGGCCGATACGATCTCGGCCGTCGTCGAGCCGGTGAAGAACAGGAACTGGTCGATCTGGTGCGAGCCGATGTCGCACAGGATGCCGCCATGCGCCGAGCGCTCGTAGAACCAGGCCGGGCGCAGATGCGCGTTGTGCCTGTGCGGGCCCAACCCGACCGTCTGCACGACGCGCCCGATGGCGCCGGCCGCGACGAGATCGGCCGCCATCGTCACGGCCGGCACTTCGAATCGTTCTGAGAAATTGACCGACCAGATGCGGCCCGTGTCGGCAACCGCGCGGCGCAGGGCGGCAAGCTGTGCCGCCGACACGCAGCCCGGCTTGTCGACCATGACGTCCTTGCCGTTCGCCATCGCGGCGATGGCGAGATCGGCGCGCGCCGACGGAACGCAAGCGATGAGAACGAGATCGATCGACGCGTCCTCGAGGATCGCGCGCTTGTCGGCGACGTGCGGCAGGTTCGGAAAGCGCTCGCGGAAGCCGGTGGCCGGAATCGGGTCGCCTTCGGTCCACCAGGCGACGGCTTCGCAGCCGACGTCGAGCATGCCCTGCAGCATGCCGTAGATATGGCGATGGTCGATGCCGAGAACGCCGATGCGAAGCCTGCCGCCCGTACTCATACGACGCGGACCCGCGTTCCGGTGCGCGAGGAACCGAGGATCGCGTCGATCAGCCGGTGCACCTCCAGCGCCGAACGCCCGGTGATCGACGAGGCGCGGCCGGCCGCGACCGACGCGGCGAAATCCTCGATCACCGCGCGATGCGCGCCGTGGTCGAACGCCATCGGATCGGCGCCGCCGCCGGTCGCCTGCTTCTGGCCGAATTCCTCGACCCGGCCGTCGCGCCACGAGACCGACAGGCTGCCGCCGCGGAAGATCGCGGTCCCCCGTTCGGCATGGATCGCCAGCGTTTCGGAATCGCCCGGATAGGCCGCCGTCGTCGCCACGATCGAGCCGGACGCGCCGGAGCGGAACCGCACGCCGGCGGCGGCGAAGTCTTCGGTCTCCATACGATGCAGGCTGGTCGTACCGGCCATCGCCTGCACCTCGTCGACCGGGCCGAGCAGCGAGAGCATCAGGTCGAGCGCGTGGATCGCCTGCGAGATCAGCACGCCGCCGCCGTCGCGCGCGAGCGTGCCGCGCCCGGGCTCGTCGTAATAGGTCTGCGGCCGCCACCACGGCACGTCGAGCCGGACGAGGCCGATCCTGCCGAGACGGCCGCTTTCGAGCAGCGCCTTCAGCGACAGCGAGGCGGGGCGCAGCCGGTGCTGGAACACGATGCCCAGCGCGATCTTGGCGCCCTCGGCGATCGCGACGATCTCTTCGGCGGCCTTCGTCGTGCGCTCGACCGGCTTTTCCATCAGGATCTGCTTGCCCGCAGACGCGAACAGACGCACCGCCTCGACCCGCGCGTTGGGCGGGGTCAGAAGCAGCACCGCATCGACCGCCGGATCGGCCGCGATCGCTTCGAGGCTTCCCGCCGCCTTCCAGCCGTTGGCTTCGGCGAACGCCTGCCGGCGCGCCGCGTCGCGCGAATAGACGCAAGCGACCTCGACGCGCCCGTCGGCGAGATCCTTGAGGGCGAGCGCGTGCGGCTTCGACGCCATGCCGATGCCGACGACGGCCATGCGCACCGGGCGACCTTCGATCTTCTTCACGCAACACTCCTTCCCGTCTGTCCGGCGGCCTCGGCAACCACCGGATTGCGCAGGATGCCGACCTGCGGGATCTCGATCTCGACCACGTCGCCGGGCTTGACGGGCCCCACGCCCGACGGCGTGCCGGTCATGATCACGTCGCCCGGCAGCAGCGTGATGGCGCTGCTGATATGCGACACGAGCCGCGCCACGGAATAGACCAGATCGGACGTGTTGGAATGCTGGCGCTCGACGCCGTTGACGCGCGCGATGATCTCGATGTCCGCCGGATCCAGATCCGTCTCGATGGCCGGGCCCAGCGGGTTGAAGCTGTCGAACGCCTTGCCGATGACGAGGCAGCCCTGCTTCATCTCGGCCGCCTGGATCGTGCGCTCGCTGACGTCGTTGCCGCAGGTGTAACCCAGGATATGTTCGCGGGCCTTCGCCTCGGAAATGCGCCGTCCGCCCTTGCCGATCACGACGGCGACCTCGGCCTCGAAATGCACGTTCTCGCCCTCGCGCGGATAGACGATCGGCGCATCCGGCCCGATCACGGCCGAAGCCGGCTTCATGAACAGCATGGGCACCGCCGGCAGCGGCAGGTTCATCTCGCGCGCATGGTTCACGTAGTTGAGGCCGGCACCGTAGATGTTGCGCGGCACGACCGGGGCCAGCAGGCGGACGTCGGCGAGCCGCACGACCTTCCCGTTCGGCGCGAGGCTTTCGAACGGCGAACCGGCGAGCTGGCGGATCGTGCCGTCGCGTTCGAGGATGCCGTGGCGTATATCGGGGTCGGCGTAGCGGACGATGCGCATGTCGGCGTTTCCTCAGTTCCGGACGACGGGCAGCGCCGACCAGCCGGCGAAGACGGCCTTGCCGGCGAGGCGTTCTTCGAGACGCAGCATCTCGTTCCACTTCGCCGTGCGCTCGCCGCGCGTGATCGAGCCGACCTTGAACTGGCCGGCGTTCCAGCCGACCGCCAGATGCGCGATCGTCGTGTCCTCGGTCTCGCCCGAGCGGGCCGAGACGATCGCCGAGATCTTCCCGGCGTTCGCCGCTTCGAGAGCGGCGAGCGTCTGCGTGATCGTGCCGATCTGGTTGGGCTTGATCAGCGCGCAGTTGACGAGCTTGCGGCGTGCGGCGTCCGTCACGCGGTCCGGATCGGTCACCAGCAGGTCGTCGCCGACGACCTGCACGCGGTGCCCGACGGCCGCCGTAAATTTCCGGAAACCCTCCGGATCGTCCTCGGCGAGCGGATCCTCGATCGACAGGATCGGGTAGCGCTCGACCCAGCGCACCATCATCTCGCACATCGCGTCGCTGTCGAGCTCGCGCTTCTCCAGTCCCAGCCTGTAGCGCCCGTTGCGGCCGAAATCGGAGGCGGCGATATCGAGTGCTATATGCACCTCGTCGCCCGGCGTGTAGCCGGCCTTCTCGATCGACTGCACGAGCAGGTCGAGGCCCTCCTCGTTCGTCGCGAAGGCCGGCCAGTGGCCGCCCTCGTCGGCCACGCCCTGCGTGCGGCCGGTCTCGCGCAGCAGGCGGCGCGCGGCGTGGTAGACCTCCGCCGTGCGGTCGAGCGCTTCGGCGAAGCTGCGGGCCGACGGGCACATCACCAGGAAATCCTGCACGTCGACGCGCCGCCCGGCATGGGCGCCGCCGCCGAAGATCTGGATTTCCGGCACCGGGATGCGCATCGGGCGTCCTTTCGCCAGATGCGCGAACAGCGGCATGCCCGCGTCCGCCGCCGCGGCATGAAGGACGGCCATCGACACGGCGATCACCGCGTTGCCGCCCAGACGTTTCTTCTGCGCCGTGCCGTCGAGTGCGATCAGCGCGTCGTCGACCGCCGCCTGGTCCGACGCATCGCGACCGCGCAGGGCCGCCGCAATCTCGCCGTCGACATTGGCCACGGCCTTGACCACGTCGAGCCCTTCGAAGGTCGTCCCGCCGTCGCGCAGGTCGGCGGCTTCGCCCGTTCCCATCGAAGCGCCCGCGGGCGCGATCGCGCGGCCGACGGCACCGCTCGCGAGGATCACTTCCGCCTCGACCGTCGGACGGCCGCGCGAATCCCACACGCGCCGCCCATGCACCGATGCGATCTTCGTCATGGTCCGCTCCGTTGCGTCCGCGAAAGCCGTGCCGCCCACGCGTCGCGGACGGCATCAAGGGAAACGGGCGGATTCGCGACGAGCGGCAGGGCGACGCCCCGCACCAGATCGCGATCCTCGTCCCGCACGATATATTCGACCGGCGACTTGCCGTCGATGCGCGCCAGCATCAGCGCCGGCAGCAGATGCGCCGCGCGCGTCTGGGTCTCGGTACCTGCGTAGGCGTCCTTCAGCGCGTCGAACGAGGCCAGCAGCGCCGTCGCGGCACCCGGGTTCCAGACGCATTTGAGCAGCAGATGGTTGAGGCAGAAGGCGAGGTCGAAGGCCGGATCGCCGTACCAGGCGCATTCGGCGTCGAGGAAGACAGGTCCCTTCGGCCCGACGAGGATGTTCTTCGGACTGACGTCGCCGTGCACGAGCGCCTGATGGCGGCCGAGCGTGCCGCGCGACAGGGCGAAGAGCCGGTCGGCGACCGCCGGATGCTTGCGCGCGGTGGCTTCCAGATAGGGCTCGAGCCGGATCGCATGGAACGTGTCGTCCAGCGCGAAGCGCTTCGCGACCTCGCCGTCGCCGGCGGTCGCCGCATGGATGCGCGCCAGCGCCCGGCCGACGGAGCTCGCGAACGCGACGTCGACCTTGCCGTCGCGAAGCTGGGCCTTCCACACGGGGAAGCTCTCCGGCGGCAGGAAGTCCATCGCGAACAGACCGGATGCCGGATCGTGGAACAGGATCTCGGGCACGCAACCCGGCACGAGGCGTGCCGCGATGCGCAGCCAGTCGGCCTCCGCCGCATTGCGGCTGACGGGTGCTCGCCAGTCGGCCGCGACGCGCAGCTTGGGCAAAGCGCGCTTGACCGCGAAGCTGCGCTGCCCCGCGTCGACGCGCCAGATATCGGACGCCACGCCGCCGGTAAGCGGAACGAAAATCGGTTCGATTCCGGCGGGCACGAGCCCGCCCCTGCGCAGCAGGGCGGCGATGGCGTCGGTCGGCATCAGGTCGGGTTCGGACGTCATGAAACGCGATGCAGCAGCGGTTCGCCCGCGGAAAGCCGCCGGCAGTTCTCGACCACGACCGCCATGCTGCGCTTCCACGTGCCGGCTGTCATCCATGCGATATGCGGCGTGACGACGACGTTGGGCAACGCGAAAAGCGGATTGCCGGCGCGCACGGGTTCCTCGGCGAACACGTCGAGGCCGGCGGCGGCGACATGGCCGCTGCGCAGGGCTTCGACCAGTGCCGCCTCGTCGATCAGCGGCCCGCGCGCGGTGTTGACGATCACCGCCCCGCGCTTCAGGCGCGCGATGCGCCCGGCATCGAGCAGGTTGCGCGTGTCGGGTGCGAGCGGCACGTGCAGCGACACGATGTCGGCGCGTGCCAGAAGTTCGTCGAGCGGCACGAGCTCGACGTCGGCTTCGCGCGCGCGCGGCGAATGCGCGATCACGTTCGCTCCCATCGCACGCAGCACGCCGGACAGGCGGCGCGCGACCGCACCGTAGCCGACCAGCCCGACGCACGCGCCGTCGATCTCGGCCGCCGCGTCGAGATGCGCTTCGGCCGCCGGCCAGCCGTTGCCCGCGCGCAAGGCCGCGTCGATCGGCACGATGCGCCGCAGACACGCCAGCATCAGGCCGAGCGCGAGTTCCGCGACGGCGGCCGTATTGGTTCCGGGCATGTTGCAGACGGCAATACCCTTGCGCGTCGCATGCGCGCGGTCGATCGCGTCGACGCCAACGCCGATCTTCTGGACGAGTTTCAGCGACGGGGCGGCATCCAGGATCGCCGCCGTCACCGGGGCGAGCACCTGCAGGAGTACGTGCGCGTCGGCAAGCTCGCGCTTCAGTCCCTGCGCGTCGCGCTCGTCGAGGATCGCGATATCGAGATCGACGCCCTCGACCGCGCGGCGCACCGCCGGCGACGCGTCGTAGGGAAGGACCGCCTTCATTTCCCGGCCAGGAATTCGGCGTGCCACGCGCGGATGTCGGCATCGCTCGCGGCACCGTCGTAGGCGACCACGCGATAGCGCGCGCGCACCGGTTCGCCCTTGCGCAGCAGGCGCTGGCGCAGGCGGAACGCGCCGACGCTGACCACGCCCCAGTCGGCGACGAACCACGACGCTTCCTCGTGGTCGCGCGGATCGGGGAACACCGCCATGCCCGCGATATTCCCGCCGCCGACGGGACCGGCGAAATCGACCCAGCTCGCACCCGTGCCGCTGATCGCCTCGCCGCCCGTCCGGCCGCGATCGTCGCGCACCGTCCCGCCGAGCGAGACGACCATGCTGTCGGCGACGCGTACGTTGAAATAGGCGTGCCGCGTGGGGCCGATGGCGATGTCCCAGCCTTCGGCATGCAGCGTGGAGTCGACGTCGATGACGTTTGCACGGCCCGCGACGCGCACGGTCAGGCGGCGTTCCTCGCGCGCGACGAGCCGACCGCCGGCGGCGCCCCACTCGACCGGGCCGCGCCATTCGACGTCCTGCGCCAGCACGGCCGAGCCCGCCGCGTCGTGCGTCAGCGCCGTCGACTTGAGCTGCAGCGTGCCGGGTGCGCGGCCCTGGAAGGTCTCGTCGACATAGAAGTTGTACGTGTACTCCTCGTAGCGGTCGCCGCCGACCGGGAAACGCGCATGCATGTGGTCGGCCGCGATCCACAGGGAATTGTGGTGCGGATGATCGGCCGGGCTTTCCGAACTGACCGCGAAGCCCGCCGGCGTGAAGACCGGGTAGGCGTAGGGCCGCATGCGCCCCTGCGTGAGGCCGAGCACCGGCCGGCCGCGATGGCGCAGGATCTGGCGGTGCGTGCGCGCGATGGCGCCCGGCGGCAGGGCGAGCGCGTCGTCGGTCAGCGTGAAGGCGCCCGCCATCGCGTCAGATCCCGAAGATGCGCACGGGCACGAGGCTGAGGGCCGGCACGAACGTGATCACGGCAAGCCACACCAGCAGCCCGAACATGAACGGCCAGCAGGCGCGATAGGCGAGATGGATCGGCGTGTTCGTGACCTGTGCGGCCGTGAAGACGAGGACGGCGAGCGGCGGCGTCAGCGCGCCGATGCACAGGTTGGCGACCATGATCACGCCGAAATGCACGAGATCGACGTTCGCCGCCTTCAGCACGGGCACGAGCAGCGGCACGAGGATGACCATCGAGGCGATCATCTCCATCGCCAGCCCGACGAAGAGCAGGAACAGGTTGATCGCGAGGAGCAGCAGCACCCAGCTCGACGACAGCGTGCCCAGCGCCAGCGTCATCTTCTGCGGAACCTGTTCGATGATCAGCGCGTAGGCGAAAGGGGCCGACGCCGCGATGACAGCCAGCACGGTCGTCGTCTCGATCACCGCCTCGCGCAGCGCGTTGAGAAGCGATCTGCCGTTCGCCGTCCGGTAGATCCACAGTCCGCAGACCAGCGCGTAGAGCACGGCGACGGCGCCCGCTTCGGTCGCCGAGAACACGCCGTAGCGGATGCCGCCGACGATCAGCACCGGCAGCACCAGTGCGGGCAGCGCCTGGCGGAAGGCCGAGCCGCGCGCGCTCCAGCTCGACCGGGTGCTGCGATCGCCGATCTTCAGGCGCAGGCATTCGAAATGGACGACGATCGACAGGGTCAGCGCCATCAGCAGGCCCGGCACGATCGTGGCGGTGAACAGCGCGCCCACCGAAACGCTGGCAAGCGCGCCGAAGATGATGAGGCCGAGGCTGGGCGGGATCATGTTCGCGAGGATCGAGCCCGAACTGGTCAGCGCCACGCCGAAGGGTTTGGGATAGCCGCGCGCGGCCATCGCGGGCACCATCGTCTTGGCGATGGCGGCGGCGTCGGCGGTCGACGAGCCGGAGACGCCGCCCATGAGCGTGTTCGTCAGCACGTTGACGTGCGCGAGCCCGCCGCGGAAATGGCCGACGAGGGTCGAGGCGAGCGCCACGAGGCGTTCGGTGATGCCGCCCACGTTCATCAGCCCGCCCGCGAGCATGAAGAACGGGATCGACAGCAGCAGATAGTCCATCGAGTTCGTCAGGCCCTGGGGTACAGGCAGCAGGGCAAGCTCGCCCTGCGGCATGAACGCGACGAACGTACCGAAGACGAGCGAGTCGAAGATCGGGATGCCGGCCAGCATCAGGCCGATCGCGACCGCGACGAGCGGTGCCACGACGCCGAACGAACCGATGAACGAATGGCCGACGGCGCTTTCGAGCGCGTAATAGAGCGCAATACCCGAGACCGTTGCGGCGATGCCGGCGCGGGAATCGCCGAAGCCCGCAAGCGGCTCGAGCGCCAGGAACGCGAGTGCTAGCGCCGCACCGACCGGAACCGCGAGATAGAGATAGGCGTAGCTCCACTGGAGTGCGGGCGAGATGTAGCTTGCCTGCGAAACGAGGCTGCTGCCGCAGGTGAGCAGGAAGATCGCGCAGGCGGCCGAAATCGTGCGGCACACGAACGCGTGCGCGCGCAGCGCCGACGGCGACAGGGAGCGCGGCAGCATGTCGATCGTGATGTGGCGCGCGCGGCGCGTGACGAGTGCCGCACCGAGGAAGACGAACCAGACGAACGCGAAGCGCGCCATCTCCTCGGGCCAGCTCAGCGCGCTGTTGAGCACGTAACGGCAGAAGACCTGCAGCAGCGCCACGAAGTTCGTGCCGACGAGGGCGGCGAGCGCCACCGCCTCGACAGTCCGGTCGAGCGCCAGGGATATGCGTCCCGCCGCATTCGCGGGGGCGGCCGCTTCGTGGTTCATCTGCGCTCTGCTTTCGGGGAAATTCCGTCGGGATGGCGGCGGGGAGGCCATGCGCCTCCCCGCGCCTGCCGCGCGGCTCAGGCGAGCGCGCGGATCTTGTCGATCATCGTCTTGGTCGCCGGGCTCTTCGCGCCGAACTCGGCGAACAGCGACTCGGTCGCCTTCGCCCAGGCCGGGATGTCGGAAAGCGTGCGCACCGTGATGCCCGACGCCTTCAGTTCTTCTAGCGTGGCCGCCGTATTGGCGCGGTTCTGCCGGCGCTGCTCGGCGAACACCGTCTTGGCGGTGTCGCGGACGAGCTTCTGCAGTTCGGCCGGCAGCGAGTCGAGCCAGCGCGCGTTGACGCGCGTCGCCTTGGGCAGGAACCAGTGGTTCGTCAGCGTCATGTGCTTGGCCTGCTCGCCCCACTTGAAGCCCTTGATCGAGAACACGTCGGCTTCGAGCGCGTCGATCAGGCCGGTGGACAGCGCGCTGTACTGCTCGGCATAGGCCAGCGGCGTGGGATTGGCGCCAAGCTGCTTCCAGAAATCGACCCAGATCTTCAGCTCGGGCACGCGGATCTTGAGGCCCCTGAGATCGCCGAGGGCCGCGACCGGGCGCTTGGCGAGCACGTGGCGGAAGCCGACCTCGCCGTAGTCGACGAACTCGACGCCCGTCTTCTGGCGCGCGATGCGCGAGACTTCCGCGCCGATCTCGCCCTGCAGCACCTTGTCGACATGCGCTTCGTCCTTGAAGATGAAGCCGGGCGCGCCGCCCGTCGCGGCGATCTCGGGCGCCACGGCCTCTTCGGTGTCGGGTCCGCCCGTGGTGACCTGGATCGTGCCGAGACGGTTCTGCTCGATGTTCTGCGTGTAGCTGCCGAGCTGGCTGGCCGGGAAATGCTGCGCGTCGATGCGCCCGCCGCTCTGCGCGGTCAGGATCTTGGCCCAGTTCTCGAACGCCATCGTCAGCGGCGAGCCGATCGCCTCGGAATGGCCCATCCGGCAGACGAACTTCTGCTGCGCGAGAACGGCCGGAGCCGCGATCGCCGAAAGCGCTGCGCCGGCGGTACCCGACGCGAGCAACGTACGGCGCGAAATTCCCTTGGTCGGCATGCTCTCCCCCCCTTGTGCGTCCGTCCGGGACATTCCCGGCGGCTTGCTTGAAGGCTGGCACGATGGATGCGTAATCGTTTGCCGTCAATATAAATAAGGATAGTTGTATTTATTATTAATATCAATAAGTTGATATTGGCAATCGTTTGCGCGGACGGGATCGTGCAAGGGCGATATCCCAGAAGGATATTACCGGACGGAGCCGGAATCGAGTCCGATCATGCCTTGTTCGGCGGCGATTCCGCATCCGGCTTGTCGCCCGCGGGTATTTGTGCAATCGATTGCGCGACTTCCGCGCAAGACCCGGACCGGGAAACGCATGGCACGCCAGATGAAGATGAAGGACCTCGCTCTCGCACTCGGCCTGTCGGTCGCGACGGTTTCGCGCGCCCTGGCCGGCTCCGAGCGCATCAGCCAGAAGACGCGCGCGCGCGTGCGCGCCGCGGCCGAGCGCCACGGCTACGTCATCGATCTCGCCGCGCGCACGATGCGCAGCGGCAC